>CAIJFT010000415.1 GCA_903820035.1 uncultured Opitutia bacterium
GGATCGGCCGCCCCTGCTCCGGTCGACGCGGCAATTTTCTGGAACCGCGGGGGCCGATCGGGCTCTTAAGACTCCGGATGTGCCCTGATCTGCTCTCACTTCCGACCGGTTTCGGCCGTCTTCCGGCGGGCCAACCCACCGCTTGCCTTGCGCACGGGGCCCGCCCAACCTTCCCGTTCCCTTTTCCCGCTCACTCCCGCCAACCCGTTCCGTCGGCTCCGTTTTTCCATGCCCATCGCCTCGCTTCTCCGCCTGTTTGCCCGTCGCGCCTTGTTTGTTGGCGCCGGCTTCTTTGTCACCTTGGCCACCGCGCTGGCCCAGACGCCCTCCGCGGCCGACGGTTTCAATCCCGATGTGGACGGCGTCGTGTTCGTCCTGCTCACCCAGCCCGACGGTAAACTCCTGGTCGGCGGCCAATTCACCACGGTCCAGGGGCAGGCCCGCAACAACCTCGCCCGACTCAACGTCGACGGCACGCTCGATGCCGCCTTCAATCCCAACGCCAACGGCCCGGTTCGCGCCCTCCTCGTGCAGGCCGACAACCGCATCGTCGTCGGCGGCGATTTTTCGACCCTGCAGCCCAACGCCACCGGCGCCGCCGCGACCCGCAACCGGCTCGCCCGCGTCAATGCCGACGGCACCCTCGACACCGGTTTCAACCCGAATCTCGGCGGCATCCTGAAAGCCCAGGTCTTCGCCCTCGCCCTGCAGCCCAACGGCCAGATCGTTGCCGGCGGCTCGTTCACCACCACCCAGCCCAACGGCTCCGCCACCGCGGTCACGCGCAATTACCTCGCGCGCTTCAACACCGACGGTGCCCTCGACGCCGCCTATAACCCGAACCCGAATTCCATCGTCCTCGCGCTCCTGCCGCACGTGGACAACAAAGTCGTGGTGGGCGGCGGCTTCACCAGCTTCAAGGCCAACGGCGAAACCAACGCCACCACCCGCAACCGCCTCGCCCGGCTTAACCCGAACGGCACACTCGATTCCGAGTTCGATCCAAACGTCAGCGACGGCGTGACCACGCTCGCGGTGCAGCGCGATGGCAAGATCGTCCTCGGCGGTTTCTTTACCACGATGCAGCCTTTTGGCGACCAATCCGTCGCCAATCGCGTCCATCTCGCCCGCCTCAACCCCTCCGGTAGCCTCGACTCCGAGTTCTATCCGCGGGTCGAAGGAGACGTTCGCTCGGTGGCCGTGCAGGTGGACGGATCTATCTTGGTCGGCGGCACCTTCGCCTCCGTCTGGGGTCTCGGCTCCACGGGTGCCGCCCGCGCCAACGTGGCGCGTTTCCTGGCCGACGGGACGATCGATGACGGCTTCGCCCCGACCCTGAATGGCCCGGTCGAGGCCGTGGTCGCGCTGCCCGACGGCAAGGTTGTCGTCGGTGGCCAGTTCACCCGCGCCCTGCCCCAGGGCGGCACCACGCCCCTCGTGCGCAACCATCTCGCCCGGCTCAATCCGGACGGATCGATCGACGCCAACTTTGAACTCGATGCCGGTGGTCGCACGCTGGTTTCGGTGACTCAGGCCGACGGTAAGGTCGTGATCGGCGGTTCTTTCACCAGCGTTGGCGGCACCTCGCACAACTATGTCGCCCGGCTCAATGCCGACGGTTCGGTCGACAACAGCTACAACCCCGACTTCAACGGCCGGGTTTATGCGATGGCGCTGCAGACCGATGGCAAGGTGATCGTCGGCGGTGCATTCACCACGATCGGCGGCGAAACCCGCCAATACCTCGCGCGCCTCAACCCCTCCGGCACCATCGATTCCGAATTCTATCCGTCGTTCGACGGTCAGGTCGGTACCGTCGCGTTGTTGTCCGATGGCCGGATTCTCGTCGGTGGCAGTTTTTCGAATGTCCAGCCGGTCGGCGCGGCCCTCCCGCTCAACCGTAAAAACCTGATCCGCCTGAATGCCAACGGCACGCTCGACTCCGCGTTCGATCCGGAGCCCAACAGCTCGGTGGCCGCGCTCGGCGTCCAATCCGACGGCAAGATCGTCATCGGCGGCTCCTTCTCCACCGTTCAGCCCGGTGGCGCGCCGACGGTCACGACCGCGGCCAACGGCACGGTCACCACCACCCTCAGCACGGCGACAACCTACTCCCGTAACTTCCTCGCCCGGCTGAACGCGGACGGTAGCCTCGATACGACGTTCATCCCGAATCCCAACGGCCAGGTCAGTGCAATCGTCGTGCAATCCGACGGCAAGGTGGTCGTGGGCGGTGTATTCACCGCGTTTCAGGAAATCCCCACCAGTTCCACCGCCACCACGACTCCGGTCGTGCGCAACCGCCTCGCCCGGATCAACGCCGACGGCAAGCTCGACGCCGCCTATGACCCGAACGCCAACGGGACCGTCATCACGCTCGTGCTCCAGTCCGACGGCAAGGTCATCGCCGGCGGTTCATTCACCACCTTCCAGCCCAACGGCGCCGCCGATTGGACGCTCCGCAAGTATGCCGGCCGGCTCAACGCCGACGGTACGGTCGACGCCACCTTCAACCTGGATCTGAGCGAATTTCCCGGCAACCGCGTCGACTTCCTCCGCCTTCAGGCGGACGGCCGGCTCTTCATCGGTGGGGTCTTCACTTCGTTGCAGCCGCTCAACACCGCCGCCCGCATCGCCCGCAAGAACTTCGTGCGGCTCGCCGCCAACGGCACGGTCGACACCGCGTTCGAC
>CAIJFT010000416.1 GCA_903820035.1 uncultured Opitutia bacterium
CGCCGTGCCCGGCTTCGACGGCATTTTGTTCGGCCCCGGCGATTTCAGCCACCGCATCGGCAAGGCCGGCCAACTCGACGTGCCCGAGGTCGTCGCCGCCCGCAAACGCGTCGGCGCCGCGTGCCTTCGCCACGGCAAATTCTGCATGGCCGCCGGGCTCTACGCGCCGTTCAACGACATGCTCGCGGAAGGCTACCGCGTCTTCAACATCGGGGCCGACGTCATCGCCCTCGGTAGCTACGTGAAACAGCGCCTCGAGGTCGTGCAGGGCCACATCAAGGCGCTCCCCGCCAACCTGCAGCCACCGACCCGCTCGCCGTACGAGTGAGACGGCCGCCGCGGCCAAACCGAACCTTTTAACTCCCGGGCGCAGGCCGGCTGCGCCCACCTCGCCCCGCTTCCATGCGCCTCCCCAATCAAGTCGCCCTCGTCACCGGAGGTGGTTCCGGTTTCGGCGCGGCCATCTGCCACGCCTACGCCGCCCAGGGCGCGAAACTCGCCGTCGCCGATCTCGACGTCACCAAGGGTGAAGCCGTCGCCGCCGCGCTGCGGGCCGCGGGCACCGACGCGTTTTTCCACCGCGCCGATGTCTCGCTCAACGCCGACATGGCCGCACTGGTCGCCGCCACCCTACAGCGCTTCGGCCGGCTCGACATCATGGTGAACAACGCCGGCATCAGCCACGCGAACCAGCCGATGCTCAACGTCTCCGAGGCCGAGTTCGACCGCATCTACGCGGTGAACGTCAAGAGCCTCTATCTCGCCGCAGTCCACGGCGTGCCGGTCTTCCGCCGCCAGGGCGGCGGCTGCTTCATCAACATCGGCTCCACCGCCGCGGTCCGCCCGCGGCCGGGCCTGACCTGGTACAACGGCTCCAAGGGCGCCGTCGTGATGATCACCAAGTCCTGGGCCGTCGAACTCGCCCCCGACCGCATCCGCGCCAACGCCATCAACCCGTCGATCGCCGACACGCCGCTGCTCACCACGTTCATGGGCGCGGCCGACACACCGGAAAACCGCGCCCGTTTCACCGCGTCGATTCCGCTGGGGCGACTCGGGCGCGCCACCGACGTCGCCAACGCCGCCGTTTTCTTCGCCGACCCCGCGTCCGAATTCATCACCGGCACCTGCCTCGAAGTCGACGGCGGGCGGTGTATCTAAACCGGCCCGACCGGCCACACCCGCTTTCATGTCCACGTCTTTTTCCCTCACCGGCAAAGTCATCATCCAGTTCGGCGGCACCGGGCTGCTCGGCCGCGCCCTCGTCGCCGAACTCGCCGCCACCGGCTGCACGCTGATCGTCGCCTCGCGCAATCGCACCTCACTCCAGGCCCTCGCCGACCAGGAAGGCGCCGCCGGCCGGACCGTCCTCTTCGAGGAGACCGACATCACCTCGGAGGCCTCGCTCTTCGCCCTGCGCGACCGCGTGCTCGCGCAGCACGGGCACATCGACGGCATCGTGTTCAACGCCGTCAGCCGGCCGATGAAGACCCTGCACGACGACCTCGCGGCGTGGCGCGCATCGATGGATGTCAACGCCACCGGCCTGATCGCCACGATGCGCACCTTCGGCGACGCCATGGCCGCACGCGGCTCCGGCAGCATCGTGAACATCTCGTCCATCTACGGCACGGTCGGCAGCAACCTGTCGCTGTATGAGGGCACCCCGATGACGGTCGCGCCCGACTACTTCTTCCACAAGGGCGGCATGCTCAACCTCACCCGCTACCTCGGCTCCCACTACGGCCCGCGCGGCGTGCGCGCCAACGTCGTCTCACCCGGCGGTATCTACAATCCGGACACCCCGCAGCCCGCCCTCTTCATCGAGCGCTACAACCGCATCACGATGCTCGGGCGCATGGCCGAGGCCCGCGAGGTCGCCGGCGCCGTGATCTTCCTGCTCAGCGACGCCTCCACCTACATCACGGGCGCCAACCTTCCGGTCGACGGCGGCCACACCGCGAAATGAACCCCTGGTACTCCCTGTCCGGCAAAACGATCTGGGTCACCGGCGGAGCCGGTTACCTCGGCACACCCATCACCGCCGCCCTCGACGCCGAGTGCGCCAAGGTCGTCTGCTTCGACCTCGCCGGCAAAGCCGAGGCCCTCGTCGCGGAAAAGAAACTTACCCGCACCGTACCGGTCACGCTCGACGTCAACGACGCCGCCGGTCTGCCCGCCGCGATCGAGACGCAGGTCGCGCGTCACGGTGTGCCCGATGGCGTCGTGCACCTCGCGTTCGCCTCCTCGAGCGGCAAACGGCTGGAGCAGCTCGCCGCCGAGGAATTTCAACGCACCTTCGACCACGCGCTCACGCCGATCTTCGTCCTCTGCCGCACCCTCGCGGAAAAGATGAAGGCCCGCGGCTCCGGCAGCATCGTGCTTTTCGGCAGCATGTACGGTCTCGTCGCCCCCGATCCACGCATCTACCACGCCCCGATGGCGCCCAACCCGATCGACTACGGCGCAAGCAAGGCCGCGGTCCTCCAGATGGCGCGCTACCTCGCGGTGCACTACGGCCCGGCCGGCGTGCGCTTCAATTGCGTCACGCCGGGACCGTTCCCGAACCCGACCGTGCAGAAAAATCACCCGACGTTCATCGCCGACCTGAACCGGAAGACCGCGCTGAACCGCGTCGGCCAGAATGCCGAGATCGTCGGGCCCACCCTCTTCTTGCTCAGCGACAGCGCCTCCTACGTCACCGGCCACAGCCTCGTGGTCGACGGCGGTTGGACGAGCTGGTGATTCCTGGAGCCGCGGTTTCCCAACCGCGGCCCTCCAATCGGGCGCTTGGAAAAGCGCCCCTCCCTCAAACCCATGTCCCGCTTCCGCCGCGTCATTGCCCTCCTGCTCACCGCCACTGCGCTCTCGGCCGCACCCGCCTGGGAACGCCTCGCCGCACTGCCGATCGGCAACGGGGGTTTCATCACCGCCTCGATCGCCGGCGACGTCGTCATCGCCGGCGGCACAACGTGGCAGGGCGACGTCAAAGCCTGGCTCAACCAGATCTGGGTCTACGAACCGGCCCGCAACACGTGGCGCGCCGCCGGCCGCCTGGAAGTCCCCCTCGCCTACGCGGTCACCGGACACGGTCCGGACATCAGTTGGTTTGCCGGTGGCAGTAGTGGCCAGGAAACGCATCGCGCCCTTTGGAAAATAGAAAAGGGGCTCGTTCCGCAACGCATCGCCACCCTTGAGCCGGGGATCGTTTACGCGGCCGGCGGCCGCATCGGCCCGAAACTCTATGTGGTCGGCGGCAGCGACGATCAGGGCGCGCTCGAACGCGTGGGCAGCCGTTTTTTCGCCTTCGATTTGAAAACCGGTGCCGCCACCCGCCTCGCTGACTATCCCGAGGCCGGCCTGATGACGGGTACGGCGGCCGCGGTTGGGGATAACCTCTACGTCTTCGGCGGCGCGCGCTGGGACGCCGAGAAAAAAGCCGCCGTGAACTACGCCAGCGCCCACACCTACTCGATCGTCACCAGCCAGTGGACCGCGTTGCCGCCGCTTCCGCATCCAGGCCGCGGTTACACCGCGGTCGCGCTCGACGACCGGCACATCTTCATCGCCGGCGGCTACCGCAACGATGTGGTGGAGTTCGTCGCCGACGCCTATCTCTTCGACGTCAAGTCGGGCAAGTACACGCCGAGCACACCCCTGCCCTACGCCGCAATGGTCGGCTTGGTGCAAAACGGCGACTGGCTCTACTGCCTCGGCGGCGAGGACCGGAAGAAACACCGCACCGACGCCGCCTTCCGGATCCGCTGGCGGGAGTTACTGCGTTGAATTGCAGTCGGCACCCTCAGCCGGAATCATGCAGTTGAGAGCTGAGCGTTGAGAGATAAACCAAACGGCGGGTTAGCCAGGCCAAGGTCGGCCGGGCTACTCGCCCTCCGGGAATGGGTCTCTCAACCGTCAACTCTCATCCCTGAACTGAATTGTTCCGGCTCAGTGCTGCGGCTTCGTGTGAGGCCCTGCGCTTACCTCACCTTCAGCTGCGCGAGGTAGATCGACGTCTTGCCCTCGTGGCTCGAGTAATAGCTGACCCACAGCAGGCCGTCGTGCCACACGAGCCCGGGATAGCTCGTGTCACCGCCGCTCGGGAAATTCACGAGCGTCGTCAGTTTTCCATCCTGACCGAGCTCCGCGATCATCGTCGACGCGCCACCCTTCTTCTGCGGCACGATCTTCGTGTAATCACGGTTGCCGACCAGCCAGCGGCCATCGGGTAGCCGGATAAAATTCTGCCCGCCGAAGCGATGGTTCGACTCCTGCCAGGACCACGTCGTGTACGGTGGCTTCGCCGTTCCAATATGACCCATGAACCCGTCCGTCTCGCGCCGGACCAATGCGATCATGTCGCCGTTGGGTGCAAAACCCAACGTCGTTTCGTTCGGCCGTCCGCGCACCTCCAGGTCCTTCACGCGCTCGAAGTTCACGCCATCTTTCGTGCGGTAGATGCTAAGCTCCCACTCCGGCCCGGGCGCCGCGCTGCCGCCCAATCCACTACGATAGGCCGCGCCGTAGGCCGTGTCACCGCGCCAGGTCACGCGCCACAGCCAATCACCTTCGGTCAGAATCTTCTGCGGCGCAGTCCAAGTGCGGCCGTCACCCGAGAACATCACGCGCGAACGTCGGCCCTTCAGCTGCTTCGTGCCGAGGTAAATCGAGCCGCCGCAGTTCAACATCAAGCGACCGTCCGGCATCACCGTGAGTTTGGGATCGCGCAGATCGACGTCCTTCTCGGTCAGCCGAGCCGCCGGTTCCCACTTCGCGCCGTCGGCGGATGTAATGACACGGATCGCCCCGTCGCCGCCGACATGATCGTCCGCCTCGCGGAACGTGCACCACCACCGGTCGTGCCAGCGCACGAGGTCGGTGAACGCATTATGCGCGCCGGCATCCCAAATTTTGCGGTTGTCGACGACCTCTACGGTGGTGGCGCGCAGCGCCGGCCACGCCGTGATGAGCAGCAGGACGAGGAGTGAACCACGCCGCCAACGGCGGAGGCATGCGTTGTTTCCGATTCCGGAGTCAGGGGTAGGCATAAAAAGTTGGTTCCAGTTCTCACCGCCACCGCGCCTGCCGCAGGACCGCGAAACGCGAGCCTGCCGGCACCTCGTACCACACGGTCAGGAGCGCCCCGTCCGCCAACTCCACCGTCGTGGGATAACCGAGATCGTCGGTCGCGCCGTCCGCGGTGAGCACCCGCTCGGCCCCCCACGTGCGACCGTGGTCGCGGCTGACCCGGGCCCGAACGCCATAGGGTTTCGTGCGGTACCCGTAGGTCATCACGAGCGAGTCGTCGCGGCGGCGCAGCAGGTGCGACGGATAGCCCTGCACCCCGATATCGTGCTGCGGCGTCCACGTCCGACCACCGTCGGCGGACTCCGTTTGCCGCGTGCCGGTGTTGGTCGTGACCGCAACGCCGGCGGCATTCGTGGTCGTCACCTTGTCGCGCACCTGCACGAGGATAGTGCCGTCCGCCGCCTGAATCGCGTGCATTTCCCCGGCGCGCACCGGAATATCCGACTGCCAGGTCCAGGTCGTCCCTTCATCGCGTGACAACCACACGCCGGCCTTCTTCCCGTCGGCCCCCGCATAGAAGAGGGTGCCGTCCGCGAGCTGCAGCGGTCCGTGCGGCGTGAAACACGGCACCTTGGTCGGCGCGTCCCACGTCAGGCCGCCGTCCCGTGAACGAATCATCCACGGCCCGCGCAGGCGTTCCCGCTCCGACACTGTGGTCGCGGTTTCCGCCCGCCGCCAGCGTTCAAGATGAGCCGGCAACTCCGCGCCGAACACCCGCGCCATGCGGCGATCGGGCGCGTTGAGATGAATCTGATACGCAAGTGACGCGTAGTAGCCGACCACGATCGTGCCATTGCGCAACACCAGCAGCGACGTGTCACGGTCGTCGATCGGCGTGTCCACCAACGTGCGCGGCTCGGACCAGGTCCGACCCTCGTCCATCGAAACCAGCCACTCGACGCGCCCGAACGGGTCGACGTGATCCTCGCGTCCGCCCGAGTACACGAGCATCAGCTTGTCCGCCGTACGCGCCAGCGTCGGCCAGCCGAGAAAGTATCCGGGCTGCCGGCTGATCACCGACGTCTCCACGGCCGCCTCCGGGGCGACTTGACCAAACCCAGCCGGCGCAAGGAGCAGGAGCGCGGACACGAGCGGGCCACGGAGCTTCAGCGCAAAGTTCATGGTACGGGTTGGCTCAGGGCCGCACCGGCGCGATGATCCGCGAGGCGCGACCGGAATGATGATACAGTGTGTTGCGGGCGACGATGGCGTTGGCCGGAAACTCCATGGTCAGCGGCGCACCCGTGTTGGGATTGGACTCGTAGAACGGCCCACCCGTGCTGGCCACCGTCACTCGGATACGATGGCCGCGATTGAACACCAAGCTCAGCCACCCGAGATCGAACGCGATCCGGTGCAGCGCGCCCGGCGTCAGGAGCTGTTCCCGCTCGAAACCCTCCCGATAACGCGCGCGGCGGATCGAGTCGACGATGAGCATCGACCGGCCGTCAGGATAGACGTCCGACACGCGCACGATGAAGTCGGTGTCCTTCGCGGTGGACGTCACCCACAATTCCGTGGCGACCCTGCCGGTCCACTCCACGGGTTCCGCCAGCGGCGCGGTGGTGAACGTGAGGACATTCGGCTGCGCCTCGAAGTTCCGCGCATCACGCGCGCCGGGGAACGAGGTCACCGGAATGCCGGCCTGCTTGATTTCCGCCGGGTGCAGCGGGTCCGCGAGCCACGTCGTGCTGCCGCCTCCGGCCGCCGACGCCGTCGTAGCGAGTGCTCCGCCCGGCTGCAGAAAATACGACGTCGGCGTCGCCGCCACCGGCCAGTCGGCGGCCTCGCGCCACCCATTGCCGGGCGCCCCGGGTTCGCCGGCCGCACCCATGACGTAATAACGCACCACCGGTTCGCGTTCGGCGCCGTTGTCCACGCCCTTCAGGTAATGGTCGAACCAGCGGAGCATGTGCGCATCGACGTCGAAGCGCGCATTTTCCGGATAGGTCAGTTCACCGACCTTGTTCGGTTTCGGCGCCCCGCCGTGCAACCACGGTCCCAGCAGGAGCTGCTGCCGGCCCCGTGAGCCGGGGCCGCCGCGGTGCTGACGCCCGACAAAGCTGTCCACCGAACCCGCGCACATAAAGTCGTACCAGCTGCCGACGGTGAAGCACGGCAGGTCCATCCGCTCGAAGTGCCGGGAGGCGTCCTCCTGCTGCCAATACGCGTCGTAGTGCGGATGCTCGAACCACTCCTCCATCAAACGCCGGTGGTGGGCCGGCACCCGGGCGACGCCCATGTCGCCGATCGCCACCTTGAACCG
>CAIJFT010000417.1 GCA_903820035.1 uncultured Opitutia bacterium
ACCCGCGTCGCCGGTTGAAGAGCGGAGAAGAGACTCTTCGCTCCATGCCCCGGAAACCGCCCCCAGATCCCCCACTCCCACCGATCCACACCGTGCGCGGTCAGCGCGTGATGCTTGATCGCGACTTGGCGCGGCTCTATGAGGTGCCGACCAAGGTCTTCAACCAGACCATCCAAAGAAACTCCGGGCGCTTCCCAGCAGGCTTCGCGTTTCAATTTACGCGGGAGGAATTTACAAACTTGAGGTCACAATTTGTGACCTCAAGTTCAGAGGAGTCGCGGCCTCTAGGGTCACAAAGTGTGACCTTAAAGGTTCACGGTGGCCGACGCCACTTCCCGTGGGTCTTTACCGAACACGGTGCCATCATGGCCGCGACGATCCTCCGGAGCCCGCGAGCGGTAGCGATGAGCATCTATGTCGTCCGCGCGTTCGTCCGCCTGCGGGAGGAACTGCTCACCCACGCCGTCATCCTCAAACGCCTGGCGCAGCACGACCGAAAACTCCTCGAACACGATCTGATACTGCAAGACGTCGTCGAGAAACTCCTCCCCCTGCTCGATCCGCCTCCCGCTCCGGCCAAACGGAAAATCGGTTTTCACGAGGGGAACCGCTGAGGGCGGCACCCCTCCTTCATGTCCGCCGCGGACGAAACCGTAGTTGACCGGCAGTGACGTCCTGTCGCCCGCGGCGTGAGCCGCGGGTCGAATGCACTTCGGGATCCACTTTAGTCCCTGCGCCTCACGTGCAGGGCTACACTCCCCACTCTCACGGTTCGCCCGTGATCGGCCCGCGGTGAATCACCTCGTCCCAACGCTTGATGCCGATGAGCGGCAACGCAAAGGCCGTCGCAGCCGCCTCGTCCGGCGTATCAAGCGCACGGTACACGTGCCACACGGGCTTCTTGCCCAACGGCTCCTCGGCGTCGTCCGGAAACCGCCGCAACCCGATGCGCAACCCGCCCTCGCGGCGGTTGTCGATCCAGTTGTGAAATTGAAACCCTTGGATCACATCCAACGCCCGGATTTTCTGCCACACGTACGCCATGCTCGCCGCCTGCTCGGCCAGCGCCGCCGGACTGTAGTCGCGCGAATTCGGCCCCTGCTCCGTCAGGTGCACCGACCGCACCGCCCGGCCGAGGTAGCGGTGGGCCGGCCATTTCACCCACGCAGCCAAGACCTCGAGGTTTTTGAATGTGATCAACGGCGTGTCGAAGGCGAAGGTCGCCTTCTTGTCCTGCCACGTCCGGGGATCGCGTAAGGACTCCGGATACGGATGGTGCGCGAGGCCCCAGTCGAAGTCGCCCTCGACCTGCGAGAACGCGAGCAGGTGCCGAAGCACCTCGCGGCCGGGAATGTAGCGGAAGTTCGCCGTCCAGGTCCAATAATGGGTCAGCGAAACATACGCCCGCGCGTGGGGGTCGTACTGCCGCGCGACGAGCTGCGCGATCCGCATCGACTTGTGGTACTGGTCGAGAAACAGCACCGGCGGCTTCTCGCCGCAATTGGTCCACGTCCAACCCGCATCAACTTCATTGTGCACGATCCAATGGTGGATGCGACCGAAGGGCTGCTCCGGCCGGCTGTAACGCTCGGCGAGGAAATCCACCAGCGCCGCGTAGGTTTCGACGCCCTCCGCACTCGTCACGTTCGCCATGCTGTAGGTCCCCGCCGGCTCGCAATCCGGGTGCTGCATGATCCGTCCGAGCGCCGGCGAGTCCCAACTGCCCGCCTTCGGCACGAGGAGAATTCCGAAGACCAACGCCTTCCGCTCCGCCGCCGCGCGCAACGTACGGTCCATCTTTTCGACCTCGGTCCGATCCGCGTGATACGTGCGGCCGTTGCGGGTGAAGGGAAACGTTTTCGCCGACGCCTGCGCCCGCAGGAAGCGGCTGAGAAACAGATTCACCGTCACACTGGAAATACCCAGCTCCGCCGGATCCCCCGCGAGATCACCCCGACCCACCATGAAGCCACCCAGGCCTTTCTTCGACGTCGCGAAAAACTCCGGCCACGCGTGCCGCGGCGTCACGGTCTCGGCATAATGCGCGGCGGACACCGCTTCGTCCGCCCCCTGCGCCGCCCGGACCACCAGCCAACGGGTGAGCAACCGGTCGCGCGTGCCGCCCCCATCCGCGACGCGCCGCGGCACCACGGTGGCAAAGGTCCCGTCGGCCGTCGGCGCGAGCCGCTGCACGCGCGCAAACGGACCTTCGACCGGCACCGGTTGCCACAGCGGTGACTCGGCGAGCCAACACTCGCCCGGCACGCCGGAGATCCGACCGGAGACCGCGATTTCGTCGGCCCGCACGATCACCTCCGACACCGCCGCGGGGAAATTCCGACCGAGGTAATTCCGCAGCCGCTGGTCGAGCGCGCGGTCCGCATCGCGCCGCGCGGTCCGAACCAGGTCCACGCCGCTTTCCCGCGCATCCGGCGCACGGAGCCGCAGGTTTCTCACCTGAATCACCTGCCCCGGCGCATTGCCGAAATCCAAACGCAGGTGCGTGATTGCCGCGCCCCCGCGCTCGCGCGCCGCCTGCAGGTTCAGCGCAAACGTCGTCCAACCTTCGCTGTACGGCAGCTCGTCGACGGTTTGCGCGCGCGATTCGGTCCACGGCGCGTTCACGAACACCTCGAACGGCTTCACCGTGCCGATACAGATATACTCGAACGTGAGCACGGTCGCATCCGCCGATCCGGCGGCGAAGGGCCCGGTCGTAATAAAGGGATCGACGCCGGTTGTCTTCAGTTCCCATGTCCCCCGCTCCGGCACTGTGACCTCGAGTTCATGCGCTGACTTCGGCTCGAGCCGAAGCACCTGCCCCGCCTCCGCGGCCGTGGCGCAAGCGACAACCGCGAGCGCGACCAGAACACCGTAGAGGGAATAACCGGCTTGTTGTAGTACCGGCCGCCGGCCGGTTGCACCCGGCCAGCGGCCGGGCCTACACCGGAGGGAATGCGTTCGACCGTTCATCACCCTCACTTCGGCCACGGCACCTGCGCCGCACCCGTCAGGTAGGCCATGAGATCGCTCACCTGCCGGTCATCCAGCGCCGACAGCAAGCCCTCGGGCATGAGGCTCACGGGGAGTTGTTCCTGCTTCACGACGTCGGCGCGATCCACCGTCGTCTCCTGACCGAGCGTGCGCACGGTCAGCGTGCGTTCCGTTCGCGCCCCGATCATGCCGTTGAGCACGCGTCCATCCTTCAGCGTGAGCACCGTCATCAGGTAATCCGCCGCCACGACCGCACTGGGATCGGCCAGATTCTCAATCAGGTAACCGATATCGTGTCGGCCGCTGCCGGTGAGATCGGGGCCGAGCAGCGTCCCTTCGCCGTAAAGCGTGTGGCAGCCGGCGCACCCGCGGGCGAAAACGGCGCGACCGCGGCTCGCGTCGCCGCCGCGGATAAACTCCGGTGTGAGTTTCGTCCTAAGGCGGGCGATCAACTGCTGCCGGTCGGCGGTCGACTCCCGCGTCTCGCCCCAGACTTCGACGAGTTTCTGCGTCAGCGCCGGATCGTTGAAACGGCGGATCTGCCGCGCAAATACCGGCGACAGATCCTCGCGGGGGATCGGATACTTCGCGGCCGGATTGCCGAGCGAATTGAGCAGCACGCGGGCAAACCCCGGGCGCGTCACCAGCGCCCCGAGGGCCGTCGTCCGCTCCTGCGGCGTCAGGCCGCGGTAGCGCGCAATAAT
The DNA here is from genome assembly GCA_903820035.1 of uncultured Opitutia bacterium. Classification (GTDB taxonomy): domain Bacteria; phylum Verrucomicrobiota; class Verrucomicrobiia; order Opitutales; family Opitutaceae; genus ER46. Next base: position 3,699 of record CAIJFT010000417.1, read on the forward strand.
CCGGTCGGCCGCCGCCGGATCATCAAACGTCGCCAGCCCCACGATCGCCGCCGCGCTCAGGCTCGGGACGTTGAGCAGCGACTCACAAATTTTCCGCAGATCCGGCGGACGCACTTCGATTAACGTGCGCAAGGCCGCCCGTCGCGGGTCGGATCCCGCCTTGCTGTCGAGGGCAATGGCCCGCACCTCCGCGAGGGCGCGGCCGCTGCCAAACAGGACTTCGAGTTCGCGCAGGGGTTTAAGCACGCTCTCGTCCTTCGTCCCGCCCGCCCGGGTCGCAAACGCAGCCCAGGCGGCCGGCTTCTTCGCCTTGCCCCAGCCGTTCAGCGCCTCGGTCATTCCGCGGAGAATGTCCGCGGTCAATGCCGACGCCTCCGCGCCCAAATCCAAACCAAGGAGCGTGTTGAGCGCAGTGGGGTTGATCTCCAGATCGGCCGCCAAGCGGCGCACGATGGCTTGCCGCACGAGGGGAAGGCGGGCCCCACGAAACAACGAAAGCAGGTCCGCCGCCGGCAGCTCCCGGATTCCGGACCAAATCAGCAACGGCAAGTTGTGATCCGCCGCGTCTTCCGGAAACGCCAGCAAACGCGCCGCCACCCTGGTCCGCTCCGCCGCGGGCAACGTCGGCAACTGCGACGCCCACGCGAGGCGCACGAAGGCGCTGCGGCGCTCCGCCCCCGGCTGCGCCTGCGCGATCGCCTGCGGCGCGACCCAGCGCTGGAGATACTCGTCGTCGCTGCGCAGCATCGCCGTCGTCATCGTGGCCGCCGCCGTGCGCTCGACGCCACCCGGCGCGGCCAACTCCGCAATCTGTTGCAGCGTCCACCACGCCTGCAGCTTTCCGGCCGCGGTCGGGGCCGCCTTGAATTGCGCGAGCAGCGGCGCCGCTAAGGCCGGTAGCCCGCCGTTCTTCCACGCGCGCTGGCGCAGTTCCCACCTCGCCATGCGCACGAGCCATTCGTTGTCACTCTGCTGCAGGCGCGCGAGGTCCGCCTCGGCCAGCCGAGCGACGTTCGCCTCGGGCGGGCGCGTCGGGTCGCCGTAGGTGATCTTGAAGATGCGCCCCGACGTGCGATGCACGCCGTCGTTTTCGTGGCATTCACCGATGTCGCTCCAATCGAGGATATACACGCCGCCGTCCGGTCCGTACTGGATCTCGACCGCGCGGAACCACGGGTCGTCGGTGTGCATGAAATCAGGCTCGTGCCGACCGACGTACCCGCTGCCCGCCCGCTCGAGACGGTCAACGTTGACGCGGTGACCGTGCAGGTTGGTCGTGAAAACCCGGCCACGGTAGTCCGGCGGAAAGTTGGTGCCCTGATAAATCATGAGGCCGACGTGCGCGTGGCCGCCGCCGGCCCGCGACGAGGCGCCGCTCACCCCGAGCGTGCGCACGTCGCTCCACCTTTCGCCGGTGTCCCAATGATAATGGTCCGCGTGCTGGTCGATCAGATCGAAGACATTCGGGTAGGGATCGTCCCCGTGCATGCGCTTGAAGTGCGCGCCCTGAATGCCGTGCCAGAGGTGCCCGATCACCGTGTTGATGAAAAACAGCTCGCCGTGCTCGTTCCAATCGGAGCCCCACGGGTTCGTCGTGCCGTGACAATAGGGCTCGAAGATTTTGCGCACCGGATGATAACGCCAGAGCCCACCCGCGGTCGGCTGGCGTTTTTCCACCGGCGTGCCCGGGACGTCGATCCAGCTCGTGCTACTGATGCCGATGCGCCCGTAAAGCCAGCCGTCGGGCCCCCACTTCAGGCCGTTGGCAAACGTATGGCGGCTGGCCGCGGTGGTGCTGAAACCATCGAGCAAGATCTGCGGCGGGCCGGACGGACGGTCGCCGTCGGTCGGAATGAACAGCAGGTGCGGCGGACACAGCGCGTACACGCCGCCAAAACCGCGCTCGATGCTGGTGAGCATCTGCAGGTCCTCGGCAAACACCGTGCGCCGGTCGAAGCGGCCGTCGTTGTCCGTGTCCTCGAAAATCAAGATGCGATCGCGCAGCTTCAGGTCGAAGCGCTCACGGTTGTCCGAGTACGTGTAGTTCTCCGCGATCCAGAGCCGGCCTTTCTCGTCCCAACACATCGCGATCGGGTTCTGCACGTCCGGCTCCGCGGCGAAGAGCGTGGCCTTGAAGCCGGGCGGCAAATGGATGCCCTGCAGCGCGGCCTGCGGCGATGTCAGCGGCTGTTGGCTGACATCCTGGTTGTTGGTCGGCGGCGGGAAGGCGGCGTAAGCCGGCGCCGTCACGGCCAACCAAAAAAAGAGCGGGTACACGAACGATCGGGGGCGTTTCATCGTCGCTGCCGGCCTAACAGGAATGCGGTTCCGCGCAAGCGGGGTAAACGGACGCGAGGGGTTTGAGCGGTGGGCTGAGTTTTTCCGTTGGGGGCCCGCCCGCTGGCCGGGTCTACATCAATCCGACATGCGCTCGGGTCCCTGCGCTCACGGGCTACCCTCGTCTGTCTCCCAACCCTCGGCTCTCAACTGATTTTGAGCCCTGCTCAAAATCTAAACGTGCTCGTGAACTGGAACGTGCGTGGCTCCTTCAACGTATAGATCGCGGTCGCAGGCGTGTGCTTGCCGTCGCGCGTGTCGACATCGATCAGCGGGTACACCGTGTACTGGTCGAGGACGTTGCGGACGTTGAGCTGGAGGCGCCAGTCGATGCGGTTTCTAAAGAGCTTGCGCTTGTAGGTGACCCACGCGCCGAAGACGGCGTAGCTGGGCGAGGTGTAGGGGTGCGTGGGATCGAGGACGAAATTCGATTCCACCGCGAAGCCGTTGATCGCCTTCCCGCGGGCATTCATGCTCCCGCCGACGGAGACCCCAGCGAGCGACAGGCCGGCGAGCTTCGCTTCGCGGGGCAAGTCGTAGCTCTGGATCAGATTGAGCGTCCACTTCGAGGCGAAGTTGGACGAAGGGCTGTTCTTGATTGCCGCAAAATTAACCAGCGTGTTTTCGAGGTCGGTGATGCGGTTGGCGACCGTCACCCCGGTGGCGGCAAGCGCTTGCCACTCCGGGTGCGATTTGATGACCGGCAGGTACTCTGCGAAGTATTTCGCCACGATCGTGCCGCGGGTCGACGTGGTGTTGTCGCCGCGCAAGCTGCCGTTGAGGGAAACCCGCCAGCGCGGCGTGGCGTTGGCGGTGACGGCAAACTCCCAACCCTTCGAGGTCGTGGAGACGACATCCGCCCACGTCGTGCTGATCGACGAATACGGGTAGGTGCGGTAGCGCACATCGCCCGTAAACGTGGCGATCGCCTCCCAGACGTTGTCGATCTGTTTGAAGTTGCCGGCCGGGTTGCTGGAAATGCTGTCGGACGAATTGACGCTGCTGTTCGTGTAGTAGGTCACGTCGAGGAAGAGCCGGCGGTCGAAGAAGGCGAACTTGAGCCCGTAGTCCTTGCCCTCGCCCTCGGGATTCGGCAGGAGGTCGCCGTAGATGTCCTTCCCGGCGGCGTTCACCTGGAAGTTGTTCGACGTGTTGTAGCTCAGGCTCAGCCACGGGAGCGCGTGAAAAACGAGCCCCTGAGACGCGGTGTGGCCGCCGCGGCTGAGCCGGCTCGACGGCTTGAAGGTGCGCAGGTCGATGCCGGCGGGACGCGGCGCGACGCCGTTGGCGTCGCGGGCCGACGCGAAATCCGCCGGGGCCGCCGTCCAACCGGTCTGGATATCATGCCGGATGCCGTTGGTAACGACAATGCGGTTATCCCAGAAGAAACTCTGCACCGCGAGCGCACGGGTGGTGACGATGGACTCACTGACCGACGGTCCCTGCTGGGCGACGAAGCCGGGCGTCACGCCGCTCGGGTCACGGGCGGGGATCGGGGTATTGGCGTAAAGCACGGGATAGGTCAGGAACGCCTTGCCGGCGTTGGTGCCGATCTTCCCCTGCGCCGGATCGAAATAGTAACGGTATTGGAGGAGGTTCGCGCCGTTGGTGAGGGCGGCGGTGGCCCCGGTGGTCGCGAGCGGCGTGACATTGTAGAGGTTGTTGTTGCTGGACCAACCCTGCGCGTCGCTGTGCTCCATGAAAATCGCGGCCTGGTGACGCCCGAGGTAACGCAGCCACTTCGGGCCGCGGCGCGTAAAATCGAGATTGTACGAGGCCATCACCCGGAAGTTCTCCGCGGTATTGGGCGCGTCGATGCGCGTCGACTGCGCCTGACTGTAGAGCATGCCGACATTCGGATTCAACTGGCCGTTGGGCAAACGCACATTGGGGTCGGCAAAGATCTGGGTGGACTGGCCGACGAAGCCGTTCAGCGCGGTGAGATCGCTGTCGACCTTGTTGTAGGCGGCCTCGACGAAGAAATCGCGGGTGATCTCCTGCTCCCAGAAAACGGAACGCGTGTTGTAATCGGTGAGCCGGAAGGCGGTGTTGCCGAAGTTCGAGGCGAACGTCGGGTAGAGCGCAGGGTCGACGAGCGAGCGGAAGTTCGCGCCGTTGACGGCGTAACCGTTGGCGAAACTGGGCAGCGCACTCTGACCCTGGTTGTTCAGGTTTTGCGCCGGGATCGGTGTGCCGGCGGGCGAAAGCGCCGTGGAAACGAGCCCGCCGAAGACGAAGTTCTGCGTACCGGCGGGCTTGCCGGTCGTGGTGTTGGAAAACGTCTGAATCAACGGCCGGCCGGCGGCGATCCACGGGCTCACGCCGTCGTAGTCGGGCCAGGGACGCACGGCGGGGGCATTGATCAGGCCCTTCTCATAGTTGACGCGGAGGGTGGTCGTCTTGAAGGGCGTGAAGTTGAGCGTGGCGAAGTGACGGCGCTGGAAGTTCTGCGTGGGGATGCGGAAATTGTGCTGGGTCTCGTAGAGGCCGGTGTAGCGAAGGGAGAGCAGGTTTTTCGTCAGGACCTGGTTGTGGTCGAGCGTCCCGCGGAACGAGCCGCGGTTGTCCATCTGGTACTCGACCGCGGAGGCCGTGGTGTTTTTGGCGCGCTTGGTGGACGAGACGAACGCGCCCGCAGCGTTGCCGAGACCGAAGAGAATGGCATTGGGACCGCGCGAGAAGGTGAGCGCTTCGGAGTTGAAGCGATCGTTGGGGACGCCGTTGGCGAAGAAATCCTGGGAGACCACCGTGGAGGCGCCACCGCGGGTCACAAACTTGGTGGGAATATTGATGAAATCGTTGCCGTTCCCCGTGATGTCGGACGTCGACATGATAAACGGGTCGGTGTTGGGCGCGAAGGCCATCAAATCATAGATGCTGTTCGCGCCGAGGTCGTCCATCATCTGCTCGGTGAAGATGGTGAGGGCCGAGCCGATATCCTTCAGGTCGGTTTTCAGCCGCGTACCGTTGAGCGTCTGCGTCGCGAGGTAGCCCTTTTCTGTGCCGGCTTCGACGGTGAAGGGCGAAAGGACGACGGCTTGCTCGGCGGTGACGGATCCGGCCGGGGGCGTCGTCGTCACTTGGGCGGACAACGTGGTCGCGGCCAACAGCCAGAGCCATCCGGCGCGCAGGGAAGACGTAATCGTGGGGTGTGGGAGGGGCATGGGGGGGGAAGCGGGTCCGAGGTCGACGTGAAGGAACTCAGGGGAGCCCGGAAAAGGTTGGGCGGTGCGAAAAACGGTGCCAACTCCTGATCTGCCGCCAGCGCGGCCGCGACGAGAGCGAAGTTGGAAATCTCATCAGCGCCGCCAAACTCGGTTCAGGGATCGGCGAGCTCAGCCCGCTCCGCGGAATACTTTTGGCCGAGTTCGTCGAGGCGCGCGGCGATCTCCGCCCCGGTGCCGACGACCAGCCAATAACGGAACCGGTAGGTCGACTTCGGCCCGAGTAAAACGCGGTCGATCGGGGCCACGTGGACACAGGGACCCGCCGTCGGGCTGTCGCTCGCGCCACCGCCGTGCGGACCAAAGTTCCAAGGCTGCGTCGCGGTCGGGCTGAAGATGCCGATCCCCTGCCCGCCCGGCGCAAACACCGCCATCGCGTGGCGCGGCGGCCGCGTGCGGCCCCAGGGCGGGCCCGGGCGCTGTGTTTCGACGCGCCACTGCCCGTCCCCGAGATAGCTCTTCACGGTGCCGAACGTGCGCGTAAAATAACACGCGGGGATTTCCTGCGGCGACAAGCGGGCCGGTCCCCAGCGGTCGTCCGCGGCGCGCCGGGCGATGAATTCGCAACGGACCACCACGACGTTGGCGACCCCGGGCTCGAAGGCCGTCCATTGGCGCATCAGGGCGGACGCCTCTTCATCGGGCATGTCCCAGAGTTTCGGGACCGTCTCGCCGAACAGCGTCCGCTCATCGAGGCGTTTGAAGACATTGACCCGCGCCCACGACGACACACCGCCGCCCTGGATGGGATTCCACGACCACGGGCTCCACGCTTTGCTCTGGCCCTCGGCGCGGCGATCGAGGCGCAGCCCGGCGTAATACGACTGCTGGATGAGCCGCCCGGGGTCGGCGGAGTTGACCATGTTTTTCGGATACGCCGCGGACGAGAGCCACGTGATGGCGGCGCCCTTGGCGCGGTCGATGCCCACCTTGACGGTGCCGTTGTCGATCGTGAGCAACTCCTCGCCGCGGGGCCCGATGTTGCCGGACGCCGCCAACGCCGGGGCGATTGGAACAATCGCCAGCCAGGCCAGTCCGAGCCGCCAAAGGCCGTGCATCGTCCGGTTCATTTACCGGCCTTGGCGTCCCGCGCAGGATCGGCGAGGTACTCGGCGATGGTGTAGTAAGTCTTCTTGCCGTAGAGCCGAGCCCCTTCCTCCACCAACTCCAGACTGTTGTAACTCCACGCGTCGCGGTGCTGCGCCATCAACGCCCCGAGCTTGGCGTCGAGTTCGCCGCGGAGCCCGGCCTGCGCCGGCTCGGCCGCGAGATTCTTCATTTGCGCGGGGTCGGCGCGGTTGTCGAACAACACCCAGGGGGCGTTTTCGTAGCGCGCGTAGGTGTAGCGGTCCGTGATGATCCCGCGCCACGGCGTCGTGATGCCGTCCGGCCGAAACGGCACGAAGATTTGCAGCAGAACCGCCTCCGGCCCCGCCGTGGTTTGGCCGAGCGCGACGCGGGAGAGGTCCGTGCCCTGGAAGTGCGCCGGCACCGGCAGGCCGGCGAGCGCGAGCAACGTAGCCGGCATGTCGATATGGCTGAACAGCGTGTCGACCTCCCGGCCCGCGGGAATTCTCGCGGGCCAGCGCAGGATGCCGGGCACGCCGGCGGACTCCTCGTACGGCTTGCGTTTACGCCGCATGCCGTGGCTCCCCAGCATGTCGCCGTGGTCGGAGGTAAAGAGGATGATCGTATTCTCATCCTGCCCGGTCTCCTTCAGGGTTTGCAGCAACCGACCGACCTGATCGTCGATCGCCGTGATCGCGGCGTAGTAGGCGGCGATCTCCTCGCGTCCGCCGGTGCGCACATAGGTCGCGCCGGGGGTATCGGGCCGGCGGTACTTCGGCGGGATCGCGTTGCCGCCGGGGTTGTTTTCGCTGTTGGGCTGCCAACTCGCCGGCAGGGTAAGCTTCGCCGGATCGTAGCGCTTCATGTAATCGTCGGGCGCGCCATACGGATCGTGCGGCGGGCCCATCTGCATCATCAGGAAAAACGGCTGCTCACCCTTCCGGCCCTTGAGGAACTCGACGGCAAAATCCGCCGAGGCCTCGGGTTCATACTTTCGCACGAGGATCATCTCCGGCGTGTCGCGGAAGTAATACGGGAGGAAATGCTGGTGGTGGCACTCGTAGGCGGCCCAAAAATCAAAGCCTTGTCGCCGCGGCCCGGGCGGCACGTACCCCGGCTCGCGCGGCCCGCCGTCGAGGTGCCACTTGCCGACGAAGCCGGTGCGGTACCCCGCGTCGCGCAGGAGCTCGGCAATCGTCGTCTCCGATTCCCGGAGACGCAGGTCGTTCGCGACCATGCCGTTCACGTGCGGATAAGTGCCGGTGAGCAGCATCGCCCGCGCCGGGCAGCAGACCGGCACGTTGGCGTAGGTGCGCTTAAACCGGATGCCGTCCCGCGCCAGGCGGTCGATGTGCGGCGTCTGCACATCGGGATTCCCCGCGATCCCCATCGCCGAGGCGCGCATCTGGTCGGGCAGCAGGAGAATGATGTTCGGCGGACGGGCGGGAGCGGACGACGCCGCTCCGAACAATCCGGCGAGAAGAACCAGCCGCAGCCAGCCGGAGGATGACGGAGAGGTGAGCATTTTCAGGGGGAGGTTAGGCCGATTCCTCGGCGTTGTTGGACCCAAAGCCCGCCCGGGGCGGGCCGACATTCGCGCAATCGAAATACCGTGGATTCACTGATCGTTGAGTGCTCAGAAGCGGAGCGAGACCGAGCCATCAAAGGAGCGTGGCACGCCCCAGCCTCCGGCCAAATAAACCGCATTCGTAACATTCCGGAGCCCAAAGCTGAGGTTCACGGGACGGTTGGAAATCTTCGTGCCGTAGTTAAAGACGAGGTCCACTTTTTTGTAGCCGGGATAGCGATTGAACGATGTGTCCGGAGTGGTGCCCGAGCCCTGCCGCCGGGAACTCACGTAATTGCCGATCACGATGAAACCGGCACCCTTCAGCATTCCGTGCTGGATTGAGTAATTGCTCAGAAAATTCACCCCGTGGGTGGGCGTATTGGGCGGGCGGATGCCAATGGCGGCCGGGGTAATGCTGAAGATCGTCTTGGCATCGATATTGGAATAGCCGACGACCATTTTCCATGGGGTGACCGGACGGTACGAGAGATCGAACTCCACGCCTTGGCTCTCGTCGGAGCCGCCGCTGGTGATTTGAAACCCAGGGTGGTCGGGATCGTTGAGCCGCTGGTTCGAGATCTGCTGGCTGAAGGCGGTGATCTGCCCGGACAACTTGCCGCCGAGAAAGTCACCGAACTTCAGGCCCACATCCGTCCCCCTCCCCGTCAGTGGCTCGAGGGAGGTGCCGTCGTACTTCTGCCCCTGGTTGGGCACGAACGACTGCGATCGGCTCACAAACAGCGCGACATGCGGCGTCAGCTTGTACGACGCGCCCATGTGCGGGGTGTTGATCTTGAAAGGGCTGCCGATCTGGATCGCCTGACCGAGCGGCTTGTTGCTGTAGCCGTCGTCGTGGCGCGTACCGGCATAAATGAACAAATTATGGAAGAGCTCGGCCTGGACGCCACCCGACCAGGCATCATAAATTCCATAGAACGGATTCGGCGCTCCGATCGTCGCCGCGGCCGGAGACAGAAGGGTATAGTCGGGCTTATCGATATTGAGAGCCGTCAGCGAATTGGCGGGACTCGTCTTGTTCACCACCATGAATTTTCCGTAGACCCGTTCCCAGCCCGCGTACGCTTTCAGCTTCACGGGTCCGAAGGCCCAGTTGCCCAACAGGTCGGTCCGCGCCGTGCGGTCCTGATTCGCCTGGTTCAGGAACTGAACATTGGAGCGACCGAGGGTGCGCACGCCAGTCACGGCGTTGACCGAAATCGTCTGGCCGACCACGGGATTAAACCGCGTATGGTGCGTCTCCGATTGAAACAGCGAGGCCCGCAGCGACAGCCAGCTGGAAAAACGATGATCAACCGCCACCGAAGTCAGCGCGCTCCCGATGTTGATGTAAGCCTGGCCGCCATAGGCGTTGAAGTTCTCGCGGGGACGATAGGGGGTGAAGTTTCCCGCCCCCGGACCCAGCGTCAGAAAAATCGGGCTCGTGAACGCGTAATTCATCTCACGCTTCAGATACTGAAAATTGGCCGAGATCGTCGTGTCGCGGAACACCTGGTAACTCAACGCGACATACGGCGACCATTTCTTCTGGTGCTCGAACTCCCGATAGGTGTCGTTGCTCGCGTAGGCCAGCGCGACGCGGTAAAGCAGCGCGGGACCTTTACCGCGGCCGACCGCGCCGCTGTTTTCCAGCTCCGTGCGGTAGTTATTGTACGAGCCGAAACTCTGCCGGAAAGTGGAGAACGCCCGGCCGGTCGGTTGCTTGGTCACATAATTCGCAAACCCTCCGGCCTGCACCTGCCCGCCAAAAAAGGACGAGGGGCCCTTAATCACCTCGACGCGATCAATCGCAATCGGGTCGACCGGGGCAAACCCGCGCATGCCGTCGCGGTAAACGAAGGACGTCGACACGCCGCGAAACCGCAAATTCAGATCCGTCGCCCCGCTGCCGCTCACCGAATCGACGGTGCCGCCCGTCATCGCGGTGATGATTTGCGCCAAGTCCGTCGCGCCGATGTCGCGGATAAACTCCGCCGTCGCCACGTTGATCGTCTTCGGCAGCGTCAGCAGTTCGGTGCGAAAGCGAACGCCCGAAACGGAGTTCGTCACGTCGTAGCCCGTGTCATCCGTCGATTGCACGACGAACTCGGAAAGCTGGATCGGAGACGCCTCTTCGGCCTTCGGCGCCGGAGCCGCGACCGGCGTCACCGGCGCCGCCAGGGCGGACGACGCCAGCAGCAAGGCCACCCAGGGGGATGCAGGCCGGAGCAAGTTCGCGGCGAAAGAAACCATGACGGACTGAGGGGGGAACATAAGGTGGGGGGGGGAAAGGGGTTAATTTCACCGCGGTTGCGCCTGCCGGGATTGTGCGGGACGCGATTCCTTCTTCTTGTGTTACTCAAGGCAAGAGCCGTTCGCTTCGCCGTCATCCGCTCGGCTCCGCCCGATTAACCCCCACCGCGTCTGCCTTTCGTTGGCCACCCTTCCGCCGCTTCCCCGCCCACCCCTTCGATGAATAGCTCCACTGCATCGCCGGTAACCCGTCTGATTACGCTCGCGACGCTCACACTCGCGACGGCTTTCGGCGCCCCCGCAATCCCCACGGCCGGAGTCCCAACGCCGCAGGCGACTCCGCTCAGCGCGTGGACGATGGCTCCGACGCGCGTCGTGTGGACGAGCCCCGCCGGCGCGATCCACGCCGCGAATCTCCTCGGCCCAAAGTCCGGCCAGGCGTTGTTGAAAAATCCCGTCGCGCCCTGCGTCCTCGCCCCCGCCGTCAAGGGCGCCCCGGGCGGCGGCATCCTTCTCGACTTCGGCACCGAGCTCACCGGCAACGTCGAACTCATCACACCCATCGTGAAGGACAAGGAACCGCCGCTGGTGCGCATCCGTTTCGGCGAGTCCGTCGCCGAGGCGATGGCCGAACTCGGCGGTGACGCCAACGCACAGAACGACCACGCGCTGCGCGACCAGACCGTCCGGCTGCCCTGGCTGGGTAAGACCACCATCGGCCCGAGCGGCTTCCGCTTCGTGCGCATCGACAACGTCGACCCCACGTTGCCCGTCCACCTGAGCGAAGTGCACGCCGTGCTGCTGATCCGCGACGTGCCACAGGTCGGCGCGTTCCGCTGCGACGACGAACGCCTGAACCGCATCTGGCAGGTCGGCGCCTACACCGTGCACCTCAACATGCAGGAGTACCTCTGGGACGGCGTGAAGCGCGACCGCCTCGTGTGGATCGGCGACATGCATCCCGAAGTCGCAACGATCAATGCGGTGTTCGGTTTTAACGACGTCGTGCCGCGCAGCCTCGACCTCACGCGCGACGTGACGCCGCCCACCGAGTGGATGAACGGCATCAGCTCCTACTCGATGTGGTGGGTCCTCATTCACGAACAGTGGTGGCTGCACCACGGCAACCGTCCCTACCTCGCCGCGCAACAGGCCTACCTCCGGCCGTTGCTCACCAAACTCGCCGGCCTCATCGACCCCGACGGCCGCGAACGCATCGACGGCATGCGGTTTCTCGACTGGCCGAGTTCACCTAACCAGCAGGGCGTCACCGCCGGTCTGCAGGGTCTGCTCGTCCTGACGCTCGAATCCGGCGCCCGCCTGATGAGCGTTCTTGGCGACGCCGACGTCGCGCGCCTCTGCACCGACGCCGCGACGCGCGGGCGGAAGATCGTGCCCGACGTCAACGCCTCCAAGTCCGGCGCCGCCCTACTCGCGCTCGCCGGCCTACGCGACGCCCAGGAGACCGCCGATACGGTACTCAAGGTCGGCGGCCCAAACGGCATCTCCACCTTCTACGGCTATTATGTGCTGCAGGCGCTGGCGAAGGCCGGCGCGACCGACACCGCGCTCGACTTCATCTCGCGCTACTGGGGCGCGATGCTCGACCTCGGCGCCACCACGTTCTGGGAGGACTTCGATTTCGCCTGGACGGAAAACGCCGCCCGCATCGACGAGCTCGTGCCCGCGGGCAAGAAGGACGTCCACGGCGGTTACGGCGCGTATTGCTACATCGGATTCCGGCACAGCCTTTGCCACGGCTGGGCCAGCGGCCCCACCGCCTGGCTGAGCGAAAACGTCCTGGGCATCACTCCGCTCGAACCCGGCTTCACACGCGTCCGCATCGTCCCGCAACTCGGCCGCCTCCACTGGGCCGAGGGTGCCTACCCCACGCCGCTCGGACCGATCAAAGTCCGCCACGAGCGCCAATCCGACGGCACCGTGAAATCGAAAATCGACGCCCCCGCCGGCATCACCGTCGTCCGCAACTAGCTCCCGCCGGTGGGGCTCGAGATCCCCATCAGGCTGTAAGTAAGGTTCGACAGAAGATGACCCGACACGGACATCGGGGCCACACCGCAACGTTCTCCTAAACCTCAGCGTCGATCAGCGAACATTAGCGGTTCCACCGTCTGCGATTTGTCGTATCAAATCCTCGTTCAAGCCGCCCCATCCCCCATGAATCGCCTCCTTCCCCTGCTCGCCTTCAGCCTCATGGCCCTCGGGCCGCTCCGCGCCCAGACCAGCGCGGCAGCAACCACCGTCACCGCCCTGCGCTGCGAGTACCTCACGGCGCCGGACAACCTCGACTCACCCCACCCGCGCCTCTCGTGGCGCATCGAGTCCGACCGCCGCGGCGCCGCGCAAACCGCCTGGCAGGTCCGGGTCGCGTCCTCCGCCGCCAAACTCACGAGGGGCGAAGCCGACCTCTGGGACAGCGGCCGCGTCACCGGCGACCAGACCAACCAGATCGCCTACGCGGGCAAACCGCTGACCTCGCGCGCCGAATGTTACTGGCAGGTGCAGGTCTGGGACGAGCGCAACGAGTCGTCCGGCTGGAGCGCGCCGGCCCGTTGGGCGATGGGCCTGTTGCAATCCGCCGACTGGCACGCGGCCTGGATCGCGCATCGCGACACCACGCCGCTGCACACCGACCGCAAAACGCTCCTCCTCCCGGCGCCGCGCCACTACCGCAAGGACTTCGCCGCCGCCAAGACCGTGCAGCGCGCCGTCGTCTACGCGTCCGCCCTCGGCCTCTACGATCTCTACTGCAACGGCCGGCGCGTCGGCGACGCCTACTTCCAGCCCGGCTGGGCCGACTACCTGAAGCGGGCGTATTACCGCGCCCATGACGTCACCAGCCTCGTGCGCGGCGGAGCCGCCAACACCCTCGGCGCCGTCGTCGCCGAGGGCTGGTACTCCGGCTACGTCGGCTACGGGCTGCTGGTTGGCTACGGGCCGAACAAGGTTGGACGCTATTTCTACGGCAAGACGCCCGCGTTTCTCGCCCAACTCGAGATCGACTACACCGACGGCACGCACGAGACGGTCGTCACCGACGAAACGTGGCGTGTCACCGGCCAGGGCCCGACGCGTGAAGCCGACCTGATCATGGGCGAAGCCTACGACGCCCGCGCCGAACTCGGCGATTGGGCGGCGCCCGGCTTCGACGCGAAAAACTGGGAAACCGCCATCCGCGCCGACGCCAATCCGCACCCGCGCGCCATGTTCTCCGACACGTCCGGCGCCCGCGAAGTCGACCTCGGCTTCGTGCGCCCGGCCGTGTTGCAGGCCTACGCCGCGCCCGCGATCCGCGTCACGCAAGAGCTCGCGGCAAAGCGTGTCACCGAACCCAAGCCCGGCGTCTACGTCTTCGACCTCGGCCAGAATTTCGCCGGCGTCGTGCGCCTGAAGGTCAAGGGCACCGCCGGCACGCAGGTGAAGCTGCGCTTCGGCGAGATGCTGCACAAGGACGGCACGCTCATGACGGAAAACCTCCGCCGGGCCCGCGCCACCGATTTCTACACGCTGCGCGGCGATCCCGCCGGCGAAACCTGGTCGCCGCGTTTCACGTACCACGGCTTCCAGTACGTCGAGCTCACCGGCCTCACCGAAAAGCCCGCCCCCGCGGCCATCACCGGGCTCGTGTTGCACAACGACACGCCGGCCGCGGGCAGTTTCGCGTGCAGCGACCCCGTGCTGACGCAGTTCGGGCGCAACGCCCAATGGACGCAGCGCGCCAACTTCGTCGAGCTCCCGACCGACTGCCCGCAACGTGACGAGCGGCTCGGCTGGATGGGCGACGCGCAGGCGTACGTCCGCACCGCGAGCTTCAACGCCGACGTCGCCGCGTTCTTCACGAAGTGGCTCGACGACGTCGAGGAGTCGCAGCGCAGCTTCGGCGCCTACCCCGACTACGCGCCGTACCCGATGGCGCACGGCGGCGGCGGCAAAACCTTTGGCACCGCCTGGACCGACGCCGGCATCATCTGCCCGTGGACCGTGTGGCAGGTCTACGGCGACACCCGCGTGCTGGAACGTCACTGGAATTCCATGACCCGTTTCATGGACTGGCGCCACGCCGCCATGACCATCGACGGCCTCGGCGCGAACCTCGGCAATCCCTGGGGCGACTGGCTCAACGTCAACGAGACCACCCCGATCGAATACGTCGACACGTGCTACCACGCCTACGTGTGCCGGCTGATGGCGGAAATGGCCGACGCGATCGGTCGTCCCATCGAGGCCGCGAACTACCGTGCCCGCCGTGCCAAAATCCAGGCCGCATTCACCAAGGCCTATCGCAAGTCGGACGGTACACTCACGATCGACACGCAGTCGGCCTACGTGCTCGCGCTCTGGTTCGGCCTCATTCCGCCCAACGACACGCCCGCCGCCACCGCCGCGCTTGTGGCGCGCATCGCCCAAAACGACCACCGCATGGCCACCGGCTTCCTCGGGACCCGCGCCCTCCTGCCTGCGCTCTCCGGCGCCGGGCAACACGACCTCGCCACGCGGCTATTCCAGAGCCGCAAGTTCCCGAGTTGGGGCTACGAGGTGAGCAACGGCGCGAACACCGTCTGGGAACGCTGGGATAGCTTCACGGCCGAGCACGGTTTCAACGGCTCCGCGGGCAACCAGAACGCCGCGATGAACAGCTTCAGCCACTACGCGTTCGGCGCCGTGATGGAGTGGGCGTACCGCGACCTCGCCGGCATCGACACGATCGGCGCCGGTTACCGGCAGATCTTGATTCGCCCGCGCGTGCCGACGGCGGGCAGCAATCCCGACCAGAAACCGATCGACGCGGTGAACGCGCACTACGACTCGATCCACGGCCGCATCGCGAGCGCCTGGCAGCGCGAGGCCGGAAAGTTCGTCCTCGAGGTCACGATCCCCGCGAACACCACCGCGCGCATCGTGCTGCCCGCCGCCACCGCGGAACGCACGAGCGAATCCGGCGTCGCCCTCGCGCCGGGGAACGGGATCCGGAGCGTCGCCGTCGCCGGCCAGGATCTCGCGGTCGAAGTCGGCGCCGGGCGGTACCGGTTTGAGGTGCGGTGAGCGCGTTTACGCCGTCGCCCTGCGCGTGAGCGCCGGGTTCTTCGGACCGATCCGTCCCTGCGCTCACGGGCAGGGCTACCCCAATCGGCGGGACCCGATGTTCGCATCGGGTCTTTCCGGAATGGCTTACGGGATGAACCAGCCCGACGGGGACATCGGGCCCCACCTAGGGTTTAAACCGCCACTCCCGCGCCGCGCCGGTGACACCCTGCAGCGTGATGCGCTCGATCTCCGGCCACGCGCCGGCCTCGGCGGCCTGCACGCGCACGTGTAACAGACTGCCTTGGACGGGCACCTTCACCTCGACCTC
>CAIJFT010000418.1 GCA_903820035.1 uncultured Opitutia bacterium
CGGCATAATGCGCCTGCGCCTCGGTCTCCCGACCGGGCAGTGTCCCCAACAGGACCGCCACGTTGTAATGCGCCGCCGCGAACTCCGGCTGGAGACGCAGGGCCTCGAGGTAATGGGCCAACGCCTCGGCCCGCCCCTCCGGCCGCGCGTCCAGCTGGACGGCCAGGTTGTAGTGCGCGCCCGCAAAGTCCGGCTTGATCCGGAGGGCCTAGCGGTAATGCGCGATCGCCTCGTCCCGCCGCCCGCGCAGCGCCGCCAGCTGGTTCGCGAGATTGTTGTGCGCATCGGCGTACTCAGGTTTCAACCGCAGCGCTTCCGCATAGTGAGCGATCGCCTCGTCCCGCCGGTCGAGCCGGTTCACCAGCAGGTTCCCGAGATTATTGTGCGCCTCCGCGTAGTCCGGCTTCACCTGCACCGCCGTGGTGTAATGCGCCAACGCCTCCGCCTGCCGGTCGGGGATCTCGGCCAGGATCACGGCGGCATTGTAGTGCGCCGCGGCCAGAGGCGCGCAGTACGACATCAAGCCGTCGACTGGGAGCGCCAGCTTGCCGATGACGTTGCTCGCCGGCGTCAGGTACGCCGCCAACGCCAGAACCGGCGCCACGTAAAACGTCCGCCACCAAGCCGTGCGGGCCGCGATCCTCCAGCCGAGCGGCACGACCGGAACGAGCAGCACCATCGAGCGACTCAGATCCAAGGCGGTAAACAAGCCGACGAGCGCGGTCAAAACCACGCCCGCCGCCAAGAGCCCCGCCTCCGCACGCCGGGCCGCGCCGGACCAACGCCAGGCACCGAGCACCGCCGCCAAAACGAGGAGCCAACCCGCACCCAATCCTTGCCAGGCGCCGAAGAGCCGCTGGGCGAACGGAATCTTTTCCGCGAAAACGAACTGGTCCAGGTACTGCCCGATCGTCTGCGAACCGCCCGAGCCGCCGAGCTTCAACCGGAGGAGCACGTACGCGGTGACGAGGAGGAAGGGCACCAACGCCTGCGCCTTGAGCCAGGTCAGGCGGGGCGTCGGCTCGCCTGACTGCGCCAAACGCCGGACACAGAGCGCGAGCGGCAGCCCGATGACAAAACGTTCGTCGATCCACGGCGCCAGCACGCAGGCCAGCACCACGAGCCTGCGGGGCCCGGCGAACGCCACCGCCAGCAACGCGAGCGCGAGCCACGCATCGTAGTAGCCGAGCCATCCCATCGAGGTGAAAAACGGGGCGCTCGCCCCCGCCACCAGTCCGAGACAGGCCGCCTCCCACCACGGCCGGTCGGACGGCGTTGGCCTGAGCCCAATCGCAACCAAGGCCACGACGAGCCCCAGACAGCCCGCCTGCGCAAGGCCGAGGAGCAGCCATGGCGGGAGCCCCAAGACGTGACCCAACGCGGGCATCAGCAGCCGCCAGCGCACGATTTTGTGGTTGGCATCACCGATCTCCGTACCGAGGTCCCGGGCCTGCTCGGTCACAAAATGGCCCCGGGCCACATAATAGGTCGTGGTGAAAGCCCGCTCGACCGCGGCCCGCTCCGCCGGACTCACGGCCTGCGCCCGCGCGGCCACGGCCCCGCGCTGAAACGTCAGCCAGTTGGGCGTAAACCGCACCGCCAGCAGTCCAAACGCGATCGCCCCCCACAGCAGGGCCATCGCCGCCGGGCGGCGGTTATGCGAAGGTAGGTTCATGCGGTGGTTTTCATGGGGACGATTCGTTTCCTCCCGGCGGCGGACCCGGCGGAGACGCGAATGTTAGTGATCATCCAATCGCCCTGCGGAAAGTTCAAAAAGACCGCTCGCCTGTCCCGCGCGAGCCGGCGGGGGCATTTTTTCGCTGCGCCGTTTTCCGCGGCACCCCATTGACCGCGCTGATATACTTCGCCGATGTGCGACCAAACCTCCGCCCCCACACCCCTCCCCTCCGTGGCCGAACAGCATCTTCAACCCCGCCCCCGCGAAGCGCGCGCGATCAAGCGATCGCAGCGGCGGGCGGCGCACTATTCCTCGCGGCCACCGCGGTCCTTGACGGACTTCCGCGCGCAGTACGACCGGATTCAAGGTTCACTACGCGGTTGAACGCCGGGGTGCGGACCGCCGAAGCGGAGGCGTTGCGGGCGTTCGCGGTCGCGGCGGGCCTCCTGCTCGACGGGGCGCGTTTTGAAACCACCTGGCAGGCGCAGGGCGAAATGGGCGGCGCGGAAAACGACATTCACTACGACGAAACGACCGGGCGGGTGTGGAAGCGCAACCGCGTCGACGTGATGCACGTGTCGTGGCGCCAGTTCTTCGAGCGCATGCTCCTGCATAACCTGTACTTCCCGGAGGCCCCGCTCCGGCTCGAAGGATTCGTCGACCATGAGGCTCGTCTGTGCCCAGTCTTCACCCAACCCGATGTGGTGGCGGAACGCGGCGCCTGGCGCATCGAAGTGGAAGACCTGATGCAGGCGCGCGGCTATCATCGCGAAATGTCAGACGATTACGCCAACGACCTCCTGCAGGTGGCGGACCTCCACCCCGGCAACGTGCTGGTGGATGCCGACGGTGAACTGCACGTGATCGACCCCGCGATCTTCCCCGCGTTTCCCGGTGCTTGAGCGGGCGCCTCGGCCGCATCCCGGCCGCCCGGGGGACGCAGGCACGGGGTCAGGGCGAAACCTGCAACCGGACCGACCGGGTGCTGGGATTCATTTCACGTTTCAGTCTTGACCCCTTCGACAAATCCCCAGGCTTCGCGTTTAGTCGGCACCGTTCCTGGCTTGGCCCGCTCGGTGAGTTCGGACAACCGCTCGGCCAATTTCACGAGCCGGAGATCGCCGGGCACCCGGGTGGAATCAGCCCCGAGATCAATGAGCCGCTCGCGCGGTACCAGCCCCGCCGGCAACGCCGAAGAAAACGCCAGCAGCGTGCCGCCCCCGCGCACCCACTCATCGAGCACCGATATATCGGCCACCGTCGCCCCGCGCGCAAGAATCACGACCTTCCGCGCCGCCAGATCGGCGGCCGAAATCGACTTCGCCTCGTCGAACGGAATGTCGAACCGCGCGTGAAACGGCTTGAACGCGGTCGCGCGCACAAACCCCAAATCCGCCTCGGCTGTGCCCACCAAGAGCACCTCGGCGGCAAACGCCGGCGCCATCAGCAGTGTGAAAATGGAAAGACGAAGTTTCATGTGCGGACGGAGACGCGCACGGCAGCGATCATGCGCTGTTGGATTTTTTCCACGCCCGCCATCGCCTCGCGTGCGCGGGCGCGGGAGGCCGTTGGATCGGCCGTGATCTTTCCGAGCGTGGTCGCGAGTTGAGCGCCACCCGTCTCTTCGATTTCAAACAGCCAATCGCCAAGCCCGAGGTCGCGAAACATGTGGCCCTTGAAGGTATCGGTCGGCTGCCGCACGTGCATCACCGGCGTCCCCGCGGCGAGGCTCATGATAAGCGAATGGGGCTCGACGCCGACGACACAGAGCGACTGCGCGTAAACCGATGTCGCCTCGTCCGGCATCCAGTAGCGGTCGCGCCAAACGACCGAACGGCGCACGTCGCCAGGAAGTTTTTCAAGGATCTGGGTGCGGCCCAACTCCACCTGATAGGTCATCTCCGCGCAAACGAGCACCTTCATTTTGGTGGCCTTCGTCCACGCCGTAATCATGTCCCGCAGGCGCGCGTGATCGGATTCGACGGTGCGGGTGTTGATGGTGTCGCGCGTACGTTCCGTGTCGTTGCGCGCCCCCGTCGGTGAGTAGCGCCGGTCCTCCTTCATCAAGTGATAGGGCGTGTAACGCAGCCGCGGGATGACGCAGACGAACTTGCCCGGTTCGAGCCCGCTTGCGCGGAGAAACTCACCCGCCGCCGCATCATTGCGCAGATCAAAACCGAACACGGTATCCGGGCCGAACTCGAGGAGCGGCGTCTTGATTCCTTCGCGGCGCAGATAGTCGCGGGAGATCGTGTCGCGGAGAAAGACAAACGCCGCGCCCTCCACCAGCGCGCGCATCGCCGGATCGATGCCACCGAGCGGACGTTTCTCCATCAGCGCACGCAATTCGCGGAGCGTTCCGCCCTCCGATTCACGGCCGGCGCCGATACGGGAAACGGGGTCGAATGTAATCCCGAGCACACCGTAGGGTTTGCCCGTGATCTTCTTCCACGCGGTGAAATCCGCCGACGCAGAAAAATGCGCGGCCGAGGCGTGCACCGCGATATCGCACTCCGCGAAGGCGCGCGCGAGTTCCGGCGTCGACGGCTTTCCGTCTTTTCCGATGATACCGTCCACGAAGCGCACTTTCGGAAACGCCTTCACGAGCAGTTCGCGCGCGCCGAATTCGAGATTGCGCGGCCAGAGCGTGAGCTCGGCCTCCGGGAAATGGCGCTGGAGCAGCGCAAGCGCGCCGGGCGTGTGCGCGATGTCGCCGATGTTCACACTCTGCCACGCCGAGCGGACGAGCACGCGGGGAGCGCGCGCGGCTGCGGCGTAGAGCGGGCGCGCCGCCAGTGCGCCCGTGGTGGCAGCGGCGAAGCGGAGGAAGTGACGACGTTTCATGGAGAGTTCAGGGCGCGTCCGATGGCTTCGGTCATCCCCTGCTGCATGGCGGCCACCTTGGTCATCGCCTGCCGCACGTGCGCCCGCGCCTTCGGCAGGTCCGCGTGAATCGTCCGCAACCTCTCCCACAGCTCGGTGCCCGAGGTCTTTTCGATTTCGAACAGCCAGTCGCCCACGCCCACATCGCGAAACATTTGGGCTTTCACGCTATCGACCGGCTGCCGCAGGTGCAGCGTCGGCGTACCGTTGGCCAGCGCGATGATCGGCGAATGACACTCGACGCTCACGACGGCCCGCGCCCGCGCATAAATCGAAGCCGCCTCGTCCGGCAGCCAGAAGCTGTCCCGCCAAATCACGTGTCTTTTCACGTCATCAGGGAGCGGATCGATCAACTGCTCCTTCGCCGTCTGAATTTGATACGTCATCTCGGGGCACGCGATCACCTTGGCTCCGGTGTTGCGCACCCAAAGTGTGATCATCTCGCGCAACGGCGCGTGATCGCTCGTCGCCGTCGCGTCATTGAGCGCATCGACCGCATAGTCGGTCTTGGCGCGCGGGAGATTTTTCACCCGGTAGTAAGGCGTGTAACGCAGCCGCGGCACGACACAGAGGTAGTCCTCGCCCTTGAGCCCCTGCCGCCGCAGCCACTCGTCCGCCCGCGTCTCATCGCGCACCGCGATGGCGAAACAGCCTTCGGGTCCGAAATCGAGCTGGCCAGGCCTCAACTTCTGTTGCCGCAGGAATCGCAGCGACAGCGTATCGCGGCAAAATATGAACGACGCCTTTTCGTAGAGCGCACGCGCGCCGAATTTTCGCTCGAACGCCCCTGCCGGCACCCGGTCGATCGCCTCCTTTAACTCATCCAGCGTCGCTCCGCCGGGGCGCGTCGCCCGGTCGGTGATCGGATCGAAGGCCGAGCCGAAAAACCCATAGGGCCGGCCCGTCGCGGCCCACTCGACGTAGGTCCGCGCGTTCTTCGCGGGCGAGGTGAAGAAGTTCGCCGTCGCCCACGCCTCGGCCAGATCGGCATTCGAAGCTTTGCCACGCGCGTCGATCTCTCCCTCGACCATGCGCAACCTCGGAAACGCCCGCTTCAAAATCTCGCGCTCGCGCTCGTGCAGCGCCCAGGGCCACAGCGTGACCTCGGCCTGGGGCAGGTGTTGGTAGAAAAGCCGGATCGTCCCCGGCACGCGCCCGCTGTCGCCGATGTTTTCGAACTGCAGCGCTTCGCGCAGCAAAATACGCGGGTGGATCGGTGCCGCGGCCGCTCGCAGCGGCGGGGCAACCGCGCTGAGCGCAGCGCCACCAATGAGCGTACCGACGAAATCGCGACGGTTCATTCAGAAGGTCCCCTTGAGGCCAAACGTGTAGGCCGCGCCGAAGAGATCGATCTGGCGGGTGCGCGCATACGCCGGCGTGTTCGGTGCGTAGGATTCGGTCACGTTCGACATGTTCGTGAGATTGCGGACGGTCGCGTAGGCACCGAGGCGGCGCGAAAAGCGCCACTCGACGTTCACGTCGATTTGGAGGCGTGATTTCAGATATGTGTAGGTGCCCGCGGGAACGTTCGCGCCGATAACCGCGGTCTGGCGGCGCGGGCCGGTGTAATTCCAATTGAGCTTCGTGCTGAAACGCGGGCGGTCCAGGCTCACACCCCAGTTGATCGTGCGGTCGGTGAAGCCGCTGAAATCCGCCGTCGTCGCACCGCTGAGCTGCATCTCCGTGCCGTTGAAAAACACGCCCACGCCCCGCGCCCAGTTCGGCAAGAATTCCAACCGCTGGCGCCATGCATACTCGACGCCGGTCACACGCGCGTCGCCAACGTTGAACTGCGACACGAGGTTGTAGCCGACATAGTCGTCACTCAGACCGTATTTCGCCAAATCCTCCGCCGTGGCAATCGTCGTCACGCTGCCGAAGAAATCGGCGACGTCTTTGCGAAACGCGCCGACCGAAAGCAGCCCGCCCTTGTTCGGGTAGTATTCGAGCGTCACATCCCAGTTGTCGGCCGTCCACGGCGTGAGGCCCGTGTTGTTGACCGTGATCGTGCGCGTGGCCGCAGTCGGATCGCTGACCGTCGTGCCCGGGATGATCTGCACGAAGTTAGGCCGACCCAGCGTCTTCGCGTAGGCGAAGCGCGCGATCAAGTCCTCGCGGAGATTGAGGGTCGCGTTGAAGCTGGGATACCAGTCGGCGTAGTGGCGTTTCGAATGGGCGCCGCGATCTTGATATTGCAACCGGGCGAGCACGATTGCGTCGGTGGTTACGCGCACCGGGCGCCCGTTGACAAGAATCAGGTTACCCTGCGCGTCCTGCTGGTAAGTCGCGCGGAGATCGTTGAGCACGCCGTAACCGTCGTCGTCCGTGCGCTCGTAACGCGCGCCGCCCACGAACCAGAGACGGTTTTGCCACAGCCGCGCGTCGGCCCGAAGGTAACCGGCGGAGACGGTCTCGGTGATCTTGCGCGAGTTGTTGGCGCTCGTGCTGATCGCAGAGGTATCGTTTAACACGAAGTAGTCCGGGTGTTGCTGGTAAAGCGCCCACAGTTTCGCGGTACTCTGCCACCGGCGCGGCTCCAGGCCCCACGCCATGTGCTGGCCGGAGTAGCCGGTGGCCTCAAGGTCGTAGCGGCCGACGACGTCGTCTGCCGTGTTCGCGACTTTGTCCGGGCCGACAAAATTCCGCGAGAGTTGCGGATTGCGCATATCACGGTCTTCGCGGCGCAGATCGAGGCCGGTCTTGAGCGTAAGCGGAATACCCAGGTCGAAATCGCGGCGCGCATTCACATTGAAGTTGCCGACGACAGCGAGCACGTTGGCCTGGTTGCTGCGCGCGCTACCGATGGTGGCATTGTTGATATTTGTGCCGTCCGCCGGCACGCCCGCCGGCGTGGCGGCCGACATGGTGGTGGGGCGGATCGCGTTAATTCCGGAGAAGTTCACGGTCACAGTCCGCAACGTGTAGGCGGCCTGCTCGAAAAATGCCTCGTCCACATCGCGGTAGTGCACGGTCGAGGTGGAATATGCCCCGCCCGCGTCGAGTTTCCAGACGAGGCCGGTGTGGCGCCACCTGGCGTTGGTGAGGATGGTCGCCCCCGCCTTGCGGCGCGACTGCGTCGAGTAGGCCACGGAGCCCGCCCCGGCGTTGCCGCGCGTGAAGTCCGGTCCGTAGGCCGCCACCGTGCCAACCGTCCACGTCTGATCAACGATGTCGGTGAACTGGTTCGTGCCCGAATACGAAGCGCCGACCGAGAGCACATCGCGCGGCGTGAACTTCCAATCGGCGGTCACACTGAACGATTCACGGGACAAAATCGCGGGCGCGCTTGGCAGCCGGTAGCTGAGCAGCGCGGGACTCGCCGCGGTGCCGGCGGCGTTGTTCGTCCCCGTGGGCGACCACGTGGGCTGCGACGAGTAGGACTGCTGGAAGCGCGAGAAATACGTGCCGTTGAATGTGAACCCAAACGCCTTCGACACAGGGACGATGTAAGAAAAATCCAGGCCTGGACGAATGCGCCAGCCGGTCGTGCCCTTACCCGGACCGGACTTCTCGCCGAGCGCGAGATACATGCCGTTGGCCGATTCGAACACGTGGTAGTTGAACTGCGGGCGCGCCAACTCGAAGGCGCTTTTGCTGATCACGTTCACCGCGCCGCCGAGGGAATTGGCCGCCATGTCGGGCGTGGGAGTCTTGCTCACCTCGACGCGTGCGATGTTGTTCATCGATAGGCCGACGAGTTCGAAATTGCGGTTCGTGCCGCTCGTGGCCGCGGAGGCGATGGGGTTGCCGTCCACGGTGAGCGGCGTGTTGTTCGCCGGCACGCCGCGCACGGAAACGGTATTCGGCTGGAAGCCCGCCATGTCGATCGTCACCCCGGGCACGAACTTCAGAAACGCGCCGACGTTACCCTCCCCGATGTCGCCATACTCGTCGCCGGAGACGACACTCTTGATGTTGCCCGCGAAGCGCTGCTCGTTGATCGCGATGGCCGCGGCGTTCGTTTCGCGCGCCTCGGCGACGACGAATTCGCCGAGCGCCACGACACTCTCGTCGCCGGCGCGCGGCGTGCGATCGAGTTCGAAATCGCGGCGCACCGTCCGCCCGGCCGACACCACGACCCGCACCATTTGCGGGGCGAGGCCGGTGAAAAACACCCGCACGCTCACCTCGCCCGCCGGCACACCCGCGAGGCGAAATTCGCCCGACTCGTCGGTGAAAGCATCCAGCGTCGTGCCATCGACGGTGATGCGCGCGTTGGTGAGATAGCTCTTGCTCGTGAGATTCAACACGCGACCCACCAGCGTGCCCGCGCCACTAGCGCGGACGGCGGTCGCCGGAGCTGGCGCCGCCGCGGGGGCGTTTGGGTCGGGGGCCCTCGCCACGGCAAACGTGCCACTCCGCTCGTCGAAGGTCGCGCGCAGCTCCGTGCCCGCAAGCAGCCGGCCGATGCCGTCGCGCAAGGTGAACTCACCTTCCACCGCCGCCGTGCGCACGCCGCGCACCTCGTTCGTCGGATAGAAAACCTGCTGGCCCGCCTGCTGCGCGAAACGTTTCAAGGTCTCGCTCGCGTCTCCCACCGGAACCGCAAAGGTCTTTCTGGCCTCGGCGGCGCGCACCGGCAGCGCGAGTAGCAGCGAGAAAATTGCCACCACGAGCGGACCGCCCAACGCAAAGCGGGCGGCGGGGCCGAGGGCGGCAAACCGAAGAAACGGGCGGGGACTTGTCATGGGATGGGGTTGAACTGCTACCAAGACGCATTCCTGCGCCGAACCCCGTAACTAAATCGTCGGAATTCTTTCCGGCGTCGCTGGACGAGCTCCGCCACTCAGCGCGGCCCGCCGGCCGCCGCCGACCGGTGCAACACGATCATGCCGTCGGCGCGACGCTCGACCGCCACATGGAAGGTAGTCTCCAGGAGGCGCACAAAACCCTCGACGTTGTCCGACCGCAGCGTCGCACCGATGGGCAGCGCGGCGAGAATCGGATCGGCGACAACGAGCTTCACGCGATTGTCGCGATTGAACTCCGCCACGACCTGCGCGAGCGGCGCATCGGCAAACTCGAGGTGCCGCGGCTGCCAGGCGAGCAGGCGCGCCATTTCCGTCGGAGCGACCGCGGTGATCTTCGGCATAGCGTCGGGCTCAGCCAACGAAAGCACCGCGCGCTCGCCGACCTTCACGAGCGCCGGCGCCCAAATCTCCACCGCCGCTGCGGAGGGCGGCGGCCGATTCACACTCACCCGTCCTTCCGTCACGAGCACCTCCACGTTTTCCGGTTGCAACCGCACATTGAACGCCGTGCCGACGGCCCGCACGCGCACGCGATTCGCCTCGACGACGAACGGCCGCAGGGAATTTTTCGCGACGGTGAAATGCGCCTCGCCCCGCACCAGCCGCACCAGCCGCTCCTCGGCGCTGAACCGCACTTCGACCTCCGCGCCGCGGTTCAAATCGATGGTCGAGCCATCCTCGAGCAGTCGCCGGAGCACCGGCGCGATTTCGGCCGCAAGGAGCGGCGTCTCCGGGATCTTTTCTGCCCGCGGCGCGGCGCTCTTCGGCCAGACGATGAACGCGAGCGCGAGGCCCGCCGCCACAAGACTACCCGCGACCCACCCATGCCGCGATTGCCACGCCCGCCGCTGCACCAGCAAATCAGGATTGGGCCACGCCCCGTGCTCGGGCCGCCATTGCGCAAGGCGTTTCAACCCCTTCTCGGTCTGCTGATGCCGCGCGAGCCACTCGCCGTGGCGCGGGTCCTCGGCCAGCCATAGAAACAGCTCATCCTGCTCCGTCGCCGTGAGCCCGCGGTCGCGTTTCGCGAGCCACGCTGCGGCGCGGTGAATAATCTCGGCCTCGTGGCCCGGACTGGAGGAGCGAAAGTCCACGACGGATTCAGCCCGAGCAGCGACGGCGCACGAATTCCGTGCAGCGCCTGATCCCGATGGTCACCTGCGCCTCGACCGTGCGCACGGAGATGCCGAGTTGCGCCGCGATTTCCTTCTGCGGCAGGCCGTAGACATTGCGCAGCGTCATGACCTGACGGCAACGGTCGGGCAAAGCGTGGATGGCCTGGGTCATGAGTTCGATTTCCTGATTACGGGCGACGGTCTCCGCGACATCTTCACCCGCCTCCAAGACGCACAACTCGTCCCAACCCCCTAAAGGTTCCGCGTGGGTGATGCGGCGGCGGCGGAAAAAATCGAGCGCGAGGTTGCGCGCCGTCGCGAAGAAAAACGCCTTGGGCAGGCGCACCTCGCGTTTGCCGCGCGCCGCGATGAGCCGCGCGTAGGCGTCCTGCACGATGTCGTCCGCATCGGTGAGCTGCGGAAACCGGCTGTGCAGCCACGCCCGCAGCATCGGCTCGTGCGGTTGCACGTGCTCGGCGAGCCAGCGGGCGGTCTCGGGATCTTGCGGGGGCACCGACGATGGCTATGAGCCGCCGCCTGCCCGGGCGTCAAGGCCATGGAGATCGAGGGCTATGAGGAGGCGACATGGGACCTGCACATCCAACGCGATGATCAAGCGTTTGGACTCGTCAATCCGCCGCGAGCATGTCGGCCATGCGTCCGACGTTCGCCGCCAATACACGCACCGCGAGGCCTAGCCCTTCGGCGTCATTCGTGGAAGGGCTGCCGACGGGTTGAATTTGACCGGCGCGCGAAAGACGCATGGCTCACCTGCACCCTGGTCTTCGCGTGGCATTCGGTGGGAGCGGTCGCGTGGCGCAAGCGCGTCGGCGAAGTTGCCGCCGCACTCGGCGCCTCAGACCTGGCTGGCATTCGTCGCAAGCTCGGCTCGCGTTGGGCTTACCGATTGCGCGATGCCATTACCCTCGCGAGCGCAGAAGAATGGCAGGCCGTTACTCAATTGGATGGAGCGGCAACAACTGATCCTCGCCAACCCGCTCCGCCTGGTTGAACGCGTGCACGATCGAGCACCGTGTGAATTTCGACGCGCCCTCCTGCCACAGGACGCGCAACGGCTGTTGAGCGTTCCCCCCCTGCACCGTGCCACGGTGTACCTGACCATTCTTTATACGGGGCTGCGGTCTTCGGAGATGAAAGGTCTCAATTGGGAGGATTTCGATTTCGAGGCCAATCCGCCCTGCGTCCGCGTGCCGTCATCCATTTCGAGAAACCGGAAATCGTCGGTGCACGGTCTCCGGCCGGAGCTGGTAGCCGCGCTCAAACAGTTCAGCCCTTCCCTCTCCATGCCCTTCGAATGGGCCTTCAGGGGTAAGGTGCCACGCGTTCCGACGTTCAAGCGCGACCCGGAGGCGGCGAACATTCCGTTCGAGGATGAACGCGGCCGCCGGGTGAACATTCACTCCCTGAGAAAATCTTTCGGCACGATGCTCGCGGTCAGTGGCGTTTCATTGCGCACTGGGATGGAGCTAATGCGGCACAGCGAAAGCCGACTCACGGAGAAGGTCTACACGGACGCATCTCACCTGCCGTTGCAGTCGGCGCTCGCCGGTTTGCCCTCTCTCAGCGTGCCGAAAAATGACGCACCTCCTGACGCACCCGCAGGGGGCATTTTGAGTCAGTTGAAGTCGCCGGCTGTCGCGACCAGTCAACTGGGGCTGATTTCACAAATCTCTGTGCGTGACACGTTAGGGCATAAAAAAGCGCCCTGTGTCACCACAGGACGCTATCTTAAAATGGAGCGGGCGAAGAGACTCGAACTCTCGACGTCCACCTTGGCAAGGTGGTGCTCTACCAACTGAGCTACGCCCGCAAAACAGGGTGCTAGGACTAGGCTCGGCCCCGCATCCGTCAACAGCTTTTTCGAACTCTTTTTCGGCGCGGCGGTAACGGGCGAATTTCAGCGGTCGATCACATCCAACTCCGGCCACTGCGCGAGCTTGCGGTGCAACGTGCGCCGGCTGATCCCCATCAACTCCGCCGCCTTGGTACGGTTGCCGCGCGCTTTCAACAGCGCCTCGTGCAGAAGGTGTTTCTCATTCTCCGCCACGGAAAGCGAGTTACCGCCCGGAGCTGGCGGCGGGATGACCGCGCCGGAACTGACGGCGGACGCCGCGGCGGCCTCGGCGAACGTGGGAGCCGGCGCACGGAACTTCGGCTCGATGTCGTACTCGGTCAGGCTGCCCCCGCGGCGCAGCACCACGGCGTTCTCACAAAAATTCCTCAGTTCGCGGATGTTGCCCGGCCAGGCGTAGCCCTGCAGCACGCGCAGCGCGCCGGGCTCGACGGTGAGCGGCGGCACGCCGTTCTCCTGGGAGAAGACCTTGATGAAGTGCGCCAGCAGCAGCGGGATATCTTCGGCCCGCTCGCGCAGCGGCGGCATGGTTAGCCGCACGACGTTTAGGCGGAAGAACAGGTCCTCGCGGAACTTGCCGCGCTTTACTTCCTGCTCGAGGTCGCGGTTCGTCGCCGCCACCAGGCGCACGTCGAGTTCGATGGGCTTGGAGCCACCCACCCGCTCGATCGCCTTCGTCTCGAGAAAGCGCAGTAGCTTCACCTGCGTCGAACCGGAGATTTCCCCGATCTCATCGAGGAACAGCGTGCCGCTGTCCGCCGACTCGAAGCGCCCGATGCGCCGCTCGGTCGCGCCCGTAAACGAACCGCGCTCGTGGCCGAAAAGTTCGCTTTCCAGCAGGTTGTCCGACAGCGCCGCGCAGTGCACGGCAACGAAAGAACCGCGGGCGCGCGGGCTGGATTGATGGATCGCCTGGGCGATGAGCTCCTTGCCAGTACCTGATTCGCCCTCGATCAAGATCGTGGCGCGGGAAGGCGCCACGAGTTTCATCTTGTCGATGACAGCCTTCAACTTCGGCGACGCGCCGATGATGCCCTCGGTCTTGAACTTTTCGTCGAGCCGCTCATGCAGATTCTGCACCTCAACCTCGAGCGTGCGGGTTTTCAGCGCGCGCTGGATCAGGACCTCCAGTCGCTCGATGTTGACCGGCTTGGTCAGAAAATCGACCGCGCCGCGCCGCATCGCCTCGACCGCGGTATCAATGTTACCGTAGGCCGTCATCATGAGCACGGCGGGGCGCTGCGGCAGCGCCAGGGCCTTGTCGATGACCTTGAGCCCCGATTTTCCGGGCATGCGCAGGTCGGTGAGGACGACATCGTAGGCCTGCGTGTCGAGCAGGTTGAAGGCCTCGTCAGCGTTGGCGGCCACCGAAACGTCGTAACTCTCCGCCAAGGCCTCTTGGAGACCTTCGCGGGTGTGTTTCTCGTCGTCGACGATGAGCACGCTTGGCACCATGGGCGTATGAACCTCCCGCGGTGACCGACGGTCAACGGGAAACAGCGCGGGCCACCGGCCCGCATTCCCCTTTTCCACGTTCAAAATGGTGCTCGGGACAGGACTCGAACCTGCACGCCTTGCGGCACATGCACCTCAAACATGTGTGTCTACCAATTCCACCACCCGAGCATTTTGAAACGAGGAAGGCGGACTAAGAGACATGACCCTAGGCTTGTCCAGCCCTGAAATTATTCGCGCCGAAAAACGCGATTTCCCCTCTGGCGCGCACCACTTCCGGCCTGCCGTTCACGAACCACGCGAGCCGAATCCGATCCGCGGAGGCGGGCCGCCGAGACGCCGGAGGAGAACGCAGCGAGCATTGCACCGGCCGAGGGCACTCGCTGGCGCTCGCAGCTCCCGACCGAAGGCCGCGCGGCTCGCGGTCCGCCGCGAAAAGCGCGGGCAAGTGGCTTCGTTTGTATCCCCGCGCACCCGCTTAGCGGGTGCGCTGACGCTCCATGAGTCCCCGCGCCAGGTCGGCGGCGAAGAAAGGTCCCCGATAGATCATCCCGCTATAAACCTGCACCAGCGTGGCACCGGCATCGAGTTTCTCGGCGGCGCTGCTGACGTCGGTGATGCCGCCGACGCCAATGATGGGCAGGCGCCCGCCGGTGCTGCGCGCGATATAGCGGACAATTTCAGTGGAGCGACGGGTCAGCGGCGCCCCGCTGAGGCCGCCGGCCTCGCTCACGGTCGCAAAGAAACCGGGCCGCGCGAGAGTGGTGTTCGTCGCGATGATACCGTCGAGTTTGTACTCCGCGATGACCCCAAGCACGGCGTCGACTTGCGGCCAGGTTAGATCCGGGGCTATTTTCAGCAGCACCGGCACATGGCGCTTGCCCGGCTGGGCGGAGCGCGCGGCGTTTGCGCCGGTGACGGCGGACAGTAACTCGCGCAAGCGGGACTCGTCCTGCAGCTGGCGCAGGTTGGGCGTGTTCGGGCTGGAGACGTTGAGGACCAGGTAGTCGGCGTAGTCGGCGAGTCGGCGGAAGCTGGCGAGGTAATCCTCGGGCGCCTGCTCGATTTCGGTCACCTTGGACTTGCCGAGGTTGATCCCGAGGGGAATCCGGCGCTGGCCCGGCTGGGCCTGTTTGGCGAGGCGCGCGGCGACGGCTTCGGCGCCCTCATTGTTGAAGCCCATCCGATTGATCACCGCTTCCTCCGCCGGATAGCGGAACATCCGGGGCTTCGGGTTGCCCGGCTGGGCCAGGGCGGTGACGGTGCCGATCTCGACGTGACCGAAGCCCAGCGCGGCCGCGGCGGGCCAAGCTTTGGCGTTTTTGTCAAAACCCGCCGCAAGCCCGACCGCATTGGGAAACTTCAGGCCGAAGGCCT
Organism: uncultured Opitutia bacterium; assembly: GCA_903820035.1. Taxonomy (GTDB): domain Bacteria; phylum Verrucomicrobiota; class Verrucomicrobiia; order Opitutales; family Opitutaceae; genus ER46. The sequence continues at coordinate 15,133 of CAIJFT010000418.1, forward strand.
CCACGGGCTTGGCGGCGGACATCCCCCGCCGGGACCAGCACTCCAAAGCCCGACGCAGCGGGGGCAGGCCCCCCAGCAAAGCCATGGCTTCGACCCCCAGCTCGTGGGCAGTTTCGGAGTCCTTACGGAAGAGCGCCGGACGGAAAAGGGTCTCGTAAAAGGTCGCCATGTCACGCCAAGGTGAAATCTCGCGCTGCTATTGGCAAGAACCGGAGTCATCCGAAACTTCGTCTCCAGAGCATTTTCCGCGGAAAAACCAACCACCCTGTCCCGCCGCCTCTGCGATCGTTTTTGTGCTTGTTTTTTAAACCTCCCCTCGCACGCTGCGCCAAAAATCACTCTGACTTTCCATGGCAAAAGCTACTTCCACTCTCGATTGGGCCGTTGTTCGTCTTGGCGACGACCATAACTGGTGGGTCGCCGAAACGAGCGATCCGGTCCGATGGGACGTTGATGGGCTCAGCATCGTCGATCCCCGCCAGCTCCAACACTTGATCGAGCTCGTCGATCAGTTGCGCGACTACGGGTTCGACCAGGACACGTTTGAGTCGGCCTTCATCCCTTTTCGGATCGATAAGGACCTTGGCAACGGCAAAGTCCGCCTGCGGCGCGTGAAGGAGTCACTCTTCGATTCCGAGGATAAACTCTTCACGCTCCCCGATATCCTCGACGAGGAGAACGGGCCGTACGCGGATCTGCTCGATCATCTCACGCGCTGCCGCGTGAAAATGCTCAACGACCTCTTCAAATTCGAATCCAAGCTCTCGGTCGACGAAGTCGAAGACGAGATCCGCGAGGACCAGAACAGCGCCTTCATCCAGGGCAAGGCGGTCCACACCTTCGAAGAAGTCACGGCCATCCTCGACTACATGCCCGCCGGCTATGACGCCGACGAAGAGGCGCCCGCCAAGGGGATCGAGGACGAAGGCGACGACGATCTTCCCGAGCTCGACGAGGCCGAAGAGGAAAAACTCAAAAACGACGAGTCGCTCAAGTGGGACGAAGAGGAAGAGGCCAAGCCCGACGAGGAGGGAGCGAAGAAGGCCAAGAGCGACGACGATGAGGATGGCGACGACGATGAGGAGGAGAAGGACGAGGACGAAGAGGATGACGAAGACGGCGACGAGGATGAAAAGCCCAAGCGCAAGACCAAGAGTAAGCGCTGAGCGCTGACGACCGTTCCGCAAAAAAGGCAGCCGCAAGGCTGCCTTTTTTATTTCCCATTTCATTCCGGCGGGCGGTCGCCCGCGCGATCCTACTTCAGCAAAGTCGCCATTTCCTTGGCGAAATAGGTCAAAATAAGATCGGCGCCCGCCCGCTTGATCGCGAGCAACGACTCGTGGCGGCAGCGCGCAAGATCGAGCCAGCCGAGGCGAGCCGCCGCCTGGATCTGCGCATACTCTCCGGAAATCTGATACGCGGCCACGGGCTTGCGCGTGGCGTTGCGGACCTCGCGGATGATGTCGAGGTACAGCCCCGCCGGCTTAACCATCAAAATGTCCGCGCCCTCGGCATCATCGAGCAGGATCTCGGCAATCGCCTCGCGACGGTTGGCCGGATTCATCTGGTAGGTCGCCTTGCTGAGCAACCGCGTGCCCGCGGCCTGCGCACTGCCCACGGCGTCGCGAAACGGTCCGTAATACGCGGAGTTGTACTTCGCCGCATAAGCCAGAATCCCCGTACCCGTGTAGCCCGCGGCATCGAGGGCCCGCCGGACCGCGCCAATGCGTCCGTCCATCATGTCGCTCGGCGCCACGAGATCCACGCCCGCACGGGCCTGCAGGACGGCCATTTTACCGAGGATGCCGACCGTGGCGTCATTTGCCACGTCGTCGCGCGCCGCATTGAGCACGCCGTCGTGGCCGTGCGAGGTGTAAGGATCGAGCGCGACGTCGGTGATCACCGTCAACTCGGGCACAGCCTTCTTGACCGCGCGCACGGCCCGCAGCACGAGGGTGTCCTCGTTGAGCGCCTGCGTGCCCTCATCATCCTTCAACTTGGGATCGAGTTTGGGAAACAGCGCAACCGCGGGGACTCCGACCTTGTGCAGGGCGCGGCACTCTTTGACGAGGTCGGTTAGATTAAGGCGGAACACGCCCGGCATGGACTTGATTTCGTCCGGCGGGGCCTTGCCCTCGACCACAAAGAGCGGTGCGATGAAGTCCGCCGGGCGGAGGACCGTCTCCTCGACCATCGCGCGGAGGCTGGCGGTGCGCCGGAGGCGGCGCGGACGTTGCGTCAAATCGAGCGAGAAGGCGTCGGGCATGGGAGAATGAGCCCAAGCGGTAACCGCAAATCGGGGCTATTTCACGCCAATCCTCAAAAAAGAGTTCGAAAGCCCCCGTGATATTAGCGCCAATGCGGGGAATTTAGCGGTATCCTACCTTCGAATTTCATGGCCATCCGACTCCACGACTCGCTGTCCCGCGAGGTCCGCGAACTGAAACCGTCCCACGCCGACGGTGTTATCCGGTTCTACAACTGCGGCCCGACCGTCTACGCGCCCGCGCACATCGGCAACTTCCGGACCTTCGTGGTGAACGACGTGATCCGCCGGCTGCTCGAGCTTGAGTTCGGAGCCGACAAGGTGAAGCACGTCCGCAACCTCACTGACGTCGACGATAAGACGATCAAGCGCGCCCGCGACGAGGGCCGGCCCCTGGCCGATGTCACCCGCCAGTGGACCGAGAAATTCCACGCCGATTGCGCGGCGTTGCACTGCCTGACGCCGCACGTCGAGCCGACGGCAACCGGCCACATCCGCGAGCAGGTCGATATGATTGAGGTGCTGATGCAGAAGGGCAACGCCTACCGCGCGCCCGACGGCTCGGTGTATTTCAAGGTGTCGTCGTTCGACGGCTACGGCCGTCTCTCCCGCGTGAAGGAGCGCGAGCTGCAGATGGGCAGCGCGCTCAAGGCCGTGGACGCGGACGAGAAGGAAGACGGCAGCGACTTCGCGCTTTGGAAGGCGCACAAGCCCGACGACGGCGCAAACGCCTGGGACAGCCCGTGGGGCCGCGGCCGTCCCGGGTGGCACATCGAGTGCAGCGCGATGAGCAAGAAACACCTCGGCGCGACCATCGACCTCCACACCGGCGGAGTCGACCTGCTCTTCCCGCACCACGAAAACGAAATCGCGCAGAGCGAGTGCTGCAACGGGACCGCGTTTGCCCAGCACTGGTACCACAGCGAGCATCTGCTCGTGGACGGCAAGAAGATGAGCAAGAGCCTCGGGAACCTCTATACCCTGGACGACCTCAAGGCGAAGGGCTTCTCGCCGATGGCGCTGCGTTACGCGCTGCTCATGGGGCATCCGCGGAAGCAGCTGAACTTCACGCTGGATTCGCTGCACGCGGCGGAAAAAGCCCTTGGTACGCTCCGCCAGTTCCGCGCGTCCCTCGCGCCGGCCGGCGGCGATGCCGCCCTCTTCGCGCCCGTGCACGCCGCGCTGGCCGACGACTTGAACACGCCGGGCTCACTCGGTGCGCTCTTCACCATCGTCAACCGGGGTCCGCAGGGCGTGGAGCTCGCGGCCTTCGACCGCGTGCTTTTCGCCCTTGGACTGAAACTCGACGCCCCCGTCGCACCCAAGGCCGACATTCCCGCCGACATCGCCGACCTCGCCGCCAAACGCTGGGCCGCGAAACAAGCCAAGGACTTCGCCGCCGCCGACACGCTGCGCAACGAGCTGACGGCCGCCGGTTGGTCGATGCTCGACCGCAAAGACGGCTATTCGCTGGAGCCGGTTCGCAAGTAACTCACGCCGCCTCGCCCCGCCTCCGCAACGGACGAATCTGCACAATATGCGCCGGATTGATCGCCAGCGAAAACTCCTCCCGGTCGTCCAAGAAGATGATCAGGTCCTTGGTTTTCGGGTGCACCGTGGCGTGATCGGGATGCTTAAACACGTGGCGGTCGCCCCTCGAGTGTGTGATCTCGACCGGAAAATGCTTGGCTGACCCGAGTAATCGTTCCACCGACCTCATGCCGCGGACCGTTCGCTTCCCAGACTCGCCTTCAAGCCCGCTCTCTACCCAAATCTAAGCCTTTCCGACCATGCCGATGACTCCGCTCGAAGAACTCCGTCACTCCGCCTCGCACATCCTTGCGACGGCCGTCCTGCGTCTATTCCCCGACGCCAAACTCGACATCGGTCCGCCGACGGAGACCGGGTTCTACTACGACATCGACCTTGAGCATAAATTCACGCTCGACGACCTCGCGAAGATCGAGATCGAGATGAAGAAAATCGCCGAGGAGAACCAGCCGTTCTACCGCAAGGAAGTCTCCCGCGAAGAAGCCGTCGAGATCATCAAGTCGCGCGGCCAGGAGCGTTACAAACTCGGCCGTCTCGCCGACATCCCCGAAGGCGAAAAGATTTCGTTCTACCAGAACGGCGAGTTCATGGACCTGTGCGCGGGCACGCACGTCCGCTACAGCTCGAAGGTGAAGTCGGTAAAGTTGCTCTCGATCGCCGGCGCGTACCACCGCGGCGATGAGAAGAACAAGCAACTCCAGCGCATCTACGGCACGGCGTTCCCTTCGAAGGACGAACTCAACAACTACCTCACGCAAATCGAGCAGGCGCGCCTGCGCGACCACCGCAAACTCGGCAAAGAGCTGAAGTTGTTCCATATCGACGAGGACGTCGGTCAGGGCCTGATCCTCTGGACGCCCAACGGCTCGATCATCCGCCAGGAACTGCAGGACTTCATCGGCGGCGAACTGCGCAAACAGGGCTACTCGCAGGTCTTCACGCCGCACATCGGCAAACTCACGCTCTACAAGACGAGCGGTCACTTCCCCTACTACAAGGAGTCGCAGTTCACCGCGTTTGCGGAGCCCGAGGCGCTGACGCAGGCCGCAACCGAGGGTTGCTCGTGCGCCGATCTCACGGCGCGGCTCGAGGGTGTCTCCCAGCAGTTCGCCGATGAGATCAACCGGCGGGCCGGCAAGGAAGTCATCGCGAGCGACCGCGTGATGGACCCGACCAAGCTCCTCGACGGCTTCATGCTGAAGCCGATGAACTGCCCGCACCACATCAAGATCTTTGCCTCGCAGCCGCATTCTTACCGCGACCTGCCCGTTCGCCTCGCGGAGTTCGGCACCGTCTATCGCTGGGAACAAAGCGGCGAACTCAACGGCATGACGCGCGTCCGCGGCTTCACGCAGGATGACGCCCACTTGTTCTGCACCGAGTCGCAGGTTGCGCAGGAAGTGCTCGGCTGTCTCTCGCTGGTGAAGACCGTGCTGACAACCCTCGGCATGAGCGACTACCGCGTGCGTGTCGGTCTCCGCGATCCCGACAGCAGCAAGTTCACCGGCGATCCCGCCAAGTGGGATGCCGCCGAAGCGGCATGCCGCGAGGCCGCCAAGACCCTCGGCGTGCCGTTCACCGAAGAGCCCGGCGAGGCCGCATTCTACGGCCCGAAGATCGATTTCGTCATCAAGGACGTCATCGGCCGCGAGTGGCAGCTCGGCACCGTGCAGGTGGATTACGTGCTGCCCGTGCGCTTCGACCTCAGCTACATCGGCGCGGACAACCAGCCGCACCGGCCGGTGATGATCCACCGTGCGCCGTTCGGCTCGATGGAGCGTTTCTGCGGCGTGCTCATCGAGCACTTCGGCGGCGACTTCCCCGCATGGCTCGCCCCCGAGCAGGTCCGCCTCGTACCAATCAGCGAAAAGACGATCGACTACTCGCGCGCGCTGCTGGCGAAGCTCAAGGCCGAGGGCCTGCGCGCCACGCTCGACGAACACAGCGACAAGCTCGGCGCCAAAATCCGCCGCGCCGAACTCGACAAGGTCCCCTACACCCTCGTCATCGGCCAAAAGGAAGCCGAGGCCAACAGCGTCTCCGTCCGCTCCCGCGCCCGCGGCGACGAGGGCGTGATGAACGCCGACGACTACGTGACGAGGCTCAAGGCCGAGGTCGCGGCCCGCGCACTGCCTGACAAGAAGAAGCCGGTTGCGCCCGCTGCCTGAGTTAATCGCCGCGCACTCACTTCAAGTCCCCGCCCGGGTGTGGCGGGGATTTTTTTTGGCCGGGACCGCGACGAAACTCACCGAAGCCGCGTGGGAACGCAGCGAACCCGTGTGGCATCCTAGTCGGACAAGCTTTCGCATTCCCCTCAAGCGCGGCTACCGGAAAATTTCGACGCCCCGCCGATCACGACTTTGATTCGAGGATATAACCCTCTTCGCCGTGATCGGAAAAATCGAGGCCTTCCTGCTCGGACTCGATCGACGTCCGCAGGCCGATGAACGTGTTCACCAGAAAAGCGATCGCCGCGGTCGCGGCGACCGACAGCACGATCGTGAGCCCCATCGCCTTGAGCTGTTCGAGCCACAGGGTACGACCGACCACATCCTTGAGGTTGGTCGCGAGGTTGCCGTTCACCGCCGCAGTCGCGAATAAACCGGTCAGCAACGCGCCGAGAGTTCCGCCCACCGCGTGCACCCCGAAGGTGTCGAGGGCGTCGTCGTATTTCAGGAACGGCTTTAGCGTGGAACAGGCGAGGAACGGCACAGCCCCGGCCAGTACGCCGAGCAGCACCGACGAACCCGGAGTGATGAAACCGCAGGCCGGCGTCACCACTACCAGCCCAGCCACCGCGCCGGAGCACAGCCCGAGCACACTCGCCCGGCGATGCAGGACGAACTCCAGCGCGCCCCAGGTGAAGGCGGCGATCGCCGCGGCCAGCGTCGTGGTGGTGAAGGCGTTGGCCGCCACGCCGTCGGCCGCCACCGCCGAGCCCGCGTTGAAGCCGTACCAGCCGACCCATAACATGCCGGTGCCGATCAGGCAGAGTACGAGGCTGTGCGGCGGCATGGGCGTGCGACCGTGGCCGAGGCGCGGCCCGATCATGAGGCAGAGCACGAGGGCCGACCACCCCGAGGACATGTGCACCACGGTGCCGCCGGCGAAGTCGATCGCCTTGATCGAGGCTCCGGCGTTCCACACGCCGTTCATGTAGCCGGTCGAGCCCCACACCATGTGGGCCAGCGGAAAGTAGACGACGAACATCCAGCAGGCGGTGAAGACGAGCACCGCGGTGAACTTCATGCGCTCCGCAATCGCGCCGACGATCAGCGCGGGCGTGATGATCGCAAACATGAGCTGGTACATCGCAAAGATATTCTGCGAAACCCACGCCGCGTAATCGGTGTTCGGTGCGCTATCGATGCCGGTCATGAAGAAATATTCGGAGCCGCCGAGGAACGGGCTGTTGAAGCTCTTGCCGAAGACCAAACTGTAACCGAAGGCCCACCACAGGATGATCACGAGGCCCGCGATGCCGAGGCACTGGGCCATGACGGAAAGGACGCTCTTCGTTCGGACCAGTCCGCCGTAGAATAGCGCGAGCCCGGGCAACGTCATGAAAAGCACCAGAGCGGTGCAGAGCATCATGAAACCGTTGTGGCCCGGTCCGGCGGTGCCCACGGACGGAGACGTGAGGCCGGCGGGCACGGCGCCCTTGGCGTCCTTCAACGCGGCCCCCGGGTCGCCGTTGGCAAGATAGGCCTCCAGCCCGGCCACGCGCTGTTCGAGCGTGGGCGCGGGCACGGGGGCCGGCACCGGGGCCTGGGCCCCGAGGCGGCAGGTGCAGAAGAGTGCGACGGACAGCAGGAGTAGCCGCGGGAGCGGGAGATGCAGGAGTTTCATCCGGGGACGAGCCGCATCAGCACGATCAATGCCGCGGACGGGGCAGCAGTGGGGATTTCGCGGAAAATACCCGCCAAAAAAGCCGGGCCGGACCCCGCGAAGGGTCCGGCCCGGTTGACTTCGAACAGGGTAGCCGAGCTAGACGGCGGACTCGCCGCGCTCGTCGGTGCGGATGCGCACCACTTCCTCGAGCGGAAGGACGAAGACCTTGCCGTCGCCGATCTTGCCGGTCTTGGCGGCCTTGACGATCGTGTCGACGGCCTTGCCCGCGGCGTCGTCTCCTACGGCGACCTCGATCTTCACCTTGGGCAGGAAGTCCACCGTGTACTCGCTGCCGCGGTAGATTTCGGTGTGACCCTTCTGGCGGCCGAAGCCCTTAACCTCGGTGACGGTCATGCCCTCGATGCCGGCGGCGGCCAGGGCTTCCTTCACTTCCTCGAGCTTGAACGGCTTGATGATGGCGATGATGAGTTTCATGGATTTTGAAAATTAGGTGTTGGGAAAACTCAGGATTTCGACTCGTAGATGTAGCCTTCTTCGCCGTGGTCCGTGAGGTCGAGCCCCTCGCGCTCCGCGTCGACCGACGGGCGAAGGCCTAGGACGGCCTTCACGAGGTAGGCGATGACGACCGTCGCGACGATTGAGAGGATCAGCGTCAGGCCGATGGCCTTGAGCTGCTCGAGCCAGAGCGTCTTGCCGACGACGTCTTTTAGGTTGGTGCTCAGGTTGCTGTTGACCGAAGGCGTGGCGAAGATGCCGGTGATGAAGGCACCCACCGTGCCACCGACGGCGTGGACGCCGAAGGTGTCGAGGGCGTCGTCATACTTGAACAGGCTCTTGAGCTTGGTGCAGGCGAGGAAAGGGACGAGACCGGCGATCAGGCCGACCCACATGGCCGACGTGCTGTTGATGAAACCGCAACCAGGCGTGACCACGACGAGACCGGCGACGGCGCCCGAGCAGAAGCCGAGGACGCTAGCCTTGCCGCGGGTGATGTACTCCAAGGCGGCCCAGGTGAAGGAGGCAACGCCGGTGGCGAGCGTGGTGGTGGTGAAGGCGTTGGCCGCGACACCGTCAGCGGCAACCGCAGAGCCTGCGTTGAAGCCGTACCAGCCGACCCAGAGCATGCCGGTGCCGACCATGCAGAGCACCAGGCTGTGCGGAGGCATCGGGGTTTTGCCGAAGCCGAGACGGGGCCCGAGGATGATGCAGAGGATCAGGGCGGACCAACCCGAGGACATGTGCACCACGGTGCCGCCGGCGAAGTCGATCGCCTTGATGGAGGCGCCGGCATTCCAGACGCCGTTCATCAGACCCGTGGAGCCCCACACCATGTGGGCGAGCGGAATGTAAACGACAAACATCCAGATGAACACGAAGGCCATGATGGCGGAGAACTTCATGCGCTCGGCGATCGCACCGATAATGAGGGCCGGGGTGATGATCGCGAACATCAGCTGGTACATCGAAAAGACGTTTTGCGATACCCAGAAGGCGTAATCCGTGTTCGGCGCCGCATCGACGCCGGCGAGGAAGAAGTACTCCGTGCCACCGAGGTAAGGGCTGTTGAAGCTCTTGCCGAAGACCAGGCTGTAACCGACCGCCCACCAAATGATCGTGACGAGACCGGCGATGCCGAGGCATTGCGCCATGACTGAGAGCACGTTCTTCGTGCGGACGAGACCGCCGTAGAAAAGGGCGAGGCCGGGCAGCGTCATGAAGAGCACGAGAGCCGTGCAAATCATCATGAAGCCGTTGTGACCGGGACCGGCGGTGCCGACCGACGGGGTCGTGAGACCCGCCGGGATCGTGGCATTACCGTCCTTATCCTTGGGGCCGACCTTGAGCACGACAGTCGGGTCACCATTACCCAAATACGCCTCGAGTCCGGCGATACGCTGTTCAAGGGTGGGCGGCGGAGGCGCGGGCGGCGTAGCGGCCGCGGGCGGAGTTTGGGCAAACAGCGATCCAAGGCCCAGCCCTGCGGTGAGGGCCAAAGTGGCGAGGAGCTTCGGGCGACGGGAGCGTGAACAGGTCATGCGCTTAGGTGGTTGTGATTTGGAGGGACCGGAAAACACCCGGCGACCGGACTGACCGATCGCCGGGAGACTACGGGCCCACGACGGCGGGGGCCCGCTGCCCCTCGTTTAGCAACAGGCGTGCCAATCAACACGCCACCGCCAACAAGTCCGTTTCAACTTAGCCAAACCCTTCACCCGCGCCCCGTGCGGCGGAAAACATCCAACCAGCGTTCGTCGCTGACTACAGGGGTCTCGGAAATGCCTTACCCGGCTTGGAGCGTAGCACCCACGTGGTCCGCGCTCGCTGCGTTGGGGGCAGGCCCGACCGCGCGGACAAAAAAAGCGGTGCCGGTGACGGCGCCGCACAAAAGCGAAGGGAGTGGGAGCGGTGCGACCCGGGCGGTCGCTCAGACCGCAGACTCGCCGCGTTCGTCGGTGCGAATGCGGACGACTTCCTCGAGGGGTAGCACAAAGATTTTGCCGTCGCCGATCTTGCCGGTTTTGGCGCCCTTACAAATCGCGTCGATTGTGCTGCCGACCATTTCGTCGCGGACTGCAATTTCGATTTTCACCTTCGGGAGAAAATCGACGGTATACTCGCTGCCACGGTAGATCTCGGTGTGGCCCTTTTGACGGCCAAAGCCCTTAACGTCGGACACCGTCATGCCCTCGATGCCGGCCGCGGCCAGCGCTTCCTTCACTTCCTCGAGTTTGAACGGTTTTACGATCGCAGTGATAAGTTTCATGACAAGGGATGGGCGGAGGGTTCAGGACTTGGCGTCGAAGATATAGGCTTCCTCACCATGGTCGCTAAGGTCAAGGCCTTCGGTCTCATCCTCGATGGTCGGCCGCAGGCCGATAACGCGATTCACGATCAGGGCGATCAGGGCGGTGCCCAACACCGCCAGGGTCAGGGTGACACCGATCCCCTTGAACTGCTCACGCCACAGGGAATGACCGACGACCGCCTGGAGATTATTGTTCAGATTGGGATTAACAGTGGCTGTGGCAAAAATGCCCGTGATGACCAGACCGACCGTGCCCGCCACGCCATGGACGCCGAACACATCCAACGCGTCGTCATAGCGCAGCCAGCCCTTCAATTTTGTGCAGGCGAAAAATGAGACTACGCCGCCCAGTGCACCGCACAGCACGCCACCCGTGGAGTCGACGAAGCCGCAGGCCGGCGTGATCGCCACGAGGCCGGCCAAGGCGCCGGAGCAGAATCCGAGGACGGAGGCCTTGCCCCGCACCAAATACTCCATGAACGCCCATACTCCCGCCGCCACGCCCGCCGCGAGCGTGGTGGTGGTGAAGGCGCTCGCCGCAACGGCATCGGCCGCGATCGCCGACCCGGCGTTGAAACCGTACCAACCCACCCAGAGAATCCCCGTACCGGTTACCGTTAAGATGAGGCTGTGCGGCGGCATCGGGGTCTTCCCGTACCCGAGGCGCGGACCGACCATCATGCAGAGGATCAACGCGGAATAGCCGGAGGCCATCTCAACCACCATGCCGCCGGCGAAATCAACCGCCTTGATTGCCGCTTCGGGGTTGGCGAGGCCATTCATCCAACCGTTCACGCCCCACACCATATGGGCCAGCGGGCAGTAGACAAACAGCAGCCAGAGCGTCGTGAAACCCAGCACCGCGGAGAACTTCATCCGCTCCACCACCGAGCCGATGAGCACCGCCGGAGTAATGATCGCAAAGGCCATCTGGAACATCGCGAAGACATTGTGCGAAACCCAAAATGAGTAGTCCGGATTCGGCGCTCCGCCGACGCCCCGCAGGAAGAAAAACTCCGTGCCGCCGATAAACGGGCTGCCAAAGCTCTTGCCGAAGACGAGACTGTAGCCGACCGCCCACCAAAGCAACGTCACCCAGCAGGTAATGCCAAAGCACCACGCCACGACCGAAAGGGCGTTCTTGGTCCGCACCAGGCCACCGTAAAAAAGCATGAGCCCGGGCAGGGTCATCAATAGAACCAACGCGGTGCTCACCATCATCCAGCTGTTGTGCGCCGGACCGGGCGAGCTCGCCGCCGGGGTCGTCAACCCGGCCGGCACTCGACCCGCAGCATCTTTCAACGCCACGGTCGGATCCGAGTTGGCCAAATAAGCTTCAATGGAGGCCAATCGCTGCTCCACCGAGGGAATAGGAACAGGGACCACCGGAGCCGAGGACGCCGCCGCGAGCGGCGGGGTCACGCTAACGAAAATGACGCTCGCCAGTACGACGAGCGCCCGAAAACACACGGGGATTTTTTGCATGCAGGGAGGTACAAATGAGCAACCTTCATGCCTAGCATGCGAGTTATTCACCTATTACTGCACTTTTATGACATCTGGTTTTTCTGCCAATTCCTTGCGCGGCGGACACTGCCATAACCGGACGCAAAAAAGCCCCCGCTCTCGCGGAGGCCAAAAGTCGCGAACTTGATCTTCCCTGAAGCAACTCGAGCTCAGACGGCCGACTCGCCCCGCTCGTCGGTCCGGATGCGGACGACTTCCTCGAGCGGCACGACGAAGATCTTGCCGTCCCCGATCTTACCAGTCTTGGCCGCCTTCGCGATGGCGTCGATGGCCTTGCCCGCGACTTCATCGCCGACCGCGATCTCGACCTTCACCTTGGGGAGAAAGTCCACCGTGTACTCGCTTCCGCGATAAATCTCAGTGTGGCCCTTCTGGCGGCCAAACCCCTTTACCTCGGTGACCGTCATTCCCTCGATTCCGGCGGCGGCGAGCGCCTCCTTAACTTCCTCGAGCTTGAACGGTTTGATGATGGCGATGATGAGTTTCATACGAAATGCAGTAGTGCGGGATCCAATTGTATCCTGCTTCATGGCCGGGGCAAGCCCTCGTTCCCAGCGGCCAAGCGCCGTTGCAGAATTGTAGCACGAGCAGAACAACGGATCCCGTTCCGCCATTACCCGAAGCCCTTTTCAGCCCTCAACCACCCTATCCGGCCGTCCCTGTCAGGACCGCACCTGACCCGAACCCAAGCCACTCACCCTCACCGTCGAAATCAGCTTCAGCGGCAGGGCGGAGCGCAGCGACAACGTGGCCACCTGATGCCACGACCACGCTTTCCGCCACCGGCTCAAGCGCGGCCGTCCGTTGGATCAAACCGGCCGGCCTTACTCCGGCATCACGACGTTGAGGTGCAGTTCCTTGAGCTGACGCTCGGTGACCGGCGTCGGGCTCTGCGTCATGAGACACTGGCCCTTCTGGGTCTTCGGGAACGCAATCACATCGCGAATACTCGTGGTGCCGCAGAGCAACGCGCACATGCGGTCGAGGCCGAACGCAATCCCGCCGTGCGGCGGAGCGCCGTACGTGAAGGCCTTGAGCATGTAGCCGAAGCGGCTCTCGACGACGTCGGCCGGAATCTTCAGCACGTCCTCGAACACCTTCTTCTGCAGCGCGGGTTGGTGAATGCGGATCGAACCGCCGCCGAGTTCCATACCGTTCAGCACGACATCGTAGTGCTGACCGCGGACGGCCTTCGGGTTGGAGTCGAGCAGCGCCGCGTCCTCGGGCACAGGGGCAGTGAACGGATGATGCGTCGCCACGTAGCGGTTCTCCGCCTCATCATGGCTCATCAGCGGGAAATCGATCACCCAAAGGAACTGCCAGTCGTCGTGGCGGATCGTAAGCTTACCGCGCTTCACCAGCAGTTGCGCGGCCTCGAGGCGCAGACGGCCGAGGATCGCGCACGCCTTCTCCCAAGGGGCGGCCGCAAAAAAGACCATGTCACCTTCGGTGATGCCGAGCTGCTCCGAGAGCGCCGCCTTCTCCGCCTCGGAGAAGAATTTAACGATCGGCGACTTCCATTCGCCTCCCTCGACCTTGATGAAGGCGAGTCCCTTCGCGCCGAGAGACTTGGCGATCTCCTCGAGGCTCTTAAGTTCACCCTGGGTCAAATCGGCCAGCCCCTTGGCATTGACCGCCTTGATCACGCCGCCGCCGGCGACGGTTGACTGGAAGACCTTGAACGCGGAGTTGCGGAACGTCTCGGAGAAGTCGACGAGCTCGAGACCGAAGCGCACGTCAGGCTTGTCGACCCCGAAGCGGTTCATTGCCTCGTGAAACGGCATGCGCCGGAAGGGCGTCGGGATGTCGGCCCCGAGTATGTCTTTCCAAAGCTTCTTCAGCATGCCTTCGAACAACGCGTAGATATCCTCACGCGTCACGAACGAGGCCTCGACGTCCACCTGCGTAAACTCCATCTGGCGGTCGGAGCGAAGGTCTTCGTCACGGAAGCAGCGGGCGATCTGGAAATATTTCTCCACCCCGGCGACCATGAGGATCTGCTTGAATTGCTGTGGGGACTGCGAGAGCGCGTAAAACTGCCCGGCGTGGATGCGTGAAGGCACGAGGTATTCGCGCGCACCCTCGGGCGTGCTCTTGAACAACGCCGGTGTCTCCACCTCGATGAACTCCTGGGAGTCGAAGTAGTCGCGGATCGACTTGGCCGCCTTGTGGCGCACCTGCAGATTCTTCCGCATCTTCGGCCGGCGGAGGTCGAGATAGCGGTAGGTGAGGCGCAGGTCCTCGTTAACCTTGTCGCCGCCAATATCGTCGAGCGGGAACGGGGGCGTCTCGGAAATATTATAAATCTCGAGCGAACTGGCAACCACCTCGATATGGCCCGTCGGGAGCGACTTGTTCTCCGTCCCGGCGGGACGGCCCACCACCTGGCCCGTGATGCCGATGACCGACTCGGTCTTCAGGTGCTTCAGCTGATCCGCGAGCTGCACATTATCGTGCGGTTCCAGCTTGATTTGCGTGACGCCCTTGCGGTCACGGAGGTCGACGAAGATGATGCCGCCTTGGTCGCGGATCGTATCGACCCAACCGAGCAGCGACACGGTGGCTCCGAGGTCGGTTTGGGAGAGCTGGGCACAATGATGGGTGCGCTTCATGGAAACGTGGATCGGACAGCACAACCCAGCGTCGCACGGGAGGGCAAACAGATTCTCTGAACGGCCCGAGTCGCGCCGGGTCTTTCCGCTTCGGGCCCGACGGGAGTCCAGCCCGCTCGCGAGCACGGTCTGGGTGCGCCCGCGAGCGGGCTGAGCGACGACAGCCATACGAACCAGCGGGCGGTCCGGAAACGAAAGCATGTCCGCGCGACCGTCGCGTCCAGTGAACGGTTGACCCGCCCCGTCCTCCGCTCTTCGCTCCGAGCCCTTTTTGTATCCATGAGCCTCCAAATCAAACCCGCCAACTCTGTTGCCTTTGATCAAATTTCGCTGGGCGAAGTCATGCTTCGCCTCGACCCGGGCGAAGGCCGGATTCGCACCGCGCGCGAGTTCAAAGTCTGGGAGGGCGGCGGCGAGTACAACACGTCCCGGGGCCTCCGCAAGTGCTTCGGCCTGAAGACGGCCGTCGTCACCGCGTTCGTCGACAACGAGGTCGGGCACCTCGTCGAGGACTTCATCATGCAGGGCGGCGTCGCCACCGACTTCATCAAATGGCGCGAAGACGACGGCATCGGTCGCACCGTCCGCAACGGCCTCAATTTCACCGAGCGCGGCTTCGGCGTCCGCGGTGCGGTCGGCAATCCCGATCGCGGTAACACCGCAGCTTCCCAACTCAAGCCGGGCGACATCGATTGGGACCATATCTTCGGCAAGCTCGGCGTGCGCTGGTTCCACACCGGCGGCATCTTCGCCGCGCTGTCCGCCTCCACCGCCGAGTTGACGGTTGAAGCCGTGAAGGCCGCCAACAAGTACGGCACGATCGTCAGCTACGACCTCAACTACCGCCCCTCGCTCTGGAAGACCATCGGCGGCCTCAAGAAGGCCCAGGAGGTCAACCGCGAGATTGCCAAGTACGTCGACGTCATGATCGGCAACGAGGAGGACTTCACCGCCTCCCTCGGCTTCGAGGTCAAGGGCGTGGACCACAACATCAGCCACATCGAAACCGACGCGTTCAAGACCATGATTGAGACCGCAGTGACGGAGTTCAAAAACTTCAAAGTCGCCGCCACCACCCTGCGCGCAGTGAAGAGCGCGACGATCAACGACTGGAGCGCGATTCTCTGGCACGACGGCAAGTTCCACGAGAGCCGCAAGTATCCGGACCTCGAGATCCTCGACCGCGTCGGCGGCGGCGACAGCTTCGCCTCCGGCCTGCAGTTCGGCTTCCTCCAATTCAACGACGCCCAGAAGGCCGTCGAGTACGGCGCCGCCCACGGCGCCCTCGCCTCGACGACTCCCGGCGACACCTCGATGGCCACGCGCAAGGAGGTCGAAAAGACCTTCGGTGGCGGCGGGGCCCGCGTGGTGCGCTGAGCGCAATCCGCGTTCGAATCACTCCAGCCCGGGCCCCGAGGCCCGGGCTTTTTTGTGCATCGGCGGTCCGCGCCACGTTCGCTCCGGAGGCGGAGCGCCCCCGCCCCCTTGCGACCTGATCACCTCACGTTTCCGCCGGGCACGGACGGGATGTGAAGTTCGGCGCGTAGGTCAGCTCACTTGCGAGCGCGGGTTGCCGCGCGTCCATGCACGTGTTCACACGGCATCACCGCACCTCCTTTACGGAAAAAGCTCACCCCGTTTCACTGTTGCCACCTCCCGCCGCCGGCGGCTCCTTGATTAATCGCAATTACGTCGCGCATGAATCACCCGCTGTCGCCCCTGACCCTGCGTCTGCTCTGCTCGCTTTGCCTCGGCCTCTCGGTCCTCGCGGCCGGCTGCAGCAAGTCGCTTGATGCTGGGGTCAACGCGACCGCCCCCAAATCCGGCGCAGTGAAGATCGGCTTTCTCGTCAAACAGCCCGAGGAGCCGTGGTTCCAGCTCGAGTGGAAGTTCGCCGATCAAGCCGCCAAGGCCCTCGGCTTCACGCTGGTAAAAATCGGCGCCACCGACGGTGAGAAAGCCCTCGCCGCCATCGACAACCTGGCCGCCGGCGGCGCCCAAGGCTTCATCATCTGCGCGCCGGACACCCGGCTCGGTCAGGCGATCGCAACCAAGGCTAAGGCCTCCAATCTAAAACTTATCGCGGTCGATGACCAGTTCCTCGGCGCCGACGGCCAGCCGATGCAACCGGTCCACTACCTCGGCATCTCCGCCCGGAAGATCGGCGAGAATGTCGGTCAGGTGCTCGCGGCGGAAATGAAGGTCCGCGGCTTCAACCCCGCCGACACCGCCGTGTGCACGGCAACGTTCGACGAGCTCGCCACGGCCAAGGAACGCACTGACGGCGCGGTCGCAGCCCTCACGGCCGCCGGGTTTCCCGCCAACCGGATTTTCCGCGCGCCGATGCGCACGGCGGACATCCCCGGCGCACTCGACGCCGCCAACACCCTGCTCACCCAGCAGCCCGCCGTAAAACACTGGCTCGTCTGCGGCATGAACGACAACGCGGTCCTAGGCGCCGTTCGGGCCCTCGAGGGTCGCGGCTTCGCCGCCGAGAGTTGCATCGGCGTCGGTATCAATGGCACCGACTGCATCGTCGAACTGGAAAAGGCGAAGCCCACCTCGTTCCATGGCTCGATGCTCCTATCCGCCAAGGCCCACGGCTACCAGACGGCGGAAATGATGTATAAGTGGATCAAGGACGGCGTGGAACCGCCCCTCGACACCCGCACCATCGGCGTCCTGATCACCCGGGCCAACTTCCGCCAAGTCCTGCAGGAGCAGGGCATCCGCGACTGACCCGTAGCCCTGCGCGTGAGCGCCGGGACCATCCCTCCGGCGATCCTTTCAATTGAGGTCCCGCCGCTCACGCGGCGGGGTACGAAAGACAAGTGATGTCCGCCCCCGCCCTCTCGTTCAACGGCGCCACCATGGAGTTCCCCGGCGTCAAGGCGCTGACGGATGTCTCCTTCCACGTGCACGCCGGCTCGATCCATGCGCTCGTGGGTGAAAATGGCGCCGGCAAGTCCACGTTGCTCAAGATTCTGAGCGGCGCGTACCGCCCGACCGCCGGCGGGCTGGCCCTCGGGGACCGCGCCCAGGGATTCCGCGATACCTCCGCCGCGCTCGCGGCGGGCGTCGCGGTCATCTATCAGGAACTGCACCTCGTGCCCGAGATGAGCGTGGCGGAGAACATCTTCCTCGGCCACCTGCCGCGCCGCGCCGGACTCGTCGACCGCCGCGAACTTGCCGCCGCCGCCCGCCGGCAACTGGAGCTCGTCGGCGAGTCAATCGACCCCGCCACGAAGGTCCGCAAACTTCCCCTCGCGCAACGCCAGATGGTCGAGATCGCCAAGGCGCTCACGCGCGGCGCCCGCATCCTCGCGTTCGACGAACCGACGAGCAGCCTCTCCGACCGCGAGGTCCGCCGGCTTTTCACCATCATCCGCGACCTCAAGGCCCGCGGCTGCGCCATCCTCTACGTATCGCACCGCCTGGAGGAGATCTTCGCCCTCTGCGACCGCATCACGATTTTGCGCGACGGACGCCACGTCGAGACCGCCGCTTTGGGAAATCTGACGCGCGACGAAGTGGTGCGGCGGATGGTCGGCCGAGAGCTGTCCCATATCCACCAATACGCACCCCGGCCCGCGGTCGGCGCCGGTCTCGCCATCAAAAACCTCACCGGCCCGGGCCTCGCCGCGCCCGTGTCGTTTGCGGCGCACGCGGGCGAGATCTTCGGCTTCTTCGGCCTCGTCGGCGCCGGCCGCACCGAACTGCTGCGGCTGATCTACGGCGCAACGGAGAAGACCGGGGGACAAGTGCTGCTGCAGGGCGCACGGGTGGACATTGCGAAGCCGCGCGATGCGATCGCCGCCGGGATCGTCCTGTGCCCGGAGGATCGCAAAAAGGAGGGCATCGTCGCCGTGCGCTCGGTCCTTGAGAACATCAACCTTAGCGCCCGCCGCCGAACCGCCCGCGCCGGGGTGTTCATCAACGAATCCTGGGAACAAGCCAACGCGCGCCAGCGCATCGAGCAACTGAGGGTGCGGACGCCGTCGGCGCGCCAGCTCATTCGTCATCTCTCCGGCGGCAACCAGCAGAAAGTCATCCTCGGCCGCTGGCTTTCCGAAACGGTCAAGGTCATCCTCCTCGACGAACCGACGCGCGGCATCGACGTCGGCGCCAAGAGCGAAATCTACGGCATCATGCAGGATCTCGCCCGCGCGGGCGTCTGCGTCATCGTGGTTTCCAGCGAACTGCCCGAAGTCCTCGGCACCGCCGATCGCATCGCGGTCATGCGGCAGGGCCGGATCGCCGCGGTCCTGGACCGCGCCGACGCCACCGAGGAAAAACTCCTGCGCCTCGCGCTCCCCGTGGAATCCACCCCCGCCGCCTAAACGCCGCCACGCACCATGTCCAACCCCACCGCCCGCCGCGCCGTCGCCGACTTTCTGGACCGCGCCGGCATGCTCCTCGTGCTGGCCGCGCTGTTTGTCGTCTGCTCGGTTGGCGTCGAGAATTTCCTCTCGTGGCGCAACCTCCAGGGGCTTTCGCTCGCCGTGTCGACCACCGGCATGGTCGCGTGCACGATGTTGTTCTGCCTTGCGGCGGGCGACTTCGACCTCTCGATCGGCTCGGTGGTTGCCTGCGCCGGCGTCCTTGCCGCGGTGGTGATGACGCGCACCGGCAGCATCACGCTGGGCATCCTCGGCGGCCTCGGCCTCGGCGCCCTCGCGGGGTACGTCAACGGCTTCGTCGTCGCCCGCCTGCGAATCAATGCGCTTATCACCACGCTCGCCACGATGCAGATCGTGCGCGGGCTCGGCTTTATCATCTCCGACGGCAAAGCGGTGGGCATCGGCCAGGAAAACTTTTTCCTGCTCGGCAACTCCGGGTTCGCCGGCATCCCGACCCCGGTGTGGATCACCGCCGCGTGCTTCACCGTTTTCGGCCTCGTCTTGAACCGCACGGTCTTCGGTCGCGACACCCTCGCCGTGGGCGGCAACACCGAGGCGGCGCATCTCGCCGGCATCGACGTCGCGCGCATCAAGGTCGTCATCTTCACCGTGCAGGGCCTCATGGCCGCGTTCGCCGGCATCGTACTCGCCTCCCGCATGACCAGCGGCCAACCGAACGCATCGCTGGGCTTTGAACTCGAGGTAATTTCCGCCTGCGTGCTCGGCGGCGTCTCGCTCACCGGCGGCGTCGGCAGCATGGGGTTCGTCATCGCCGGCGTCCTCATCATGGGCATCGTGCAAAACGCGATGAACCTGCTGAACGTCGCGACGTTTTATCAGTACGTTGCGCGCGGCCTCATTTTGCTCGCGGCCGTACTATTCGACCGCTGGAAGCGGCGGCGGCAGGTGGGGTGAGCGCAGAAAGTGGAGCGTTGAGGGCTGAGCGTTGAGAGACAGTCCGGAGCGGTCCCGCCCGGCGACCGTGTCGTGTCGCTGCGAGCGCCAGCGCGTGCAGCTGCCCGGTTTTCCCTCGGCTCAGCGAACCTTCCGCGTGTTCAGTCATAGCGTAGCCGCGTGGGAGCGTGGCGACAACGTGGCCCTCATTCGCGCCCACGTTTTCGCCTGCGGCTCGAACGCGGCGACGGGAATCGCGGCACCGCTCAAGCGTCACTGGGCGGCTGGCCCCGCCGCGGGAGCGTCCGCCCTTCGTTCCACTGCCCCTCAACCATCAGCGTCGTCGCCTGCCCGGGCAGCCCGCGTTCATGGCGCTCCACCATCCCGAGCAGCGCGTCGACGGCCAGTCCGCCGATCAGCCGGCCGTTTTGATAAATCCCGGTGTTCGGATCGTCCGCCTCGGGACACGCGAGGAGAGCCACCCCGCAGTGTTCGGGAACCCGCAACCGCGCCAGCTCAAGCGCCGGACGGATCGCATCGGCAGAAGGGGTGATGATCACGTCGGGCTTTTCCCGGCGCAACCAGCGCGCGACCGCGGCCACCTCGGACCAATCGTCCACGTACAACGGCGCCATCAGATCGAGCCCCCCGAGCAAGTCGCCGGCGGCCCGGAAGCCCGCCTCCCAACGTCCCTGAAAACGCGTGCGGTGATTGCGCAACAAGAGCAAGCCGGGCCGGCGGTAGCCGCGCGCGTGGCACTCGCGCACCGTCCGCAGCGCGGAGAAATAATGGTCGTTGCACACCGTGGTCACCGACAACGACGGCAAGGGCACGCTTAGGCACACCGTGGAAAAATGTTCCCACCGCAGCGCTGGCGTCGGATCGCCCTCGGCCAGCGGGCTGAGCAACAGCCCGCGGATGCCGCGCGCGTGGAGCACATCGGAAAAGCGCTCGTTGGACATGCCGTCACGGTGAAGCCAAAACTCCTCAGCCCGATAACCCCGCAACCCCGCCCGGCCCAACGCGCCTTCGCGCATCTGCCGGATGGTCGCCGCCGGGTGATTCCGCCAGCCGTCTTCCGATCGTTGCGCGCACACCAAGGCAATCACTGGCTGGTCCTTCAACGGCTTCCCCTGCCGACGGATCCGCATCAAGGTCGAAACATACGGGTTCGGCTGATACTCGAGTTCGCGGGCGATCGCCTGAATGCGCTCCCGGGTCGCCACCGGAATGCGGGGATTATTCGCGAGGCACATCGACACCGTCGCCTGGGTCACGCCGGCCCGCGCGGCAATGGTCTTCATGGTTACGGCCGCACTCATTGCTTAAGGATGAAAGCAAGACGGCGCTTCCCTTGGGGGTGGCAACCGAAATCCTCGCTCTTTGGCCTTTTGCTCGGCAAACGGATCGCCCCCCGCCCGAATCAAACCCAGGCGGCCGCTGTTTTTTTCACGATTAACCCCACCATGAACCTACCCAAACCCACCACCCTGCGCCGGCTGACCGGCACTCTCGGTGTCCTCGGCCTTGCGCTCCAGCTCCCGGCCCAAACGGCGCCGGCCCCCCGGCCCAAAACCGCGGAAGACGTCGTCCAGCTGTCGGAATTTTCCGTCAAGGCCGACCCCGACCGCGGCTACGCGCCTTCGGAAACGATGACCGGCTCGCGCGTCGCGACCAAGATCATCGACCTGCCCTACACGGTGAACGTGCTCACGAGCGAGTTCCTCGAGGACTTCGGCATTTTCGAACTCGCCGATAACATCGTCCAAATCGGCAGCTTCACCGGCCTCGACATCGGCGGTAACTTTTTCCTGCGCGGGTTTCAATCGACCTACCAGCTGCGCGATGGTTTCTTCCGCCTCGGCCGTTACGGCTCGAGCAACGTCGACCGCATCGAGATCATCAAAGGCTCCAATGCCGCCATCTACGGCCGCACCTCCCCCGGCGGCATGGTCAACATGATCTCGAAGGCGCCGAAGGACCGCCAGAGCGAGCGGCTCAGCTACAATTTCGGCGACTACGGCACGCAACGCCTCACGCTCGAAGCGACCGGGCCCGTACCGATCGAGACCGGGGGCAAGACCTCCTACATCGTCACGTTGAGCCAGTACCAGCGTGACTTCGGTCAGGAATACGCCCGTAACCGCAACCTCGAGTACTACGCCGCGCTGAAGCACACCTTCAAGGACGGCGGCAACCTCCTCCTCTCCGCAGAATACCTGCTGCAGATTCGCCACTCCCCCAATGGCGCCGCCCCGCTGATCAACGACCAGAAGGGCACCGCCGCCACCACCGACGACGAGATCGTCGGCTACGCGAAGAACCTCGCCCAATACAACGCCTACGGCCCGGCCAGCGAACTCACGCGCGGCGGCAGCAGCTTCACCGCCAATTACGACAAGCGGCTGAGCGACGTCTGGAGTCTCCGCACCTCGGCCAATTATTACCGGATGCGCCGTTGGGATTATAACTCCAACAACGGCTGGCCGACGGTAAACATCAACCCTGCCGTCGCCACCACCCCCATTAGCGTCGTGCGCGGCGCAATTCCGAGCAAGGGCCAGATCATCGAGGACGGCGGCGGCGTCCAGGGCGACATCCTCGCCCACTATTGGAGCAACAACCACTCGATCGAACACCGCACGCTCTTCGCGGCCGACCTCAACGACTACTACCGCTGGGATCCTTCCCGCAGCTACGCGGTCGCGACCGACCCCGACCTCGTCGCGTGGAGCACCGCGGCCCGCACCGTCACGCTCGATAGCAAAACGCTGGCTCCGACCAGCCCGATCAACTACTTCACGAAGTGGTTCGACGGTTCCAAGGGCGTCTCGACCCGCATCCGCAAACAACGCGTCACGGTCGCCGGCGCCTTGATCCGCGAACAAGCCGCCTTCTTCAAGGGCGACCTGCTCGCCTACTTCGGCACCCGTTACGACGGCGTCCGCTTCCGCCACCGCGACTTCACCGCCCCGCCGGCGGGCTACCTCCCGGGCCAGATGCTCGATAAGAAGATGAACTCCGGGTTCAAGCCCAACCTGGGCGTCAACTACAAGCTGACCTCCGCCCTGCGCGTATTTGCCAACTACAGCGAGAGCTACTTCGTCCCGCAGTCCGACGCGACCGCGACGGTGGCTCTGCCGGACTACGCGGCGGAAACCGCCAAGGGTTATGACTACGGCTTCAAGGGCTCCCTGCTCAATGACCGGCTCAACTTCACCGTGAGCGGCTTCTACGCCACCCGGATGAACGTCTCCGTGAGCGACTCGGTCGAGACCCCGCCGGGTTCCGGCACCTACGTCGTGACCTCCCGGCGCGACGGCGACCAGCTCGTCCGCGGCTACGAGCTTGACGTGAACTACAACGTGACGAGCCAGGTCAATGTCGGCGGCAGCTGGGGCAACGTCTACTCGATCTACAGCAATTACGGCAGCGCCTTCCCCGAAGCGGTCGGCCGCCGCGTCACCAGCGTCTCTCCGCAAAACGGCGGCGCCTACGTCAAGTACACGCCCTCCTCCGCCGCTTGGCGCGGATTCTCGACCAACCTGAACGTCACCTACGTCGGTTCCACGCCCACGGAAAACCCCAACGCCGGCGACACCACCGCCCGCGTTGGCGGCGTGGTCGTCGTGACGCGGACCACGAACCAGTGGCGCCTGCGCACGCCGTCTTACACCCTGTGGAATTTCGGCGCCCGCTACAAACTGCCGTTCAATTCCAAGATCGAGCAGACCCTCGCGCTCAACGTGAACAACCTCTTCGATCTCGACTACCTGCGCGCCAACAAGATCCCCGGCGACCGGCGCTCGATTTTCTTCACCTATACGCTCGGGCACAGCGGCAATCGCCGCTGATAACCCGAGCGAATGTCCCTCCGACCGCCGGCCTCCGGGCCGGCGGTTTTTTTGCGCCCGCAACTCCCTGCCGGGTCGGGCGGGACCCGGAAAACCGGAGATTTGATCTATCTTTTTTCCCGCGATGCCGCATAGTGGTAGAAATCATCAGAGGTCTGAGTCGCTTCCCCCTTCCCTCAGGCCCGCCGCCGAGGCAGGAAGTCGCCCTTTTCGCCCCGTGGCGACCGCTGATCCATCCTCCTCCGCCTGTGCAAACTTCCGCCCACGTCCGCTTCGAAAAACGAGATGAGTTCCATGACGAACTCCAACGCCGCATCGCGGCCTATTTCGAAGAACGGGGCCTCTCCCGCTTTGGCGGCATCCGGCTGCTGACCAAGTCCGTGATGATCGGCCTGTGGCTGGTCGCGTCCTACCTGCTCCTGGTTTTCTCCCCGGTCCCGCTCTGGGGCGCCGCCCTCCTCGCCGCGTCACTCGGCGCTGCCATGGCCGCCGTCGGTTTCAACATCACCCACGACGCCAACCACGACTCCTTTTCCCGCAACAAATGGGTGAATCTGGTGATGAGCCATACCATGGATCTGATTGGCGGCAGCAGCTACGTATGGCGCATCAAGCACAACGTCATCCACCACACCTACACGAACATCGCGGGCCTCGACGACGACATCAACCTCTACCCTTGGGGCCGACTCGCCCCCGGCCAGCGCCGGCTGAAACTCCACCGCATCCAAACGTTCTACATCTGGCCCCTCTACGGCATGCTGGGTATCAAGTGGCACTTCGACGACGTACTGACCGCCATCACCGGCAAAGTGAGCGGCCAGAAGATCCGTCGGCCCGACGGCATGGAACTCGCCTGCCTCATCATCGGCAAGGCGCTGTTCTTCGGTTGGGCCCTCGTACTCCCCATGGTCGCCGGCCACGCTTGGTGGGCCGTCCTGTTGACCTACCTTTTCACGGAATTCGTCATGGGGGTGGTCATGTCGCTTACCTTCCAACTCGCCCACTGCGTGGAGGAGGCCCAATTTTTCCCGACTCCCCTCACCGCCGACGAGGGTAAGTTCCAGTCGTGGGCCCGGCATCAGATCGAGACGACGGTGGATTTCGCACCCCGCAATTTCTTTCTCACCTGGTACATGGGCGGCCTGAACTACCAGATCGAGCACCACCTCTTCCCGCGCATCTCCCACATTCACTACCCGAAAATCGCCCCGATCGTACGTCAAGTGAGCGCCGAATTCGGGGTCCGCTACACCGCGCACCGCAGCTTCGTCCGCGCCCTGTTCTCGCACGTCCGCTGGCTTCACCGCATGGGCCGCCCGGAAGCCGCGTAAGCCGGGGCCGCGCCCCGAGGAATGCCCGTTGGCAGGACGGCCGGACCGCGTCCACCGCAGAACCCGATGCCCCCATCGGGTTTTTTTATCCCCCCCCGTGCCCGCACGATGGGGACATCGGGTCCCCAGCCACCCGCGGCTCAGGCCGCGCCCGCATTTCGCGCCGGAATCTCCACGGTAAAACAGGTGCCCACGCCGAGGGTCGATTCCACGGTAACTTTCCCGCCGAGGATGTCGGTCATCCGTTTGACGATGTTCAACCCGAGCCCGCTGCCTTTGATCAGGCCGACATTCGAGCCGCGTTCAAATGCATCAAAGATCCGCTTTATGTCCGCCTCGGGAATGCCAATGCCCTTGTCCGCGATCGCGAGCCGGGCCTGCGTCGCATCAACCTGCAGCGTGACGGCGATCGTCGTGCCCGCGCCCGAATAGTGCGCC
>CAIJFT010000419.1 GCA_903820035.1 uncultured Opitutia bacterium
CGGCGGTGACGGTGGTCGAGACCGGCATTTGGGCGAAGGTGGGGATGCCGCCGTTGACCACGAGGGTCACGACGTTGGTCACGGCGGTGCCCATGGAGCTCGTCGCCAGCAACCGGAACTGGTCGCCCGACATGGCGTTGATGGCGGTCCGGATGGCCAGAGCGGTGGTGCGTGTGCCGGTGAAGGTCGCGCTCGCCGAGGAATCGGCGGGGGGATCAGCCGGGAGATTCACAAAGTCCCCGGTCCCGCCGGCGCGCCGCTGCCACTGCAGCGTGGGCGCGGGACTGCCCGAGATGTCCGCCGAGAAGGCGGCACCGAGTCCGTCGCTGACCGCCGCGTTCTCCGGTTGCCGGATAAACTGCGGCGCCCGGGAGACCACGAGCGTACCTTGTCGAATCGTGTGGTTGAGGCTGTCGCCGACGTAGAGATTGCCCGCCGCGTCGAAGGCGACGCCCCACGGTTGGTTGAAGCGGGCGTCGGTGCCGAGGCCGCCGAGCGCGCCGGAAATTCCGGGATAACCACCGACCGTGCGGACCAACCGATCGCTGAGCCGAAGCCGCCGCAGGGTGTGATTACCGGAATCGCTGACCAGCAGGTTGCCGACGGCATCGAGTGCCAGCCCCCGCGGATATCGGAAGAGCGCCGCAGTGCCGGTGCCATCACTCGACCCGGACTGACCCACCGTGCCGGCGAAGGACCCGACGGCGTAACGCTGGATATCAATGAAGCCCCTTACCCGCAAGGTGGTTGCGCCACTGGTCGTCGAGCCGTTGGCATTGGTGGCGACAACACGGAATTGATCGCCGCACATCGCGCCGGTCACACTTGAAACCGTGAGGGTTCGTCCGGTCACGCCGCTGTAGGCGCCGCTATCGGTTAAATTAAACCAGGCGTTGCTGCCCGCGGCGCGCCGTTGCCAGACACGGTTACTCGTATCATCGTTCGACTCAAACCTCGCTTTTTCCCCGACGCTTTTGAGCGCGTCCAAGGACCGGACGTTACTTTCGGATACCGCCAACAGACCGGGACTAGAAAAAGTCGGGCAATTGACCGGAACCGCATCATTCGGAACCCGCGCGGCGATGGGACCGGGCATCGTCGAGACGCCGCGGATCGAAAAGGCGGTACCGCCTGTCCAACTAGTTCGGGCAATACGGAAAACACCCGTTTGTCCGGACTGGCCATAACCACTGGCGACCACCGCCCGCGCAATCGAAGTCGTTGATTCCCATCCGAAAATTTCATTGGCAAAAAATATCGGCGGCGATGAAGTACCGTCCCCGGTTACAACCACCGTGAGCTCTCGACCATATCCTGGATATGTCGGATTATCCCTGCCCCATTTACCGGAAAAGTAGGGCTGCAGGTCGGCGAACGTCTTGCTCAGCGTGCTATCGCTGCCGCCGGGAGTCGTCGGGCCGTCACCCGCCCGGGGAAGGTAGAGCTTGAGGGTCGCGGGTTCACTCGTGGTGGAGCCGAACGCGTTCGTCGCCTGCACGCGGAACTGCATCCCGTTTTGAGAGAGGTCGGATCCAACTCGTCGTAGGCTGAGCGTAGTTCCATAAAAAAGCTCGGGGCCACCAATATCCATGAAAAGGCCCTGCTCATCCGCACCATAAAAACCACCTTCGCCTCGTTGCGCGACGTCCATCCACGCTTGACCCGCCCCCAGGCGGTACTGCCATTTGTAGGAGACCGCGCCGGCGCTTTTGACCGCGACCCCAATCGAGCGACCCTCGGAGATCAGGGACACCGCGCTGGTCGTAGTCCACTCCACCTTCTTAATGATATCGGCCGGCTGGACGACAAACTCCGGGAGCGGTGACGGTTGAGCGCTGGGCAGCGTGATCACCCGCACGGCATGATTGCCCGAGTCGGCGACATACAACGTCCGGCCATCCAGCAGGAGGCCCTGCGGCGTGTTCAAATGCGCGCTGCTGGTCCCCGCCACGCCGGGCGTCCCGGCGATGGTCCACACCGTGCCCACGCCGTCACCACATCCCGGATGCAGCAGATCGATCTTGCGGATCACGTGATTGCCCGTATCGGCCACGTAGAGCACCGTGCCGGCGCTGTTCAACACGAG
>CAIJFT010000420.1 GCA_903820035.1 uncultured Opitutia bacterium
CAGATGATCGTAACGGCGTGGAGCGTCGGCTGGCTCGCCCTAGTCGTCACCTATTCAGGCGGCGGCTGGACCGGCGACTGGTTCGGCCACTGGCAGCGCACGGTGTTTTTCCTCGAACACGGCCCGCGCGACATCCTGTTCAACGGTTTCGATCCCCTCACCTCGCGGCCTCCTCTGGCCAACCTCGTAACGGGCGCCCTGCTCGCGGTCACGGCGCGAGACTTCGCCCACTACCAACTCGCGCTCACCTGGCTGGGCTGCCTGGCGTTTCTGCCGGCTGCACTGCTGGCGCGACGCGGCGCGGGCCGGCCGGTCACGGCGGTCCTCGCGGTGCTGTTCATGTTGAGTCCGCTGTGGGTGCAGAACGTGACGTTCGCCTGGACCAAGCTGCCGGCCGCGTTCTTCACCCTGGCCGCGGTGCACTACTTTCTCGCGGCGGGAGAACCGGGTAACCGCTCCGCCGGACTAGGGTGCGCCGCCACCCTCGCCGCGGCGCTGCTGACACACTACTCGGCCGGTCCGTATGCCGTGGTGATCGCCGCAGGGTGGCTGATCCGAGGTTGGCCGCGACGAACGGAACGCGCGTGGTGGCAGGAGACCACTGTCGCCGCCACCGTAGGCGCCGCCGTGCTCGCCACGTGGTTCGCGTGGTCGCTCCGCACCTACGGTGCGGCCGGCACCTTGCTCACCAACACGAGCGTCACCGACCAGGCCGCCGACCGCGCGACCCAACTTGCCAACGTCGCGCTCAATCTCCGTGACACCGTGGTGCCGCACTTCCTGCGTCACGTGGACTACCGCTTCATCGCGCAGACCAGCGCCTGGGGTTGGTGGCGCGATTGGTTCTTCCTGCTCTATCAGGTGAACTTGCTCTTCGCCTGCGGCAGCCTCGCGTGGCTTGTGCTCGGCGTTGCCTTGGTGCGGCGCGGCGCCGCGCTCTCTTCCGCCCAACGGCTCGGCTGGGGTGCGGCGATCGCCGCCACCGTCTTTCTCGGCATCGCCGCCCACGGCGCGCGCGACCCGTGGGGGCTCGCGCACATTTGTCTGCAGCCGCTCGTGCTCGCCGGCCTCGCGCTGCTGGCCGCGCAATGGGACGGGTTGGGCGCGGGCTGGCGCCGGGTGGTCGTGGCCGGCGCCACCCTCGACGGACTGCTGGGCATCGCGCTGCAATTCGGCGCCCAGAGTTTTCTCTTGGACCAATGGCTCGCACCGGGTCGCCCGGCCGTCGCCACGATGGCCAGCTACTCGGCGATCGCGAATCTCAACCTCCGCGCCAAGCTCCAGAACCAATGGGTGTTCTTCGGCGACGGCTTCGTTGCACAGGAAACCCTGATCTTGGTCACGCTCGCCGCCGTGCTCGGGCTCGCCCTCTGGCGGACGACGCGCCGCCCAGCGTAGTCCCGCCACCACGACCGACCCCGCGCCCGCAAGCGGGCTGAACGACGCTGTTGCCGTCGGATCGGAAGATCCGGAACGCACCCCGTTGACCGCACAAACAGCGTTGCCTGCCCTTGCGGCGCCGACCACCTATTGCCCCGTGCCACCCGCCGTCATCACCGTCGTCACGCCCGTGTTCAACGAGCAGGCCGTGCTGCCCGAGCTGTGCGCCCGGCTCACGGCGCTATTCGACGGCAACCCCGGCTGCACGTGGCGCGCGGTGCTGGTCGACGACGGCAGCCGCGACGAATCGGTGGCGTTGATCCGCGCGCAGTCCGCCCGCGACCCGCGCTTCGAGCTGGTGGAGCTTTCGCGCAATTTCGGATTTCAGGCGGCGCTCACCGCCGGCCTCGCCCGCGCGGCGACGAGCGACGCGGTCGTCACGATGGACGCCGACCTGCAGGACCCGCCCGAGGTGATCCCTGACCTGGTGGCCTCCTGGCGGACCGGCGCCGAGGTGGTGCGCGCCGTGCGGCGCTCGCGGCAGGAGACCGGCATCCGTCGCTTCGGCTTCGACACCTTTCACCGCGTGTTCGGCAAACTGACCGACTATCCCATCGAGGCGAACACCGGCACTTTCGGCCTGCTCGGCCGGCACGCCCTCGCCACGTTCAACGCGCTGCCCGAGCGCAACCGCTTCTTCCCCGGGCTGCGCGCCTGGATCGGTTTTCCAACCGCCGACGTCCTCTACGACCGCCAGGAACGCGCCGCCGGCCAGCCGAAGCAGAGTTTCCGCCGGCTCGTGCGCTACGCCCTCGACGGCCTTTTCAGTTTTTCGCACCTGCCGCTCCGGGTCCTCACCTATGCCGGC
>CAIJFT010000421.1 GCA_903820035.1 uncultured Opitutia bacterium
CGAGCCTTGCCGCAACCACTGTTCCGCCAGAAAGCCCCAGCGGAATTCGATGTCGGGTCCCGCCAGTGGATTTTGCCCGGCGCGGAGGATCAGCGCGGCCCAAGCGAGTAAATACAACGGTGTCCAACCGCCCATGCTGGCAAACGGAGCAAACGGATAGCGGGCCACTTGCCCATGGGTGTCCGCGGGATGCGGATCGTTGCCGCGCACCACGCGGCCTGCGGCCGCCCCGGCGAAAGTAATCACTGCCAGCACCAAGCTCAGGGTGGCCAACGTGACCGCGATCCCGGCGAATTGCAGCGCGAGGAGGCTGGTGTAGATGGCCAGCACCGAGCCGCTGAACGCCGTGGCCACCGTGACCGGCAGGCGCAGCGCTCGGGCGAGAGCTGCGCCCGGCAACACCAAACCGCTGAGGAGGAGGGTGAGGGTTGCGATCAGCCGGAGCAGGTCGGGCGCATCCATGACCGACGCTCAGGCGACTGCCGGCGCGTCCGCGGTTTCGCGTTCCCGCTCCGTCTTCAACCGGAGCTGGCCGCAGGCGGCGTCGATGTCGTGACCCTTTTCCCGGCGCAGGGTGACCGAGACCCGCGCGTCGCGGAGGATGTCGGCAAAGCGCTCCTGCCGCGTGAGGCTCGGCCGCTTCCACGGCAGCCCGGCCACGGTGTTGTAAGGAATCAGATTCACATGGGCGTGCAGGTCGCGCGCGATGTCGCGGAGCTTTTGGGCCTGCTCGAGCGAGTCGTTCACATCCTCGATCAAAATGAACTCAAGCGTGACCATGCGGCCGTGTCGCTCGGAGAAGGTGCGGACCGCCGGGATGAGCTTGGCGAGTGGATACGCCTTGTTGACCGGCATGATCTGCTCGCGCACGGGATCGGTCGCGCCGTGCAACGAAATCGCCAGCCGGAATCCGAGGTCTTCTTCGGCGAGCCTGATGATCTTAGGTACGAGTCCGCTGGTGGAGATCGTAATGCGGCGCGCCCCAAAACCCAGACCCCAGTCGGCGTTGAGGATGGTGAGGGCGCGGATCAACTCGTCGTAGTTGGCCAGCGGCTCGCCCATGCCCATGACGACGATGTTGTCGAACGAGGCCAGCTCCATGCGGGCGCGCGGCGTGCGGGCGTCCTCGCGGTAGCACACCTGCAGCAGCTGCGCGACGATCTCACCGGCGTTGAGATCGCGCTTGAGGCCGGCGAGTCCGCTCGCACAGAAAACGCATCCCATCGCGCAACCCACCTGCGTGGAGATGCAAATGGTTTTCCGGGAATGCTCCACGCCCACACCTTCCTGCGGCACCCGGATGATCACGGTTTCGATCAGGGATCGGTCGCCGAGTTCCAGCAGGAGTTTGTCGGTGACGTCCTCGGATTGCTGGTTGAGCACCAGCGCGGCCGGCATCAGCTCGAACGAGTCCGCGAGCAGCGTACGCAGGGGTCTTGAGAGATTCGTCATCTCCTCCCACGCGCGCACCCGCTTCTTGTAGAGCCAATCCAGGATCTGCTTTGCGCGGAACGCCGGTTCGC
>CAIJFT010000422.1 GCA_903820035.1 uncultured Opitutia bacterium
TCAACCATCGCACGAGCCGGATTGACCCGAGCCAACCCTTGGCCTGTCGTGCCGGCCCGTGCCTCGCTTGCTCCCAACGATTGTGCATCTGGACGCCGATGCGTTCTTCGTCTCGTGCGAATTGGCGCTGCGGCCGGATCTGCGCGGGACTAGATGCGCCGTCGGCGGCCGGGAGCGCGGAATCATTTCTTCCGCCAGCTACGAGGCCCGGGCCTGCGGGGTTTACACGCCGATGCCGACGCAACGGGCGCTCAAGATCTGCCCTGACCTGATTCTGCTGCCTCACACCGCCGGGCTGTACGGCAAGGTATCGCAGCAGATGTTCGACCTCTGCGAAACGCTCACCCCGCTCGTGCAGCGGAACTCGATCGATGAAGGCTATCTGGATCTCGCCCCGTGCGGCCTGGCTCATTCCGCGGAGATCGAGGCGCGGGTGCGCGGGCTCCAGCAACGGATCTGGGCTGAATTGCAGGTGCCCGTCTCCTTTGGACTCGCACCGAACAAACTCGTGGCCCAGATCGCGTCGAAACTGCGGAAGCCGCGGGGCTTTGTCGTGGTGCCCCCGGGGGATGAGGCGTCGTTTCTCGCCCCGTTAAGTATCGGCAAGCTGCCGGGGGTCGGGGCCAAGACCGAAGCGAACCTGATCGAAACCCACGGAGTCCGGCTGATCGGTGACGTCGTCATGCGTTCTGATCGTGAACTCGAAACCATCTTCGGGGGCTCGTGGCGGGAGATGCTGGCGGCCGCGCGGGGCGAGGATGATCGTCCGGTGGAGACCGGCCGCGAAGACGCGAAGAGTTATTCACAACAGGAAACATTCGGGCGCGACCTCGCCGAGTTCGCCGCCGTCGAGCGCATCGTGAAGCGGATGGTTGACGAGCTTCTGCCCAAGGTGCGCGAGGATAAGAAACGTGTTCGCACCATGACGGTGAAGATCCGTTACCCCGATTTCGTTCAGGAGTCCCATGGGCGCAGCCTGACGACCGCGACCGACTTGGAGGGCCCGTTTTATCCCCTGGTTGCACCTCTCCTGCGGGCGGCGTGGACGCAGCGACGGGCGCTGCGGCTCGTATCGGTTCGTTTTTCGAACGTCGAGGATGGGAGTGGGCAATTGGAGATGTTTGCCGAGGTCGACGAAAAGCGCCGTCGGCTTGCCGGCGTGCTGGACCGCCTGAATGAGGGTGGTCGCCAGGCGGTCGTGCAGCATGGGCACCAACTTGCGCCCGGACCAAAATCACCCTAACTAAGCTCGACGATCATGCCCACCACACAGATTGCCAGGCAGCGCACGGCCGTTTTGCCCCGCTGTTTGCCTCGGTTTGCGCCCGTTTGCCCCGATGGTTTTTCTGTTTGCCCCTTTGCTTGCCCCTCTAAGTTCGCTTACCTACGGCAACATCTTGCAGCTCGGGGCAAACAAGTTAGCCAGAATTAGAGGCAAACTGTTTGATAGTTCCGCTAAATCATAAAAATGCCCATCTACGAGTACTACTGTCAGCAGAACCACACGATCTATCAGTTCTACGCGAAAACGATCGCGCAGGGGCAAACTCCGCCGCCATGCCCCGACAATCCCAAGTACACGCTGCGCAAGCTCATCTCGGCTTTCGCCATCACCAGCAAGGGCGGTAAGGAAGAGGTGGCGGAAACCAAGCCGGCGGATACCGGCGACGCCGCCGAGGACACGCGGATGGAGGCGGCGATGGCTTCGATGGAAACCGAATTTGCCGGGGTCGATGAAAACGACCCGAAAGCGATGGCGAGGATGATGCGCCGCATGTCTGAAGTAACCGGCGAGAAACTTGAAGAACAGGCGGAGGAGGTGGTGCGCAAACTGGAGGAGGGCGCAGATCCCGACTCGCTGGAGGAGCAACTGGGCGGCGGGGACGAACCGGAGGACTCCGGCGATCCATTCGGCGGCGGGATGGGGCGAGATCCCGACCAGCCGCCCGCAGCGGGCGAGAAGGACCCGAAGGAGCCCCGGCACCGCTTCAAGGCGCGCCGCTTGGCTCCGCACCGGGATCCGAAGCTGTACGATTACCCCTAAGCGGTCGCCGGTCGCAGGCAGCCATTCCTCTATCGTATCGCAAACCTCGCGCGGGGAGACCCGTGGGCGGGCGCGCCGCCATCACGCGAGCCCTCGGGCGGGCGGGCGTAGTCTGAGCCAAGCGGGAAGTGCCTGGGCGTTATCGCGGGCCCGTGATAATTGTTTTGAGCCGTGGCGGCATTTGTCGCCTTCTGCACCGCAATGCACCCGCCCGAACTCCTCCTCCGGATCGACGCCGCGCAACGTGCGGTGCTGGCACAGACCAAGTTGATGCTGCGCGAATTCGGCCGGGCGGAGAGCAAGTGGAAGTATGACGGCACGCGGGTCACCGCGGTCGACGTGGCGATTTCCGAGGGTATTTTCGCAGAACTCGGCCGGCAGTTTCCCGCGGATCAATATTTCAGCGAGGAACTCGCGGAGACGTCGGCGCCTTTGCCCGTAACCGCGCGGTATTCCTGGGTGCTCGACCCGATTGATGGCACGAACAATTTCGCGCTGGGCTTGCCGCACTGCGCGATTGCCTTGGCGCTCTGTGAGTACGGGGAGCCGATCTATGGGGTGATTTATGACCTGAGCCGGCGCACGTTGATGCACGGCGGACCAGGCTTCGGGGTACACGACGGCGAACGCACGCGGCACGTCAGTACAGCTGCGCCCTCGAAGGAGACCTTGATCGGCTTTCACAGCCCGTTCGACAAGGCGCTCATGCCTCTGGCCACCGGAATCATTACCCATTTCAAGATCCGCGGACTCGGTTCAGCGACGCTGCACCTCGCCTATGTGGCAGCCGGTTTGCTCGACGGCTGCGTCGATTACAACGTGAAGATCTGGGATTTGGCCGCAGCGATTCCGCTGGTGCGAGCCGGTGGCGGCGAAGTTCGGTTCCTAAACGGCGAGCAGTTGCCGATGCGCGTTTTCGACCTGCGGATGAAGAAAATTATCTACGTTGCCGGCTGCCCCGCCATGGCGGCACGTTTAAGCGACTTGGTCATGCCGGCTTGAGCGTGGTCGCGGCTGGCGCCGCCCCGCGCAGTTTATGCTTTAGAGCGGTTCCAGGCGTTCAGTATCTGCGTTTGAGCCGGAGGCGAGAACGCGGTCACGTCTGAGGACCACGTTGTCGCTGCGCCCTAA
This sequence comes from uncultured Opitutia bacterium, assembly GCA_903820035.1. Classification (GTDB taxonomy): domain Bacteria; phylum Verrucomicrobiota; class Verrucomicrobiia; order Opitutales; family Opitutaceae; genus ER46. The sequence goes on from CAIJFT010000422.1 coordinate 3,176, forward strand.
CGCGGCTACCCTTTTTCCGGAAACGCTATGGGGTTGAAGGCTGAACGACTGCTCCGCCGTCGATTCCGGCGTCCGCCCTCGCCATGCGGCCAGGGCGGAGTGGGGCAGGGCTCAGCGGAGGCGTTCCGCTGCTTCCGCCCGTCAATTTTCAACCTTCAAACGTCCGATACGGACCCAAGCTTAGACTTGATATGTCTGCAGCGGCACCGGATCCAGCACGCGGGTGTTGGCCATTTCGGCGCCGAGTTTTTGGGCAAACCAGGCGCGCGCGGCGGGTTCGCCGTGGGTCAAGACGACGACGCGGGCCGTCGTCTGAACGGCGAACTCGGCCAGTTCCTCTCGGTCCGCGTGACCGCTCATTTCGAAACGTTCGACGTGCGCCTTCAGTTTGCTCTTCACATGCACCGCCTCAAAGAGGAAGTCCTCGCCGGGCTTGGTGGCGAGGAGGTGACCGCCGGGAGTGTCGGGGTCGCAATAACCGACGAAGCCGATGGTGTTACTGGCGTTTCCGATGAGGCCGGACGCAAACGCATAGCTCGGCGTCCGTTCGACCATCATACCCGAGCTCACGATGTAGATCGCGTTTTGCTGCAGATCCTCGCCGGGCGTGATTTTGCGCGGGGTGGGTTTGACCTTCAGGTCCTTGAGAATGCTGCGGCTGAACTGTACGTGCTTCGTCTTGCGGCAAATCTCGTCGAAATAATCGGCGAGATCGACCCCGAGGCCACCCGTGAAGATCGGGCATTCCACGAGCCGGCCGAACTTCCGGGCATCGTGGAGGATCGCAAACAGCTCCTGCATGCGACCGAGCGCGAAGACAGGAATCAGAAACGAGCCGCCGCGCTGAATCGTGTCGTTGATTGAAGTGATGAGGCGGGCAACTTCGTTGACGCGCTCCTTGCCGGGGGGGCGCTCAGTCGCTCCGCGGGTCGTCTCCATGACGATGGTGTCGAAATGCCCCGCGGGGAACTTGGCACCTTGCAGCGTGCGCTGGTTTTCGAACAACACGTCGCCGGTGAACAAAATGTGGCGATGCTTGTGCCGGATCTCGACCGCCGCCGCTCCGACCACGTGACCGGCCGGATGAAACATAATTTCAACCTCGTCCTTGGCGCCGCGAAAGTGCTTGGCGTGACCAAACGGCAGGCCGGTGAGACGCCGGCCACAGCGGTCGATCTCATCATGGGTGAAAAGCGGGTAATCCGGAATCTTATCCTCTTCCTTTTGCCGCAGCATTACGTTGGCCGAGTTATGCAGCATGCGCTCGATCAGCATCCGGCTCGAGGACGTCATTATTACCGGCGTGTTCGGGTGCTCCCGCATGATGACGGGCAGGCTGCCGATGTGATCCAAATGGCAGTGCGTGATGATGATCAGGTCGAGGGCGACGCCCCTCAGCGCCTTAAAATCCGGCGTCGCGACGCGGCCGACACGTTTGGGATGCAGGCCGCAATCCAGCAAAATATTGAGGTCGCCCAGCTGGATGAACAGCGAATTGGCGCCGATGCCGCCATCGCGGTTCAGGTCTGTTAGCTTCATAAACGGTCAGAAAGAGCAAATAAGCGGAACGAGAACGAGAACGAAAACTAACTGCGCGGAATTGTCAGCGCAAACGGCGGTAGCATTACGTGCACCCGTTGCCCGAATTCATCGACGCCATGGAAGCTGCCGAGGGCCTCGGCATCGCAGCCGGTGACATGGTAGCTGTTGTAAGAAAAGCTCTCCCCGGGAGCCAAGCGGGGCGTTTCACCCACGATGCGATCGCCCTCCACGACATCACGCGTGCCATCTGCATGGATCACCACCCACTTGCGCCCCAGCAGGGTAACGGAGCAGTCCGAACCGTTTCGGATGGTTACGAAATAAACAAATGCATGTGGCTTATCGGGCGGTAGACTCACCCCGCCGTGGTGGTGACACAGCTTGTCGAGACTGGCGGAAAGACCGGGGAGTTCGCGGGAACTGGACACAGCGGACAAGAGAGCCGGTAATTGGCGCACGGCAAGCGGCTTGTTTTTGCTGTTGGCGCGCGGCTTTCACGCTTGCTGCGCGGCGCGACGGGCGGGAGAAAACGGGCTCAATGGCCAAATTCGCCCTCCTCTCCGTTTCCGACAAAGCCGGCCTCGTCGAATTTGCGACGGCCCTGGTCAAGACCCACGGATTCACGCTGCTGTCCACGGGCGGCACCGCGAAGCTCCTGGCGGACAAGGGGCTGCCGGTCACCGAGGTGAGCCAGCACACCGGCTTCCCTGAAATCATGGAAGGCCGGGTAAAGACCCTACACCCGAAAATTCACGGGGGGCTGCTCTGCCGGCGTGACAAGGAGGATCATCTTGCTCAGGCGACGAAGAATGGCATCGCGCTCATCGATTTGGTCGTCGTTAACCTTTACCCGTTCGAGCAAACCGTGGCGAAGCCGACGGTGCACTTTGAGGAGGCGATCGAGAATATCGACATCGGCGGCCCCTCGATGTTACGCAGCGCGGCAAAAAACCACGAAAGCGTGACGGTGGTTTGCGACCCTGCGGACTACACTGACGTGCTGACGGCACTCGCCACCGAGGCCTCCGACCCGAAGCCGATACTGATGCTGCGCCGCAAGCTGGCGCTGAAGGTGTTTCAACGCACCGCGACGTACGACGCGGCGATTGCGCGCTATCTGGAGTTACAGGCCGCTGAGCCCGACCTCGAGGCATTGAGCGGATTTCCGGGTACCTTGTCGCTCTCGTGGAAGAAGGCTCAGTCGCTCCGTTACGGTGAAAATCCCCACCAGAAGGCTGCGCTTTACGGCACATTCCACGATCATTTCACCCAACTGCAGGGGAAGGAATTGTCTTATAATAATATCTTGGACATCACCTCCGCGACCCACCTGATCGGGGAGTTTGAGCGGCCGACGGTGGCGATCCTGAAGCACACGAATCCCTGCGGCGTCGCCAGCGCTGACAGTCTCATCGAAGCGTGGGGGAAAGCGTACGCAACCGACCGTCAGGCTCCGTTTGGCGGCATTATTATCGTGAACCAGACCCTTGACGCCCAGCTGGCGCAGGCGATCGCGGAGATCTTCACTGAGGTGATCATCGCGCCGCGCTTCAGCGACGAGGCGATGGCGATCTTTGCGAAAAAGAAAAATCTCCGGCTGATGATTGCGAAGGGCGGAATCGGTGCCGATGCCCTGCAGGAAATCCGCTCCGTGGTCGGCGGCATACTGGTGCAGGA
>CAIJFT010000423.1 GCA_903820035.1 uncultured Opitutia bacterium
AAGGTCCGCGCCGCAAGGGATCGCTGGTCAATGGCGTCGAGCAACCGGCGAAAAACAGTCCGCCGCAGACAACCGTGAGCGCAAGGGCCCGCCGGCGGGCAGCCAGCCGAGAAAAAGGATAACCGGTCAAAGCGGGGGGAGAATTTGAAATCATGCCGAGGTGGTTGAGAAGGCCCTCGTGAGGGCAGCCTGTTGCGTCTTCAAATTCGACTGCGCCGTTTCCATACTGATAAAGGCCGCCTCCATGATCGCCCGCTGCTGTCCGAGGCGCCGCTCAATATCGGCAATCTGCGTATCAATCGCGGAATTATACTTCGTGTAATTGCGGGTCTGATTCGCATTTTGATTCACGGCGGTGGTGACCAGGTTCTTCACCTTGTCGACCAGGCCGGAGGAGGCCGTCGTAAAAAAGGCCTCCACGTCGTCCGGGGTAGAGCGCAACGCCGCATCCAGTTTTGCGCCGTCCCTGAGTTCAAGTTCACTGGAGCCCGATTTGAAATCGATGCCGATGCTCTCGAGTCGGGAAATGGTTCCGGTTAAACCCGCCACGGTCGCGAAAGCCGCGGCCCGCAGGGAATCCCCCCACCCCTGAATCTCACGGTTGCCCGACAAGATGGCCGAGGTGACCTTCCCCTTGCTGTCACTCGAAACCTTGGTCGCCGCATCGATGTACGATTGAACGTCGTTAAACGCCTTCAGAAACGACTCGATCTTAACCCGCGTCCCGGCGGAATCCGACGCCACGTCGATCGTTTGGGTTTCTTCGCCGGTCACAGTGACCGAGAGTCCGGGAATGCCGTGCGCCGAGACATCGAGGGTATTGCTCAAGCTCGTGCGCATCGCCCCGTCGTTCACCGTGAACTCCGCATTGGTACCGCGCACGAGCGCGCCCCCACTCCCTAGTCCCAGCGCCTCCAAAAGCCCGCCGGCACCCTCGCTGACGCCTAACCCGACATCACCCGTGGAACGATTCAGCAGCGTGAACCGGTCGGACGCGGAATCGTACGACGCCGTGACTCCGGCGGTCGACTGGTTGATCCGCGCCACGATGCCCGCGAGCGTATCCGTGTTGACGTTGTAGTCGATCGCCACGCCGTTAACGTGAAAGGATCCGTTGCCCGCGCCGTCCACGGCGGTGATCGCGCTCGCGAAATTCGCACTCGCGAGGGCCGCCCCCGTCTTGACGGCTCCGAGCGCCACCGAACTGGTGACCGTGCCGGTGCCATTGTTGCCGAGCTTCATCGCCGCCAGGAAATTCCCCGTGTCATTGCTCGCCCCGAGCACCACTTCACTCCCACTGGTCAGTTTGATTTTGTCCGTCGCCGGATCATACGCCGCGGTCACGGCGCCGCCGGTCGCCGTCCCGATTGCGGTCAGCACCGACGCGAGCGAATCCTCCAGCCCGACCGTAATCTTGGCCCCGTTGACCGAAAAGGTACCCGCGGTGATCGGCGTGCCCGTGGGAAGATTGGCGAGGGTCAGGGCCGACACGTCGGCGGTGGCACTGAGCCGCGATCCGATATTCACCGCGCCCTCGCGGCCGGCCGCGGTGGCCAGCCGGGAGACGGCGAGTTTATAACTGCCGACGGACGATCCGCTGGCCGCCGAAGCCGGCCACGAAGATCCGACCGTCCCCGACGTGGCGGTCCGCTGGCCAAAGACCCCGCTCGTGCCCAAGGCACCGACCGCGGTGCTCAGGGTGTTGAGTCGGACATCAAACTCCGAGAGGGCGGTGGCCTTTTGATTATTGGTCGCCTGCTCGGTGGCCAAACGATCGGCCGGCGTATGCGCGCTCGCCATCATTTGATCGACGAACGACTTCCAATCGAAGCCCGACGCAAGACCCGAGAGTTGGATGGCAGCGCACATAAGGAGGGAGACATAAGCCCCCCAAAAACCTATCGACCCTTTTGGCGCAAAGTTTAGCCAACCCCGCGGCATTTGCGCCACGGTCCGACGGACCAGAGGCACCGTCGCCCTAAGCCGCCGGCGGCGACTTAACCCGAAACGTCCGTCCGCTTCAAACCGACGAACTTATGCCGGGCGTTGCAGACCAACTCGAAGCGACCGTGGACGCCCTCCAACGTCACAAACTGGAGCAGATGCTCAGCCGAGAGTTGCACCATTTCCCCCGCCGTGGACCGAATCACGACGTGGCGAAAGGCCCCCCGATAGTAGCCCCGCCACTCGGCGGCAGTCAGCCGCAGTTGAAACTCGTAGCGATGCATGCAGGTATCGTTGGGCTCCGTCCGGAGGTTAATCGGCCGGATTTTCCGGACCTGTACCACGCGATGCCGCTAAAATGGCGGCGATCACCTGTTGGGTGAGAAACTCGATCTCGGCTTTGGATGGATAATCCGTTCGCGCCACCAGGAGCTTGGCCCGCCGCACGACACTCGGGCGGACGCCCTGGGCCGGCCGACCCGATGAGGCCGCATCAAACTTTTGCAGGGTCCTCAGATTGAGATGACTGGATGTAGTGAATGACTTCATTGGCATTTTGCCCGCTAACCGTTG
>CAIJFT010000424.1 GCA_903820035.1 uncultured Opitutia bacterium
CGCGCGAATCGGGCGCGCGCAAGCGCGCCGACCGACGGTTGCACGTTCACCCACCCCGACGCTTGCCACGGCGCAAAACCCTCTGGTTCACTCGTGGACTTGTGAAGCAAAGCATCGTCACCCTCGACATGGAAGGCGTCCTCACGCCGGAGATCTGGATCGCCGTCGCCGAACGCACGGGGATTCCCGAACTGCGCCGTACCACGCGCGACGAACCGGACTACGACAAGCTGATGCACGACCGCATCGATCTCATGGACCGTCACGGCATCACGCTGACGAAAATCCAGGACGTGATCGCCGGCCTGCCGCTGCTGCCCGGCGCCCTCGATTTCATCACCGAGCTGCGCCGCCGGACGCAGGTGATCATCCTTTCGGATACCTTCGAGCAGTTCGCGCAGCCGTTCATGCGCCAGATGGGCTGGCCGACCTTGTTTTGCCATCGTCTGATCGTCGAAAGCGACCGCATTGCCGGCTACGAATTGCGCATGCCCGACCAGAAACGCCACTCCGTGGCCGCGCTGCAGAGCCTCAACTACAACGTCATCGCCGCCGGCGACTCGTTCAACGACACCTCGATGCTCGGCCAGGCGAACCACGGGATCCTGTTCCACGCGCCCGACAATATCGTGCAGCAGTTCCCGCAGTTCCCGAGCGTGCACGCGTACGAAGAGCTCATGCAGCTCATCGTGGCGCGGATGTAATTCCCAAATCCCGGCGTGCGCGCGGCGGGATGTTCGCGGGAGCTCGAATGAAAACCGCTCGCTGCGCTCCCGCAGGGCTACGGCCCGCCCCGCGAACCAGGGACACTCGCGGCCTTGACCGGAATTCACTTGGTAATACGGTAAGACCATGCCGACGCTTTCCTTCAAGGCCGCCCCTGACGAAGTGCAACGCATTCGTTCGGCCGCCAAGGCCAAGCACCTTAGCCTCTCAGAGTACCTCCGGCGCGCAGCGTTGCCCGCTGCCACCGTTCGCGCGACACTGCAGATGAAGTCCGACCGCAAGACCGGGCTCTCGTATGCGGTCATGGCACCCGGCGCGCCCAAACTACAGCTCACCGACATCAAACGCCTCCTCGCGGAGTTCCCGTGAAGTTCCTGCTGGACGTCAACGTGATCGTCGCGGCGCTGCTCCCGGCCCACGCAGAACGTGCGCGTTTTGTGGGCTGGGCCGGGCGTTTCCGGCCGGCGGATTTCGCTAACTGCGCCCTGACCGAGCTCGGCTTTATCCGCGTGGCGATGGTAGCGTACGGCTACTCGATCACCGACGCCCGGGCCATGCTCCGACAACTCCGGCGGGACGGCGTCGGCTACCTCGGAAACCTGCCCCGTCCGGCCGAAGTCATGCCCTCATGGGTGGCGGGACATCGTCAAACGACCGACGCTTACCTATGCGCCGTGGCGGCGGCGCACGGCCTCAGGCTCGCCACATTCGACACCTCGATCAAAGATCGTGCCGTCGAGTTGATCGCCTGAACAGCGGAGCCCCGGTGGGAGCAGCTCGATGCCGCGACGGTCGCGGGGGAAAACCGCTCTCTCTGATTAAGCTGAGTTACCCCGCCAGTTTCGCCAGCCGCGCCAACACGCGCGCGCGGCCCAGCACGCGGAACATGCCGGTGATGCTCGGACCAACGTTCGTGCCGGACACCGCCAAACGCGCGACCGACTGGTAGTCGCCGAACCCGAGGCCGTTTTTCGTCGCGAGCGCCTTGAGGGCCTCCTCGATCGCCGGGTCGCTGGAGAAATCCATCGCGGGCAACGCCTCGGCCAGCTCCATGAGCCGCGCCTGCGGATCGCCCTTGCCCATGACCTTCTCGCGCACCTTCGCGTCAACCGGGAACTCTTCGCTGAAAAAATATCCGGTATACGCCGGCAGCTCCTCGACGCCCTTGATCTTCGGCTGGCTGAGCCGCATCACCGCGTCGAAATACTCCACATCGGCCGCCAGCGCCGCCGCCGCGACCGCATTGCCAGCCTGCCGGGCAAAAAAGTCGCGCGCCCGCGCCGTGAACTTTTCCGGCGCCAACTCGAGCAGGTACGCCATGTTCATGTGCGCGAGTTTCTTGTCGTCGAAACGCGCGTTGCTCTGGTTCACACCGGGCAGGTCAAAGAGCCGGATCACCTCGGCGATCGGCATCTTCTCCCGGTCGTCGCCGGGATTCCAGCCGAGCAGGCAGAGGAAATTGACCAGCGCCTCCGGCTGGTAGCCGCGACGCTGATACTCTTCGATCAGCGCACCCTGGTCGCGCTTCGACATTTTTCCCGGACCGTTTTGCTTCAGGATCAGCGGAATGTGCGCGAACGCCGGCGGCTTCACCCCGAAGCCCTCGTACAGGTGCACATGCTTGCTCGTGTTGGAGAGATGATCCTCGCCGCGGATGATGTGCGTGACGTTCATCGCGATGTCGTCGACGACGTTCACGAGATGGAAGACCGGATTGCCGTCGGACCGCACGATAACGAAATCCTCATCCTCCACCCGCTCCACCCGCCCACGGATCATGTCTTCGATCACCACGGGCGGCACCTTGACCTTGGTCACGGTCTTCTTGCGGTGCTCGTCGTACACCTCGAAACGCTCACCGAGCAGTTTGAACCAGATCGCGCCGTCCTTCTCGTAGGCCCGGCCGTTCGCGATCAGTCGATCCACATAGGTCTTGTAAACCGCGCCGCGCTCACTCTGCCGGTACGGTCCGAAATCACCGCCGCCGTTCGGGCCAACCTTCGGACCCTCGTCCCAATTAAGGCCGAGCCACGCCATGCTTTCATAGATCAGGTTGAGAAACGCCTCGCTGTTGCGCTCCTTGTCCGTGTCCTCGATCCGCAAGATGAACACACCGCCCGTGTGCCGGGCGTAGAGCCAGTTGAACAACGCCGTGCGGGCGCTGCCGATGTGGAAGAAACCGGTGGGACTGGGAGCGAAGCGGACGCGTACTTGGGACATGGTAATGGGACCGAACCGTTTCGTTTCTCAGAATCGGCGGGCAAAGGGAAGTTTTCATTCCGCGCCCGGCCCCGGCCCCGGCCCTGAAAACAGGGAGACCGGAAAGGGCGGGGAGAAGTCCATCTGTTGCTCGCCGCCCTTCCCGCGCCGCTTCCTGTTCCAATGCCGCCGGCGCTGCGCGGTCGGTTCCTGAACGAGGCTTTGCAATCGAAGCAAAGCGGAACATCTTCCCGCCTTCGTCGTCTCCCTCGACTCCCGCGGCACCGTCACGCCGCACAATTCGCTTGTCGGCAGGCGGCCGAAGGTGGTCGTTTGTTCTATTTTTTATGAAAGGTCTTAAGATTACCGGTTTGGTTCTGAGTGCAATTATCCTGCTCTTCGTGGGGCTTCTGGCGCTCGCATTGACGTCGAAGGTCCAAACCTGGGCCTTGCGCAAGGCCGTCTCGGGCCAACCCGGCATGACCCTGGAGTTTGAAAGCGTCGGGGCCGGCTTCTCCGGCGCCGACGTCAGCGAGCTGAAGTTCACCCAGGACGGGATCGTCGTCACGGCCAAGGTCATCGCCGTTCGCCACTCGGCTTGGGACTACGTCAGCAAAAAGCTGATCAACGTGGGCTCGATCCAGGTCGATGACCTCCTCGTCGATCTGCGCAACATGAAGTCCACCCCCTCGGCCGCCGCCCCGGCTCCGACCAAGGCCCCGACCGGGGCCAGCAACCAGGGCCAGGCCGCCACGACTCCGGCCAAGAAAGTCGACCCGAAGGCGTTGTTCGAAGGCCTGCTGAAGGAGGCCCAGTTACCCGTCGACATTCGCCTCGATACCTTCGCCCTCAAGGGCAAGGCCCTGCTGCCCGACAACCAGACCGTCGGCTTCGACGTCAAGGGCGGCGGCATCGGCGCCGGCCAGCGCGGCAAAGCAGAGTGGACGATTGATTTCACCGACACCAAGAAGGACGCCCCGCTGCAGACATTGCGCTCCACCGGCACACTCTCGCTGCAACTCACTGCCGATCGCCGGATCAACGCCATCGAACTCGACACCCTGGCCACCGCCTCCGGCCCCGCCATCGCCAAGGAGCAGGTCAAAGTCTCCGTGAAGGCCGACCGCCCCGGCACCTCGAACGACGAGGCGTATTCCGCCAGCATCGGCCTCGTGCGCGGCGCCGCCGTCGAACCCGTACTCAAGGTCAGCGGCCAATTCGTTGCCGCCGCCCGGGAGATCAACGGCAACTGGGAAGTCGGCCTGCGCTCTGAGCAGGTCGCCGGCCTCCTCGCCGGCCTCGGCCTCCCCGAAATCACCTCGAGCGGCAGCGGCAAATTCAGCCTCAAGCCCGACACCAAGGCCGTGGCCGCGAGCGGCGAACTGCAGGTGCGCGCCGCGCAACTGCAAAAGATCCGCCCCGAACTCGCCGCCCTCGGCACGGTGCAACTCAAGACCGCGTTTGATGCCAACTTCGTGGACAACGTCGCCCAGCTCGATCGCCTGAGCCTCGACGTCGCCACGGGGGACGGCCGCACCTTCGCCGCCATCGGCGTGCTGCAAAAAATCACCTATTCCGTCACCGACAAGCGCGTCGTCCTCGCCAATCCGAAGGCCGAGCTCGCCCGCATTTCGCTCACCGCCATTCCGCTGTCCTGGGCCCAGGGCTTCGCCGCCCCCAACACCATCGACAGCGGCGAACTCTCGCTCGTGATGGCCGTCGAAGCCGAACCCGACGGCAGCCGCATCCGCACTCGCACCATCGAGCCGCTCACCCTCAAGCGGGTGAACGTCCGCGCCGGCGACAAGAAACTCGTCGACAACGTCACGCTCTCGTTCCGCCCCACGCTCGATTACTCCGACACCAAGATCATCGCCCAGATCGCCGACCTGAGCGTTTCGATGCCGACCGGCGATGCCCTCTCGGGCAATCTCGCGGCAGAGGTCATCAACTTCAAACAAGCGCCCACCGTCGCCTTCTCCGCCCAACTGCAGGCCAAGGTCGTCACCGCGTTGAAGCCCTACCTCCCAATCGACCTCGGCACCCTCACTGTCGCCGCCAACGTCGAGGGCCGGCACGAGGGCAACCTGCTCCAACTCGCCAAGGCCTCCGCCTCGGTCAACCGCGACGGCAACACCCTCCTCGGCGCCTTCGACCTACAGCAGGCCGTGCGGATTGACCTTAAGGCTACGACCATCGCCGCCGGCAATCCCGCCGCCAGCGTCGCCCGCCTGCGTGTCGGCGCGATCCCCCTCGCCTGGGGCGAGGCCTTCGGCCCGAAGTCGAAACTGGCCGGCACCTTTAACGGCGCCACGCTCGACGTTAGCGTCCGCTCCGCCGACGACCTCACCGTCGCCACGACCGAAGCCGTCTTGCTCCGCGGCATTTCCGTCACCCTCGACGGCAAGGCCCTCCTGCAAGCCCTCGATCTCACCACCGAATTCTCCGCCACCAAGCGCGGCAACGACGTCAGCTACGACCTGAAGCGCCTCGACCTCAAACAGGGCGAGGCCGCACTCATCGCCCTCGCCGTCGCCGGCAAGACCAAGCTCGGCGGCAAGCCCGACCTCTCGGCCAAGGGCCGCCTCGACGTCGACCTCCCCGCCCTGCTGAAACAGCCGGCGCTCGTGGAATTCGCCACGCTGGCCAAAGGCAACCTCAAGACCACGTTCGACGCCACCGTCGGCGACGTCATCTCCGCCAAGGCCGCCGTGTCCGCCAAGGGTCTCGTGGCCAAGCAGGACAACCGCGTGCTCGGCGACCTCGAGTTGACGGTCGACGCGAGCGTAAAGCCCGACGGCTCGGGCTCGTTCACCCTGCCGCTCACCTTGACCAGCGCGGCCCGCAAGTCCGACCTCTCGATCACCGGCTCCTTCGGCCAAACCGCCAACAAGCAGACCTTCCTCTTCAACGGGAAGATCGTGAGCAATCAGCTCTTCGTCGACGACTTCCAGCCCCTCGCCGGCCTCGCTCCCGCCGGGGAAAAGCCGAAGCCCGCCGCGGCGCCGCAGCCGACGACTCGCGTCAGCGCGCCGGCAAATCGCAGTGCCGCCGTCACCGTTCCGACGGCCAACGCCCGCGACAACGCGCCGTTCTGGAGCGCGGTCAACGGCAAGTTCGAAGTCGACCTCAAGCGCATCCTCTACGGCAAGGACTACGTCATCAGCGGCGTCCGCGGCACCGCCGTGATCACCGACAGCCGGCTCTCGCTCGACGGCCTGGAGGGCAAGTTCAAACAGAACCCGTTCAAGGTGGCCGCCGGCGTCACCTTTGCCGCGCCGCAGCCGAAGCCCTACACGCTCACCGGCTCGCTCAATGTTTCCAACTTCGATGTCGGCGAGTTCATGCGCGCCGCGAATCCGAACGAGGCGCCGTCCTTCGAGTCCACGGTGACGGTCAACGCGAAACTCAACGGCACCGGCCGTAATACCGACGACCTGATGCAAAACGTCTACGGCACCTTCGGCCTCGAAGGCTCGAAGGGCGTCACGCGCATCCTCGCGCGCAAGGGCGGCGCCGGCTCGGCGGTGAATCTCGCGTCGACCGCGCTGTCGATTCTCGGCGCAGCGCGCGGCTCCGACACGACGTCGGCCCTCGGCACCCTCGCCTCGACCATGAACGAAATGAAGTTCGACAAGTTCACGATGAAAGTCGAACGCGGGGCCGACCTGAACATCAAGGTGTCCACCCTCGAGTTTATCTCCCCGATCATGCGCCTCACCGGCAGCGGAGGGTTGACCAAGACCGGCGCGCCAAACGAGACGATCCAGAACCAGCCGATGAAATTCACGTTCCAGCTCGCGGCGAAGGACCAGTTCGCGGTCGTGCTCAACAAGGCCGGCGTGCTCGGCGGCAACAAGGACGAGAAGGGTTATTACCAAATGACGCAGACCTTCTCGATCGGCGGCACGCCCGCGAACCCCGACTCGAGCCAACTCTGGCAGATGCTCGGTGGGGCCGCCGCCCGCGCCGCCGCCGGCGCCTTCCTTCGCTAACGCGCCCCGCAGCCCGTACGGTGCTTGGGGCCCGATGCACCCATCGGGCCGCTAGGACGTTTTCAGTCCTATCGTAGCTGCGTTGGAGCGCAGCGACAACGTGGTGCTCATTCGTGACCACGTTTTCGCCTCCAGCTCAAACGCGGCGACAGAAGTCTTCGAGCTGGTCTAGCTTACAGTAATCCTACCGAAACACCCCGATGCGGACATGGTGCCCCACCCGCCTTGGGTCAGTCTACCGCCACAAAAAAGCCCCGCCTTGCGGGCGGGGCCTAAAATGGTGCCAGAGGCCGGGATTGAACCGGCGACCAAAGGCTTATGAGTCCTCTGCTCTACCACTGAGCTACTCTGGCATGGCGTGAACCACCGCGCATTAGGGTCGCGCTGAAATCACGGGCAAGCAAAAATACCAGCGGATGCCGGTTCGTCGGAATGGCGCCAGCGCGACCTGACGAGGGGGACCGTCTCGGGCGCCTCCTCGCTTTTACGCCGCAGGTGCAGGGCCTTACACTGGACCGGGGAATTTTCTACGTAGAAGGCGTGCCGTTTTAGCGTAGCCCCCTTCATTGACCCTGACGCCGCCGGACCGTTTCACCTTGAGCGTGATCCGCCGCCCAAGTTCCAACCTTCTAAAGCACGCCAGTGCGATCGCCCTGCTGGTCGGGCTCATGTTCGCAGGATTGAAGGCTCAGGTAAACATCGGCGGAACGCTCGGTTTTACGGCCGCGAAAACGAGCGGAAACACAACCATGACCTTATCGTCGAATTCAACGACGAGCACGTCTGGCACCGGCTCGTTTGGAGCCTCGGGCAACGGAATCACCAGCGTGAGCGCCGGCGTGCAACGTTCATGGACCAAGGACGCCACTGCCACCAGCTATGCGCTGCAAAGCGTCATCCTTACGAATGGAGGCTCAGGTAGTTCGAATTCCAACGACGTCGGCACGTTCTCCCTGACCTTTACTCCCACGGGTGGCACCGCAATCACGGTTGGCACCTTCAATTTCACTCTCGACAACAGCAATAGATATACCTGGAGCTTGGCTAGCAGCACTGCCGCCACTTACAATAATGTTTTCGGCGGATCCGTGAGCAACGACAGCTTTACGAATCAGTACTACTCTTCCTTTACCTCCAATAACACCACTGTGTTCTATCGGGTTTTTGGAAATAACGTTTCATCGGGTACCTACAGCGAGGCCACCAGCTACACGCAGTATGTCGGCTTCCAAATCACCAACATCCAACCGATCCCCGAGCCTGGCACGTACGCGCTAGCCGGGCCATTGGTCCTCTTCGGTGCGATGGGTGTCCGCAAACTGCGGCGCAAAGCGAAAGAACCCGCGCCAGCAGGCTGAAGCCCGCGACCGAGATTGAGGTTCGGTCGTTGATGTTTGAATAACCGCGCCTTCGGCGCCGGCAGATATGGCGGGGAAATCCGTTCGCTGAGCCGGACCGAGGGCGAGTCGGCTTCACCCGCGTAAAAGACGGGAAAGCCGAGCCTCGAATTCCGTCAGAACCCGCGCCGCGCTAAAGCGCTCGACCCACGCCGTCCGCCGCCGCAGCTGCGCGAGCGCAGCCGGATCCGCCGCCAACTCCTCCAGCGCCTGCGCCAGCGCGGTCGGGTCGGCGGGACGCACATTGCGCCCGAAAGCACCGTCCGCCACGGCCTTGGCCAGCTCGCTGTCGTCGTCCGCCACGCTCAAGACCGGACACCCGGCCGTCAAAATGGAGAGCAGTTTGCTCGGGAAGAAATACTGCCCTGTGCCGGGCGACTGCACGATTAGGCTGACGTCACTGGCGGCCAGCATCCTCTGGTAGTCCGTCTCGTCGAGCAACGGCAACATCCGGAGGCCCGTCATTCCCTTGGCTCGCACCTGCGCCGCCAGCGTCTCGCGCATGGCTCCGTCCCCCACGAGCAACACCTGAATCCCCGGCGCTCCCGCCGGCCGGGCGTCCAACCGCGCCACCGCCTCCACCAGCGTTTCCAGCCCCTGCTTGCGCCCCAAATTGCCCGAATATGAAGCCAGGAAGCAGCCCGCCGGAATGCCGTATTTGGCCCGAAACGCCGCGGCCGCGGCGCACCGCTCGGACGCAGCCGCACTCGCCCCACCGCGAATCCAATTCGGAAATAGCCACCGCTTGGGCTCCGGCACGCCCTTCGCGGCGAACGCCTGCATCATGCCGTCCGAGATGCCGGATACCGCCGCCGCGTCCCGATAAGCCCAGGCCTCGACGCGGTAGAGCAGCCGGGTAAAGAGCCCGGGCTTCACCATCCCGAGACCGACCGCGGCGTCCGGTTGCAGGTCTTGGACATGGAAGACATAGGGTCGCCGCTTGAGCCGGCACAAGAGCGACGCCAGCGGTCCCAAAATCAGCGGCGGGCTCACCACGATGTACACGTCCGCCGCCGGCCGCAGGAGCACGCGCAGCAACGACCCGAGGCCGAACGTCAGTTCATGGGCGATGCGCCGCAGGGTCGTCACCCGCCGCGGCACGTACTGCCAGCACCGGTACACCGGGACGCCGTTGATTTCCTCCCGGCGGTGCAGCCGCCCGCGATCGCCCGGCGCCTTCTCCCAACGGGGATAGTAGGGGAAACCCGTGATCATCTCCACCGTGTGCCCGCGGCGCCGCAGGTCCTCGCAGAGCCCGGCATTAAACGGCGCGATCCCGGTCAACTCCGGAGCGTAATTGATGCCCCAAACAATGATGCGCATAATAATCCTTGAGCGTTCAGGGGCGGCGAACAAAGGGAGTCACGGCTGCGATCAGGCTCGCCGCACTCGCCGCAATGCCGAAGCGCGAGGTGAAGCAGGCCCGGGCCCGGGCCCCCATGGCCGAGCGCTCCGTGCCCGTCAACGCGGACCACCGGGCGAGGAGTTGCTCCGTACCCGGCAGATCGTCCGGCGCCACCAAGGCCGCGCCGGCGTCCTCGATTTCGCGCCAGATGTTCACCTGATCGGAAATCAGCACCGGTCGGCCGCAGGCCAGCGATTCCGCCACGACGATGCCGAAATTTTCCTGGTGCGACGGCAGCAGAAAGGCCTCCGACTGGTAAAAGGCCCCCCACTTCAACGCCCCCTCGACCATGCCGGTCCAGGTGACCCGTGCATCCAGTCCCAAGCTCCGCGCGAGCTCGCGCATGGCAACGCCGTACGGATGCCCGGCGGGCCCGGCCATGATCAGGTGCCACGGCTCCGCCGCCGGCCGCTGCTGGAGCTGCCGGGCAAACGCCCGCAGCACCAAGTCGGGGCCCTTCTTCTCGTGCATGCGCCCCAGGTGCAGGAGACAACGCCGCCCTTCGGTCTCGGGCCAGCGCGCGGCGAAGGCACGGCGGAACAACTCGGGGTCGCCGGACGGCGGGCCGGGCGTGCCGTAGGCGACGACCCGTTCAACACACCGGTAGAGCCGGAACGAGCGGCTCGCCTGGCGCCGCTCCTCCTCGCAGGTAAACAGCACCGCGGCCGCGTCGCGCAACACGCGGTAGTCCGCCCACGGCCAGTACAGGCATTTCTTGAGATGCTTTAGCGGATACGTCCGCTTAAACCACGGGTCGAGCATCCCGTGCGGATAGACCACATAGGGCGTATCCGTGCCGTGCAGCGCGCGCCACGTGCCGAAGGCGTTGTACTGCCAGAGCCCGTTGACGATCACCATGTCGTAGTCCCGCCGGTGAGCGCGCAGCCACGCGTCAAAACGCGGGGTGTAACCGTAGCCGCGCCAGCCCGGCCCCGCGGCGTGCACCGGGACGGGGCACGCCGCGACGTAGGCCGCCGCCGGATCATCGAGGCTCAGCACCTCGACCGAATGGCCGAGTTCGCGGCAAATCTGCGACAACTGCTTGAGACCTTCCACGGGGCCGCCCCCTGTTGGATCTACAGAGTGGATACAGTGCAGGAGGCGCAGCGACATGGCAGGCCGCACCGTCTGCGGCGCCAATCCCGCACGCAAGCGTGGAGCGCATGGCTCGGGGGAAATGCGGAGTGAGCCTCCGCAAACGCCCCTGCAATCCACGGGTTCCCCCTTCCCTTCCCGCATTCCGTTTTTTGGAAAAATTCCATCCATTTTGTCGCGTTTTCCTCCAGTAGCCTGATCGATTTACAACGCTGTCGTACAAGTCCTTATGACGCTAAGTAGGTTCCTGCGTTGGGCTCGGCAAAATCGATCCGCACGGTCCGTCTCGTGAATCAAAAACGCATGGATGGCTTCATCGCCCTGCACAGCATCGCGCTCGCGGTGCTGCTCTGCGCCGTCTACGTCGCATCGATCGCGATTTTCCGCGCGACCGAGATCGTGACGTTGCACGAGGACCTCAACTTCCGCCTCTACCTTGTCGGTATTCTCTTCGCCGCTTTTTCCAACGCCCGTCACCTCCGCGGCGCCGCCGGGCGCTACGGAAAGTTCTCCACGCGCGAAGCCGTCAACCTGACCGTAAACCAAGTCATGCGGCTCATGCTGAGCCTATTCGCGATCGCCTTCGCCACCAAGGACGCCGCCGTCTCGCGGAGTTTCATCCTCTTCGTGGTGACCGCCAGCGCCTTTTGGCTGCTGCTCGGCAACCTTTTTCTGCCGCGTATGCTCGCCGCGCTGTTTGAGCGCCGCTCGCTCCACCACACCGTCATCTTCGCCCAAAGCGCAGTCGCCGAGCGCCTTCATTGCTGGGTCTCCTCGTCGCCGCATATCGGCGACAAACTGCAGGGCTACGTCGCCACAGATCCGATTCGGGGTGACACGGAATTGCCTTGGCTGGGCCGTCCCGAGCAACTCGCTGAAATCGTCCACAACCACGACATCGACCAAATCCTCGTGGACCAGACGTTAGCCGGAGACGACGTGAGCCGCGGTCTGATTGAACAATGCGAGCGCCAGGGTTGCCGGGTGCGTTACTTCGTCGACGCGACCGCCCTCCTCCCCGCCGCGATCACCGGCGTGGAGTTCGCCGGCGGCTACGTCTTTGCCCAATCCACGCCGGAGCCCCTCGACAATCCCGCGAACCGTTCGGCCAAGCGTCTGCTCGACCTGCTGGTTGCCCTGCCGGTGGTCATGCTGATCCTGCCGCTGGTGGTGCTGGTCACTGCCGTAATGCAGGGCTTGCAGGCCCCGGGCCCCGTCCTCTACTCGCAGTGGCGGACCGGCTTCAACCGCCGCCGTTTCCGGATCTACAAGCTGCGCACGATGTACGTGGCGAACCCGAACACCGCCCTTCAGGCGACCCGCGGCGACTCCCGAATTTTCCCCTTCGGCCGATTCCTACGCCGTACCAGCCTCGACGAACTCCCCCAGTTTCTGAACGTCTTCAGCGGCGAGATGAGCGTAAGCGGGCCCCGGCCCCACCTCATGGAACACGATGAGCTTTTCGCCCAGCGGATCCGCACCTACCGCAAGCGCCATCTGGTAAAGCCCGGCATTACCGGCCTGGCCCAAATGAAGGGTTACCGTGGCGAGATCACCCAGCCATCGGATATCCTTCGCCGGGTGCGCTACGATATGCACTACGTCGCAAGGTGGTCACTGTGGCTTGATGTTCGCATTATCGTCGGTACGATCCGGCAGATTTTCTTCCCGCCGCAGTCTGCCATCTGACCCAAGCGACATGTACTCCGCCTCCAGCCCGACGAAACCTCTAGCCTACCTCCTGACGTTGCTCGGGCCGGCCGGAGCTTTTGTTACGTCTGCCCAGGCCGAGTGGACCGTTGCGCAGGGGCGCCTGACCGCCGAGGCCACCGCAACCTCGATGTACATGAGCAATGCCGAGGCGCGCCGCAACGGAGCGGAGGCTTTCACCTTTTCCTTCGCACCTGCCCTGGATTACAAGCGCCAGAGTGCGCTGATCGAAACCAGCGCCACCGCCGGAGTGGAGTTTGAACATGTCCTCGACGGCCCGGGCAGTGATCGGGAGGCCAAGCGAGCCGGCCTCACTTTTAGCACGGCCAAGTCGGCCGGCTACCGATTCACGCCCACCCTGCGCACACTTTACACGGAAAGCTACAGCAACGACCTGAACGTCAACGCGCGGATCTTCAACCGCCAGACCACGACCGCGGCTGGCGGGGAAATGACCTTCAGCCCCACTCTCGCAGGGGCGCTGACCTCGACCTACGAGACGAACCGGGCCGATGGGTACGCTGGCCGGCATTCCCTCGAAAACAAGGGCCGGCTGGAGTCCGCCCTTGGGGGCCGACGCTCGCTCTTCGCGGAAGTTAACCATCGCGAGGTGGCATCTGACGATCGCAGTGCCGGCTCCACGGCGCTGGACCAGCGCGCATTGAGCACCACCCTTGGATTTACGCAGGGCTTCAGCACCGGCACCAAAGCTAGCATCGGCGTCGGCTACCTCGACCAGCAGCGTTCCACGGCAGAGACGTTGCTCCGTTCGAAGGGGAGCTCCGGCGCCACCGTCATGGCCAGTATTGACGGTCCCTTTTTACCGCCCACGCTCTTTCCGAAATTGACCTCGATGATACGCCTCGCTTTTGGACGGCTGGAGAACCCTGGACTGCAGGACAACGGAAATAAGCAGCTGACCGGTGAAGTCGCCGTGGGCTGGGCGGCGCGATCGACGACCCGCCTGGGGCTTGCCGCCGCCCGCACCCGCGATCTGACGGTGAATGACCTGACGATGGAGCGTTCACGCAGCGTTGCCACGGTCGAGCAGTCGGTCGGCAACACCAGTCGCCTTGCCGGCACCCTTGGCTATGAATGGATGACGATCCGGGGAATCATCCGGCACAGCGAAGGGGCGATCGCCACGTTTTCTGCCAGCCGGAAACTCGGCTCCCGTGACCGCTGGGAAAGTCGTTTCAATTATGAGTACCGCGACCTAAACTCATCCGAGCAAGTCGCCAATTTCTCCCAGCACACGGTGCGGCTGTCCGCGATCTACCGGTTATAAACCGGCAGGTTTGGCGGTCGGCCGATTGTCCTACCGCCCGCCTCGGACCTAGCGCAAACCGCCGCATGCAACGCCCGCGAGTGCCTAAAAACGAGGGACCGGAACGGTCAAAATCGTCCCAGCCGCTGAAGCCGCTGCAGCATCACCCCGCGCACCTTGCCCGCCGCGTTGCGCCCTGCGCGCTGCTGGCGACCGCGTGGGCCATGGTATTTTTCCGGATCCACGACACTTGGATCGCGAACCCGGTTTACGCATACGGTTGGTCCGTGCCGTGGCTTGCCCTTTACCTCGCACGGGAACGCTGGTTGGACCGCCCGACGGCCGGCGCCACGCCTGGGCCGGGCCTCGTCTGGGCAGTCGCTCTGCTTTTGCTCGGAGCCTATCTCCCCATCCGGATCATTCAGGAGGCCAACCCCGACTGGGTGAAGATCAACTGGGCCCTGGTCGGCGTTGCCGCGGGTTTTAGCGTCTTGGCCGCGTGGGCCCAGGGAGGACTCCGCCAAGCCGTACATTTCCTATTTCCCGTTCTGTTCTGCTTCACCGCACTGCCTTGGCCGGTGTGGCTGGAGGAAGAGCTCGTCCAAGGACTGATGCGGGGCAACGCCTCGGTGTGCGCCGAAGTGCTGACCTTCGCCGGCCTGCCCGCTCTGGCCCAGGGCAACCTGATCCAGGTCGCGAATACCCTGCTCAACGTCGAAGAAGCCTGCAGCGGTATCCAATCGCTCCAGACGGCCTTCATGATGGCGCTCTTCCTCGGTGAATTCCACCGCGTTACGCTGGCCCGGCGCGCCGGCCTTCTGGCCACAGCCCTCAGCCTCGCCGTCGTGGGCAACCTGGCTCGAACCCTGATTCTCGCATTCGGGGCACGGACGGGCGCGGCCGAGCGCTGGCACGACCCGGTCGGCCAGCTCGCGATGGTCCTCACGTTGACCGGCGTCTGGTTCGCCGCGCGCTGGATCCGCGGGCAAACGCCCACCGACACCGCCACGACGCCAGCGCCCGGCCCCGCCAGCACCACCCTTTCTCCGGTCCTAGCCGGTCTGGCGGTTGTCAGCTTGCTCGGCACCGAAGCGGCGACGGAGCTGTGGTACCGTCGCCACGAGGTCACGGTTGCCGCGGCAAGGCCGTGGACCGTGACTTGGCCGACCGGCGAGCGGTCGTTCCGGGAGGTAACGTTGCACGCCCGGGCCCGCGCGTTGCTGCGCTTCGACAGCGGGTCGAGCGCCGCGTGGACGGACGCCGACGGCCACCAGTGGAACGGTTACTTTCTTTCCTGGGAGCCGGGTCGGGTGTCAAAGTACCTCGCGATGTCCCACTACCCTAGCGTGTGTCTGCCCGCCACCGGCCTGAATCTCGTGGCCGAGACAGCCCCTTGGGAATGGCGCTACGACCAACTCCGACTCCCCTTTGCGGGCTATCGTTTCACCGACGCCGGCCGGGCGGTCCACGTTTTCCATTGCATCGCGGAAGATCGGCCGCGCCCCGACGACGCGGGGTTCACCTACCATCAAGTCACCACCGAGGAGCGGCTGGCGTCGGTCCGCCGCGGCGAGCGCAACCTCGGCCAACGCGTCCTGGGGCTCGCCGTCCACGGCTGCGCCTCACCGCAGGAGGCTCGGCGCCTCGTCGAGCAGACCTTGGGTTCATTGGTGAAGCCGCCGCGCAAGCCATGAAAGCTCCGCGGTATTTCAGCGGTTACATCTGGCTCGCCATCGGGGCGGGCCTCGTCGCCCTGCTCGGCGGCGGCTGGTATACCGTCAGGCACGTGGCCGGCAACTGGCTGAACAACCACCTAATCGAGCGCTACAACCGTTCCGCCGCGGAGGAACTGGCGAAGGGCGACGCCCCCAACGCGCTCGTGCTCGCCCGCCGCAGTCTGCAACGGGCCCCCGGCCACGTCGCGGCCTGGCGCCTCGCGGCCGCGGCCGCGCGGCAACGCGATCAGCCGGATGCCCTCTACTACCAGGAAAATCTGGCGCGGGTTGATCCGTCCAAGGAAAATAAATACGAACTGATCCGCCTCACGCTGCACTTCGGGATGGATGCCGACGCCGTCCGGCAGATCAAGGCCTTGACCGGCACAGCCAAGGACGACGCCGCGTACCTGACGCTCGCCGCGCAGGCCTACCTGAGGCAGGGCAACGCGCTGGCCGCCCGCTTTCACCTGATATCGCTGCTCGCGCTGCAGCCCGCAGACACCGCCGCCCAACTCGATCTTGCGCTCATCGATCTGGCGGCCGAGACCACAAGCCAGCCCCCGGGTCTCCGCGAAAAAATCCGTCAGCTGGCCGAAATTCCCGCCCTGCGCCGACCGGCCCTGACCGGGCTGATCCGGCACTGCATCAAGACCAAGCAGGCCGAGGAAGGTCGCGCGCTCATGACGGCGCTCGAAGCTCAACCGGAGTCCAGCCCCGCCGACCGTCTGCTTCTGTTGGAGGCCGCCTACGCATTCACGCCCGGGACCGCAACCGCCCGCCTCCTTCGCCTCCAGCAGGCGGCCGCCGCAAACGCGGACGACGCCGCAGGTCTGATCGATTTTATGGCGGAGCACGGCCAGGAGTCCGTCGCCACGGGATGGGCGGCCGAACTCCCACCCGCCACCCGCCAGACCGAGCCGGTCCGCCGCGCCCTCGCCGATTGCCACCTGCGGCTCCAAGCCTGGGACCAATTGCGAGCGGTGGCCCTCGAGGACGAGTGGCCGGCGCGCGAGTTCCTCCGCCGAGCCCTGCTGGCTCATACTTACCGCGCCCAAACGCGACTCACCGAGTTCAACGAGGCGTGGAACGGGGCCGTGCAACTCGCCGGCGCCAGCTTCAACCACACCCGGGAACTACTCGGCCGGATCGAGGCCTGGCACTGGAATCGCGAGCGGTTTGACCTGCTCTGGAAACTCTTCTCCTTCCTGCCGGGCCATCTGGAACTGCGAAGGGAAATTGCCAACTGGGAGCACCAGCAGGGCAACACGGCCAACCTGCTGCGACTCTTCAGTCAGGTCACCGACTTCACCCCCGCCGACGGCGAGAGCCGCGCCAATGTTGCCTATTGCACCCTGCTCCTCGACGCCGATCTCCCCGGCGCGACGACGACCTTTCGTGAGCTCATCGCGCTCGATCCGCAAAATCCGTATTTTGCCACCGGTCACGCCCTCGCTCTCCTGAAGCAGGAGCGGTTTCCCGAGGCGCTGGCGACCTTGTCCACCCTGCGGCCCTCCCAGCTCGCGGTGCCGGAACGCATGAGCCTGCAAGCCTGGCTGCTCGCCTTGAACGGCCGGGTCGACGAGGCCGAGATCACCCTGAACTCGCTCGTCTCGGACGGACTTCTGCCGGAGGAGAAAAAATTTGCGGATAACGCCCGGCAGGAGATCGCCCGCCTCCGACGTACACGCGAACAGGAGTCGCAACTCGCGCTCGGCCAAGGCGGAGCGGGGTCGGGAGGCGAGCGGAACGGCTGGCTATTCCTGATTCATTCCCGTCTCGCAGCCCCCCCGACCTTCGACATGCGATTGTCGGACCGACTTTTTTCGCGCCGCGACGTCCCCAGTCTGGCCCGTTTGGTCCGCAACGGCGACTGGAGAAACCAAGAGCACCTGCGGCTCGCGCTGCTGGCTTATGCCGTGAAGTCCGACGATCCAGCGGCCGCCCGTGAGGCCTGGACGCACGCGCTGACCCGCGCCCGGCAGGAACCGGCCGGAGTGGCGCAACTCGAAATTCTGGCCGCGGACTGGCACTGGGCGGTTGAGCAAATTGAAGCCCTCAACCTGCTGAACCAGCAGGACCCCGTCGACCGCGAACGCCTGAACCGCCTGCTCGCTTACTATCGTGAGCGGCAGCGCACCGCCGAGCTGATCCGCGTTCTGCGCCCGTGGATGGAGCGCGCGCCGGACTCAGCCGAGTCGCTCCTCTATTTCTACTACAGCCTCCTCGCAAACCTCGAAACGAGCCGGGCGGTCGTGGCCGCGGCGGAGGTCTACGCCGCGCGGCCAAACGATGCCGACCGTACCCTCCTCCACGCCTTTGCCCTCAGCCGCGCGGGCCGGCGGGACGACGCGACCCGCCTGCTCGACGCGCTGCCGGAAAAGCCGGGAAGCAGCCTCCCGGGCGCGCTGATCCGCGCCGTCGTTCTGGCGGACGCAGGCCGGGCCGACGAAGCCGCCCGCGCCTTGGCCCGGTTCGATTCGGCCAAGGCCCTACCCGAGGAGCTCGCCCTCATCCGAAAAATCACCCAGAAAACCGCCGGCTCACCATGAACGCCGCCAAGGTCCCAGTTTCAATCCTCATCCCGATCAAGAACGAGGCGGCCAATCTGCCGCGTTGCCTTGCCGCAGTCGCATGGGCGGAACAGATCGTGGTGGTGGACTCGCAGAGCACCGACGGCTCCATCGCGATCGCGGAGGCCCAGGGCGCCGAGGTCGTGCAGTTCGCGTTCAACGGAGTCTGGCCGAAGAAAAAAAACTGGGCGCTGGATCACGTGCCGTTTCGCCATCCTTGGGTCTTCATTTTGGATGCCGACGAGGTGCTGCCCGAGACCGCTCGCGCTGAGATCGGGGCCATCGTCGCCGCCGACGGCGCCGGCCACGCGGGCTATTGGATCAATCGCCGCTTCATGTTCATGGGCGAGTGGCTGCGTCATTCCTACTACCCGAACTGGAATCTCCGGCTCTTCCGCCACGTCGCCGGCCGTTACGAGCGCTTGGTCGAGGGCGCGACCGGTAGTGGGGACAACGAGGTCCACGAACACATCGTGGTGCAGGGCACCACCGCCCGCCTCCGCTGCGAGATGGACCACTTTGCGTTCCCTTCGATCCATACTTTTGTCGAGAAGCACAACCGCTACTCCAACTGGGAGGCGCAACTCGCCTCCGAGTCGGGGTTAGCCCGCACCGGCGCTCTCCTGCAGGACCGGGCCGCCGGTTGGCGACGGTTCATCAAGCGCGCCGTCCGCCAACTGCCATTCCGGCCGACGTTGCGATTTCTCTACGTCTACGTCGCCCAAGGTGGATTCCTCGACGGCCGGCGCGGGTTTTATTTCGCCCGGCTGCACGCCGTGTACGAATTCCTCGCCGTCGCCAAGACCGCGGAACTTCGGCTGGCCCGCCAAGCCGCCGAACGCCCGCGTCCGCCGGCAGGCCACTGCACCAAGCCCTGAGCCTCCTTCAACTTTCCCGCGCATGATCCCCCTCACCACCACCGCCGGTCCGCGTCCCAGCCTCGCCCGTTCCCGCTACCCAGCCTTCGTGCTTTGCGCCATGCTACTCATCGCGCGCGGGGGCATCTCCGCCGCCGGCGCACCCGCAGCGGAAACCACGAGCGTGACGAACCCCGAATACGTGCTCACCGCCGGGGACACCATTGTGGTCGTCATTGATGGCGAACCCGAACTGCGCACCGCGAACCTCATCGCCCAGGACGGAACGGTGCGCCTGCCGTTGGTGGGTGGTATCCGGCTCGAGGGTCTGCCGGTACGCCAGGCCGAAGCGCTGCTCGCCAAGGGCTACCGCGAAGGCCTTTTCCTCCGGAACCCCGAGGTCCACGTGCAGGTGACGGAGTATGCCGCTCGGCTTGTCAGCGTTCTCGGCGCCGTCCGCATCCCGGGAAAAGTCACGTTCCCCAAAGAGCGAAAGCAAATCGAAATCATCGACGCGATTACGCAGAGTGGCGGGTTTCTGCCCGTGGCCAAGGGCGACGCCGTCGTCGTCACCCACACCGACGCCGCCGGTCACGAGACCCAAAGGATCGTCGATGTCGCCGCCCTCATGAGTGGAAAGCGCAAGGACGACAAACCTGCCGTTATCTTTGTCCAACCTGGTGACCGCATTTTTGTTCCAGAGCGCTTGTTCTGATCCCGCCCCCGACCCATCTTCAGCTCCGACCGTCATGGAAAACGCCCCGCCCACCCGTCTCGCCGCTGCCAAGTTGAACCTCAAACGATCCCCGCGGGAGTTCGTCGCCATGTTCCTGGAACGCTGGTGGATCGGCGCTTTGGTCGGCGCCGCCGCCGGCGCGGCCGTCTTTCAATTCAGTCCTCGCCCGGAGCCCGTCTACCGCACCGAGGTATCGCTGATGTTCGAGTCGAAACGCAGCCGCATCCTCGCGATGCAGGAAGTAGTGGATACCACCGTCCAGGGAATCAACGAGCTGAATAACCACCTCGAGCAACTCCGCAGTAAAACCTTCCTCGACTACCTGCTTGGTTCGTTCACCCCGGAAGAGGTGGCGAAGATTCAGCAGTCTTACCGCGACCCGCTAAACCCGTCCGCGCCGCCGCCCCCCCTCGCCGATCTCATTCAGAGTGGAACCGCCGCAAACGCCCGGCGCGGGACGACGATCATCAGTATCACGGTGAACAACCGGAATCCGGAGGCCGCCGCGCTCATCGCCAACCGGTTCGCCCGGAAGTACATCGACTTCAGCCTCGACCGCGCCAACACCGGCACCAGCTCCGCGATCATCTTCCTGCGTAACCAAGCCGAGGAGACCCGCACCGAAGTCGAGTCCGCCGAAACCTCGCTGCAGGCCTACCGGGCCAAGCATAACATGGCCACCCTCGGCGAAGCGAAGGACGTCACCGTCCAGAAACTCGCCTCGCTCGGCGAGGCATCCGTGGCCGCGCGGCTCACCCAGATTCAAAGCAAATCGTTGATCGATAAAATCGCGGCTGACCAGGCCGCGGGCCGGGATCTCTCGGAAATCAGCCAGATCGCCGCCACCCCTCAGGTCGCCGCGGCCAAGAGCCGCCTCACTGAACTCGCCACGCAACGCACGATGCTTGAGCAGCGGTACCTCGCCCGGCATCCGAAAATTGTCGAAAACGAGGTCGAACTGCGCGAGGCCCGACGCCTCCTCGACGACGGGGTGGCGCGGGCCGGGTCGAGCCTTCGCACCAACTACGACGTCGCCGCGCAGCAACTGCAAAGTCTCCAGAAAGAAATGGTCGAGACCGAGGCGCAGGTCCGATTGCTCGACAAGATCGCCGTCGACTACAAGTTCTTGGAGCAGGACGCCGTCACCAAACGGGCGACGTACACCGGCATCGTGTCGCGCCTCGGGGAGGCAAAGATCACCAGCCAACTGGAGAATACGACGATCAAGGTGTTCGACGCGGCACCGGTGCCTGGGGCGCCCATGGACCGCGGCACGGCCCGCATTGTCAGCCTTACCGTGACGGCGGCGTTTGGTGGACTGCTGCTGGTGCCCCTCCTGATCGGCCTGCTCGATACGCGCGTCCGGAGTCCGTACCACGTTGAAGAGGCCCTCGGGGAGAAACTGCTCGGTGCGATCAAGCCGCTGGTCCGAACCTCCGCCTTTTCCAACGCCAACTCCTTCCGGGCCAACAACGACGCCGCCCTGACCGAGAGCTGGCGCGGCATCTACAGCGAAATCGAGGTCGGCTCCGCCCTGAAATACCCGAAGACAATCCTCGTAAGCTCGAGTATTCAGGCCGAAGGCAAGACGCAGGTCGCCTGCAACCTCGCCGCCGTCTACGCACAACACCGCAAGAAAGTACTGCTCGTCGACTGCGATCTGCGCCGCCCCGGCTTGCACCGCCAGTTCAACCTCAAGAGTCCCCACGGGTGGACGGAATGGATCCAGCGACCGGCTGATAGTCGTGGTGCGGTTCCAGATACCGTCACGACGGTCGAACCCTATTTCGACTTCCTCCCCGCCGGCCCCACCCCGGCGAACCCGACGCAGGTCCTGGACCTCCTCGGCCGGCGAGAGGTACTCCAACTGTGGCTCGACCGCTACGACGTCGTCATCTTCGACACTCCGCCCGCCTCGACCTTTCCCGATGCCGTACTGCTTGCCCGCAGCTGTAACGAATTGTTCTTTGTCATCGGCTACAAGATTATCTCGGCCCAAACCGCCTACCGGACGCTTTCCCGCTTCGGCGAGACGGGTATCGCCAAGCTCGGTGTCATTCTCAACCGGCTGCCGTTGTCCAAGATTATTAACTACGGCGATTACTCCGGCTACGGCGGCCAAGATACTCGTTTCTACAAATCGTACGCCGAAGAAGGCGACGGCGGCTCCAAGTAAGAACCCCGGACACTGCGGCGACCCAGCCTTTTCCGATTTCCTCCGCGTCCGCCAATTCCTTCCCTGCCCCCGGGCCCTCGTGCGCCTCAGGGTTGCGCGCGGCCGCCGGCGTCGGCGTGCTCGCACTACTGGTCTTTGCTCCCCTTCACTACGGCTCAACCCGGCCGGGCGGCATCGAATGGCTGCTTGCCCTCGGCGCTCCGACCGTATTGCTGTGGGCCGCAAGCTGGGTCGTGGCGCGACGTCGTCCCGCTGTGCCCGCGATCTTTGCCGGTTTCGCCGGACTGGTGTTGCTCGCCGCGGTGCCGTGGCTCACCGGCCTGGCCCAGCCCACGGCCATCGCCGATTTCACCCGCGAACATTTCGGCCGGGTCGCCGCGCGCTGGCCCGATTGTCTCGTCTGGTGGAACCAGTGGAACCAGCTGGGCTTTATCGGGCTGCTCGTCGCCGTCATGGTGATGGCGGTTGATTTCGCCCGAAGCCCGACCTGGCTGCTCGCGATGGTCGTCACCATCACCGCTACGGGCACGGCAGTGGCCGCCCTCGCCCACGTCCAAAATGCCCTCGGCTGGAAAACTATTTTCGGCGAGGCCGGCCCGCCGCTGATGACCTACTTCTCCGGCACGTTTTATCATCACACCGCGGCCGGAGCCTATTTGAACTCAGTGTGGCCCCTGGCCTTCGGGCTGGCGTGGCTTTCGTGGCGCGCGGGCTGGCGGCAGGGCTGGACGCGGGGCAATACCGCTCGGACAGCCGCGGGCGTCTTTGCGACGGGCCTGCTGCTGACCGCCCACGGCGCTCACGTTTCGCGCCTGCCCCAGGCGGTGGCCGCCCTGTGCCTAATCGCCTTGATCCTCGTGCTGCTGCCCCGCTACGGCGTGAAGGTGCGGCTTTGGTCGACCCGACGCAAACTCGGCGTCGCGTTCGGCTTGCTCGCGCTGGCCGGCGCCGCGGTGTTACTCGTCAACACCACCGGCCGGATCGAAAAAATCGCCGACCGCTGGCGGGCGCTGCTCTTCCCGCCCGCCAATCCCACCGTACCCATCTGGCACCAGCCGCCCGAAGCCGAGTGGAACGCTTACGTCGGCGGCGATCTAATCATCCACGCAGCAAGCCGCGAGCGCACTTTTGGCCTGCGCCAAATCGCCTGCGAGGATGCGATTGCCGCAATCCGGACCCGTCCCTGGTTCGGCCACGGACCCGCCAACTGGATCGGAGCCGCCAGCCGGCACTCCACCGATCCCACGGTGCGTTCTTTCTTTCAAATGCTCCAGTTCACCCATCAAGACGTCCTGCAGTTTGCGGTCGAATGGGGCCTGATTGGCGCCCTCGGCTGGTGGGGATTACTGGCCGGGGGGCCCGTGCGACTCCTCCGCCTGAACTTCACCGGGCGAACCCTTGGCGCGATTGAGATCGGCGTGTTCTTCGCGCTCGTCGGGGTGCTGCTGCAATCACAATGGGATTTCCCGCTCCAGATGCCCGGCATCGCGCTAAACATTGCCGTGCTCGCCGGCATCGCTTGGTCCGCGCAGCGCAGCGCAACCGCCGGCGTAGACTCCGCGGCGACCTTTGCCCCCTTTCAAAGCACCCGCTCCCATGCCTGATCCCATCGAACCGCCGCCGGCCGTCACGATTCGCCCGACCCGGTCCTGGGTCGATTTCGATTGGCGCAGTCTGGTCGCGTACCGCGATCTGATCAGTCTGCTCGTCCAACGTGATTTTACCGCGCGCTACAAGCAGACGGTACTCGGGCCACTCTGGTACATTCTCAATCCCTTCATCACCACGCTGGTCTTCACGGTGGTGTTCAGCCGGATCATGGGGATCTCGACCGACGGCACGCCGCCGATGCTTTTCTACCTCTGCGGCATGCTGGGCTGGTCGTACTTCTCGAACGTGCTCGGCGCCACGTCGAACTCGCTCGCGGGCAATGCCGGACTCTTCTCCAAGGTTTACTTTCCGCGCCTGGTGCCGCCGATCGCCGCCACCCTGTCGAACCTGCTCGCCCTCGGCGTGCAGTTGGCGACCTTCCTCGTCTTCTACACGCAGCAACTGCTGTCCGGCGCACCCGATGGCATTGCGGCTCCCGGCTGGCGCTGGCTGCTGTTTCCGTTGCTGGCCGTGCACATGGCCCTCCTCGGGCTCGGCGTCGGGCTGGTGTTGTCCACCCTGACGGCCAAGTACCGCGACCTCCAGCACATCCAAGGATTTCTCGTGCAACTGTGGATGTACGCCACGCCTGTGATCTACCCGTACTCCCGCATTCCCGTGGAATGGCGCTGGATCGCCGCACTCAATCCCATGACCGCCGTGATCGAGGCGACCCGCTGGGTGTTCCTCGGCACCGGCTCGGTCCCGAGCTCGACCTATCTGCTCTCGCTCGTTCTGACTGGCGGGCTCTTGGCTCTGGGCCTGATCGTCTACCAACGCGCGGCCCGGACTTTCGTCGACACCGTCTGATGAACCGCCGCCACTCGTCACCTTTTTCCCCGGCATGAGCGCACCCATCATTGAAGTCAGCGGCATCTCCAAGCGCTACCGCCTGGGCCAGATCGGCATGACCTCGCTGCGCGACGACCTCCAGCGGCTCGGCCGCTGGCTGGGCGGTCGCCCCCCGGCCGCCGTGGCCGAAGCGAGCCGCGACTTCTGGGCGCTGCGCGACGTCTCCTTCTCCGTCGCGCCCGGCGAGGTCCTCGGCATCATCGGCCGCAACGGTGCCGGCAAGAGCACCCTTCTGAAGATTCTCTCCCGCATCACCGAGCCGACCGCCGGAGAAATCAAGCTGCGCGGCCGGGTCGGCAGCCTGCTTGAAGTCGGCACCGGTTTTCACCCGGAGCTGAGCGGCCGCGATAACATTTTCCTGAACGGCAGCATCCTCGGCATGCGCAAGCGTGAGATCGCCGCGAAGTTCGACGAGATCGTCGCCTTCGCCGAAGTCGGCGAGTTCATCGACACGCCGGTGAAGCGCTACTCGAGCGGCATGTACGTGCGGCTCGCTTTCGCCATCGCCGCGCACTTGGAGCCGGAGATCCTGATCGTCGACGAAGTGCTCGCCGTCGGCGATGCCCAGTTCCAGCGCAAGTGCATCGGCCGCATGCAGGAGATCTCCCACGGCCACGGCCGCACCGTGCTGTTTGTGAGCCATTCGATGGCGACGATCCGCCGGCTCTGCCAGCGCTGCGTCGTGCTGGAGAACGGCCGGCTCAAGGGCGTCTATCCCGTCGAGGAGGCGATCGACCAGTACAACCGACATTTCGGTCCCGCCGGGCTGGACCTTGAGGTGTCGACCCGGCCTCGGGACTGGGGTACGACGGGCGAAGACGCACGGCTGCTCCGCGTGCGTTGCGTGAACGAGCGCGGGCTTTTTTTCGGAGAACCTTTCGCCGTCGAACTGACCCTGCAGGTCAACAAGCCCTTCGATGCGCTGATGACCGGCTTTTGCCTCAACACCATCGAAGGCCAGCGCGTGATGACCATCGACAGCGATGCCGACCGGCAGACCTGGCAATTGCAGCCGGGGCGTTATGTGGTCCGCATCGGCCTGCCGCGCCTCCCGGTTTCACCCGGCCGCTATCACCTCTCGATCTCCATCGGGCAAGGCCGTCATTTTGCCGACATCATCGACGGCTTCGCCCTGTGGGAGGTCCAACCGGGCCAGAACGATTTCGAGAGCGACCGCGGATTTGGCGGATGCCGCCTGACATCGGAAACCTCCATCCGGCCGGCCTGACCTCCCTCGTATGCGCCCCGTCCGACGCGTCGCCATTGTAACGCGCCACACCCCGTTGCCATGGGATGACGGTGCGGGTAGCTATCTGCATGATCTTGCCGCCGGCCTCGCCGCGCGCGGCTTCCGCGTCGAAGTGCTCTGGCTCGAGCCGCACGAGCCCATCCGCTGGCAACGCGTCTGGCGCCTGCCGGCCGCCTTCTCCGCCAACGTAACGCTGCACCTTCCCGGTGCGTGGCGGATCGGCCGCCGCTACTTTTTTCCCCTTGTGATCTGGCTGCCGTGGAAAGCCCGCAGTTTACACCTCGTCCGGCGCAGTCTCGAAGCGCTAAGACTGCTGCGCCCCCGCAGCCACCCGGCCCCAAAGCCCGGGGCCGAGGCCACTCCAGGCCGGCCGTGGATGTCGCCCCCGAACACCACCGAACTGGCCACCACCTCACGTTGGCTAAGGCGCCAACGGCCGGACGCCGTCATTGCCAGTTATGCCTGGCTCGCTCCCGTGCTGGCGGTGCCGGAGGCACGCGGACTCCGGCGACTGTGCCTGACCCACGATGTGGCCTGGCGACGCGCGCAACTCGCAGTCGCCCGCGCCGACCCGGCCGAGGTCACCGCGGCTCAGGAAGCGGGTTGGCTCCAATCGGCGGATACGCTGATCGCGATTTCCCCGGCCGACGCCCGCGAATTGCAGGCACTGTCGCCGCGCGCCCAAGTCGTCGTGACCCCCAAGGCCTTCGTCGTTGCCGCAACGGAGAGCCGAGCCACCCCGGCGCCCCGCCTGCTGTTCGTCGGCAGCGGCAACGCCTTCAACGTCGAAGGGCTGCGCTGGTTTCTGGAGAAGGTGTGGCCCCTCGTCCGCGCGGGAGTCCCGGAGGCAACGCTTCAGGTTTGCGGCTCCATCGCCGCGGCGTTTCCCGCCGCGCCGGCCGGCGTGACGTTCCTCGGCGGCGTTCCCGACCTCGCGCCCCATTATGCCTCGGCAGCCGTTGTCGTGGTTCCGCTGCTCCGGGCCACCGGGCTGAACATCAAGTTGGCGGAAGCCGCCGCGTACGGTCGCGCCATCGTTACCACCCCCGTCACTCTCGAAGGCGCACCGTTTCTCCGCGACGCGGTGCGGTCGACGGACCAGCCGGCGGATTTCGCGGCCGCCGTAAACCAGCTGCTAGGCGACCGCGACGCGCAGGCGGCGGCGGCGGCGCGGAGCCTCGCCGCCGCCCGGCGGCACCTGTCGCCGGAAGCCTGCTACGGCCCGCTGCTCGCCGCGCTGGGCGCCTCCGCGACGAGTTGACCGGCCCGCCGCGCCTCCGCCACTTTCCCGCTTACCGTGCCTCAACTCACCGTCGTCCTCTGCACTTATCGTCCGCGCCGCGAGCACTTGGACGCCACGCTGGCTGGCCTGGCCGCGCAGTCGCTGCCGGCGGATGACTGGGAGCTCTGGGTCGTGGGAACCGGCGACGAGCCGACGCGGGCGGCGATTGCGACGGCGGATCTTTCCTTCCAGCCAAGGGTGCGACTGATCGACGTGCCGCATCTCGGCATCGCCCGGGCGCGTCAGGCCGCAATGGGCGCCTTTACCGCCGGCACGTCGGACGTGATGGTGTTCATCGACGACGACAATGTCCTCGCGCCGGATTACTTGGCCCGCGGGCTGGCGATCGGCGCGCGCGAGCCCCGGCTCGGCTGCTGGGGCGGACAATTGACCGGCCGGTTTGCCGCGCCCCCGCCGGACTGGATCGAACCCTTCCTCAAATACATCGCCGTATTCCCCCTCCAGCGCGAACTACGCCTCCGGGATCGCTTCACCGGCACGCACGATCCGATTCCGCCGACGGCCGGTATGTTCCTGCGCCGCGCGCTGGCCGAGCATCATCTGCACATGCTTGCCACCAAACCCGAGCGCCTCGCGCTGGGTGGAACCAGGGAGGCTCCCCTCGCGTGCGAAGACATGGACCTCGCGCTCGGCGTTCTCGACATCGGCTATGAGGCGGCGCGCTTTCCGGAGTTGAAGATCGACCACCTCATCCCCGCGGACCGTCTGACCGAGCCCTACATGGAGCGCCTCCTTCAGAGCATCCGCGCCGGCACCCTGGTTCTCGGCGTGCTGCGCGGGATCGGCGCGCCCCCGCGCTCCCCGTGGGCGCTTTGGGTTCAGCACCTCCGTTCGCTGCGGCTGCCTTCCCGCCACCGTCGTTTCATGCAGGCCGAGCTACGCGGGGAATGGCAGGCCCGGCGCATCCTGGCCCAATTCCAGCCACGCGCATGACGCCATCCGGTCCCTCACCCGTCGTATCGGTGCTGATCCCCGTCTTCAACGCGGCGCCCTACCTCGCGTCCGCCCTCGCCAGCGTGCAGGCGCAGACCTTTGCCGATTTCGAAATCATCGCAGTGGACGACGGCTCGACCGACGGCTCCTCCGGCATACTTGATCGCATCGCCGCGTCCGAACCTCGGCTGCGGGTGATCCGCCGGCCGAATACGGGAATCGTCGGCGCACTGAACGACGGGCTGGCGGCCACCCGCGGGGAATTTATCGCGCGGATGGACGCCGACGACCTCTGCCTGCCGGAGCGCTTCGCGCGCCAGTTGGAGTATCTCCGCCGGCACCCGGACTGCGTGTGCGTCGGCTCGGCGTTCCGCTACATTGACGACATGGGCTCCCATCTGAAGGAGTGCAGGCGGCAGACCGCGCACGACGCAATCGAACGCGACCTGTTGACCGGCGACGGCGGAGCCATCATTCACCCCGCCGCCATGTTTCGGCGCGACGCCGTCGTGCGGGCCGGCGCCTACCGCGAGGCCGCGCAATGGGTCGAAGACCTCGACCTTTACCTTCGCCTCGCCCGAGTCGGCCGGCTGGCCAACCTTGAAGGGGTGCTCCTGTATTACCGGCTGCACGTTCAGAGCGTAAATTACACCCGCAACCACGGGCGGCATGAGCGCAAGGTCGCGACGTTGGCTGCCGCGCACGCCGCGCGAGGGCTCGCCTTCGACGCCACGCGGCACCCCGCGCCGTCGGCACCGGCCCGCATCACCGCCGACGACCTCCGCGACTTCGCGATCACCGCGCTCCAATTCGGCCGCGACGGCCGCCCCTGGCGCTACGCGTTGCGCGCGCTCCGCACCGCCCCCGCCGAACCGGCGTCGTGGCGCACGCTTTGGTACATTTTCAAGCACCGCGTTGGCCTGATCAACGCCCGACCCGACCACCCATGTCGTTGAAGTCCCGCCTCCGCCAGCTGGTGTTCGCGTCCCGCCTCGACCGGGTCGTCAATCTGGCGCGCTTGAACGAACCCCGCGAGCGCCGGCTGTGCCGCCGCCGTCTGGTTCACCGGGGAGCGGCCGCCCACGCCTTCATCCGCGACCTCATCCACGCCGGGCGTCCGGCGGCCGTCGGCAAACTCGGCGACGTGGAAGT
The DNA here is from genome assembly GCA_903820035.1 of uncultured Opitutia bacterium. Classification (GTDB taxonomy): domain Bacteria; phylum Verrucomicrobiota; class Verrucomicrobiia; order Opitutales; family Opitutaceae; genus ER46. Next base: position 28,991 of record CAIJFT010000424.1, read on the forward strand.
CAAGGCATTGGCCTGGCGGCTGGGCATTCCCCGCTACTACACGCTTGGCCGCGCGGTCCCCACCCTCGGGGAACAGGAACTTTTCGAGCAGGCCGGGGTATTCCCGAAGTCCGCCGCAGTGTACCAACGTTTCTGTGACACGTTTCTCGAGCGGCTCGCATCCCTCGACATCTGCGCACTCTGGCACAATCCGGGGGAGTACGAAATCACCGCCCGGGCCTGTCCGGCGGCGGGTTGGACGGACCTGACTGCGCTGGAGCCTTATTTCAACCCGACCGCCCCCTGGAGCGCGGCGCTGGCCGGCAAGCGGGTGCTGGTCGTGCATCCGTTTGAGGACTCGATTCGCCGGCAGTATGTCCGCCGTGACGAGATCTGGCGTAGTATTCCAGGGCTTTTGCCCGAATTCAAACTGGTCACGCTGCGCAGCCCGTACGGTTTCTCCGCAAACGCGTTTCCCGACTGGTTTGCCATGCTCGCATGGCTCGAGGAACGCGTCACCGCGCTGGCCGCCAATCCCGGCTTCGACGTCGCGCTGATCGGCTGCGGCGCCGCGGGCATTCCCCTGGCCGCGCACTGCAAACGCCTCGGGAAAATCGGTCTGCATACCGGCGGGCCAACCCAACTATGCTTCGGCATTCGCGGCGGACGCTGGGATACCCGCCCCGAGTTCCAGTCGTTTTTCAACGACGCATGGATCCGGCCGGCAGCGGGGGAAACCCCGGCCGAAGCCCCCCGCGTCGACCGCGGCGGGTATTGGTAAATCTTTGACGGGAACGAGCATGTCCGCACCAGCACCACATGGAGCACGCTGCGACGCTCGCGACGCCCGCCGCTCCATCAACCCCACCGCATGAAACCCGTTGTCGTCTACTTTGGTCACGTCCCAGCCGAGGGCGCGGGCAGCGCGATCATCGTGTACCGCCATCTGCAACGGCTGGCCGCCGAGGGCTGGGACATTCGCATCGTGGCAGACTGGGGCCAGCAACCGCTGCACGCGACCTGCCGCGCACACGGCTGGCCGGTGCTGGAGCTTTCCCATCGTCGCCCGTGGTGGCCACCTTTCGACGCCGACCAACCCTGGTCGCGCGCCGTCCGCGCGTGGCTGTGGGCGGGTGAAGTCCGCGCTTGGCTTGGCGCAGCGCGGCCGGTTGCGGCCGTCACTTATCTCTCCGCCTTCAGCGACACGCTCAGCATCGCCGCCGCCGGCTTCGCGCAACGCTGCGGGGTGCCCCTTTCGACCCTTATCCACGACGACACCCGTTGCTTCGCGCCGACTCCGGCCGACGGTGAGCGCGCCCATGCGCGGCGGCAGTGGGTCCTCGGCCGTTCGCACCGGGCGTGGTTTGCTTCCCCGGAACTGGCTGCTTGCTTCACCCTCGATCCGCGGCGCGCGGGCATCCTGCCCCCGATTCCCGAAGGAGCAAACGCCGCGCCCGACCTGCCGCCAAGCGCCGCCGCCCCCGTGCGCTTGGTCTACGCCGGCAACTATTGGGCGGCGCAAATTCCGGCGTTCGCGACGCTGGCCGCGGCCATCCACGCCGGCGGCGGCAGCTTCGAAACCGTGCTCAAAGAGGACGCAACCCACGTCGCCTCGCTCCGCGCCGCCGGGGTCGATTGGCGCGCGCCGTTCGCACGGAACACGGAGGCCCTGGATTACTTTCGCTCCCACGCGACCGCGTTGGTCGTGAGCTATGCCCAGTCCAGCGACGCGATGCCGTGGACCCGCACCAGTTTTCCGAGCAAACTGATCGAATACTGCCATCTCGGCCGCCCGATCGCGATCGTCGCGCCGGCCGACACGGCGGTGGCGCAGTGGGCCCGAGCGCGTGGCTACCCCGATTATTTCGAGCCGCACGACACCGCGGGACTGACCCGCTTCACCCAAAAACTGGCTGATGCCGATTTCCGTTCCGCCCGCGGCGCCCTCGTCCGCTCTTTTGCCGCGGGAGAGTTTTCACCCATCGCAATCCAAGGCCGTTTCGCCACCGAGCTGAGGCGGCAAGCCCAACCGTAGTTTGTGCGCCGCGGTTCCAGACGAGCCCCCGGTGGCGCCCTCTGTCGCCGACCGGCTACTACGCATAAGACTTGCACCAACCGTTCCAAAACAGGTCCGTATTCGTCACTTACGTTTCAACGTGTGAAACCGGCCCGCGCCCGTTGCTTTAGATCCGCACCATGACCCATTTCCCCAATATGCCCGAACCGGTTCCGGTCATCGTGTCCGGTTGCGGTGCGATCACCAAATTCTTCTACGCCTCCGCTCTCGCCTTTTTGGAGGAGAAACGGGTGGTGCGCGTCGCCGCCGTCTGCGATCCGCACGAGCCCAATCGGGCCGGGATCGCCGCGCGCTTTCCGCACGCCAAAAGCGTCGCGCGGTTTGAGGACGTTCCCTTCGCCTCGGACAGCCTTGTCGTCGTGGCATCGCCCCCCCGCCTCCATGCCACCCAGTCCATCTTCGCCCTTGAAAAAGGGTGCGGGGTGCTGTGCGAAAAACCAATGGCCGCCAGTCTGGCGGACGCCGAGGCGATGGCTGACGCGGCGAACCGCACGGGCCGCCCCCTCGCCGTCGGGCTTTACCGGCGCTTCTTCCGCGCCACACGGGTGATCAAGGAAATTTGCACCCACGGTACCCTCGGCCAGCCCGTGTCGTTTGAGGTCGAGGAGGGGGGCGCGTTCCGCTGGGAAGCTGCATCGGATTCTTTTTTCCGCCGGGAAGCGACTCCCGGCGGCGTCTTGTATGACACCGGCGTCCACACCCTTGACCTCCTGCTGTGGTGGTTTGGTGAACCTTCGCGGCTCGACTACCGTGATGACGCCGCCGGCGGTCAGGAAGCCAACTGTACCCTTGAACTCGGGTACACTCCGGGGTTCACCGGCCGGGTCCGTCTCAGCCGCGACTGGGCGACGCGAAACACGTTCCGTCTAAACTTCACCCGCGGCAGCATCGCCTGGAACGTCGGCCAAGCCGGCCAACTCACCCTCAGCCTCGACGGCGTCACCACCGTACTGCGCGGCGACGTGCTGCCGCGCCACGACGATGGCCTCACCCTGCTTGGGCATTCCGCCGGCGAAGGATCGCCCCAGGCCTTCATCCACCAGTTAATCAACCTCGCCGACGCAATCCGCGGCCGCGCCGCCCTCGCTATTCCCGCCGCCGAGGGGCTTCGATCCCTGCGCCTGATCGAGGCCTGTTACCGCGAACGCCGCGCAATGGACCAGCCTTGGCTCTCGCCCGCCGAAACCGCCGGCCTCGCCCGGCTCCAACGGAGGACCGCCGCATGAAAATCGCTGTCATTGGCGCCAGCGGCTTTGTCGGTCTCCGCCTCGTCGAACGCCTTCATCTCGAGGGCCGCGCCGAGGTCGTGCCGGTCGTCCACGCCTTCCGTAGCCTCGCCGTCCTCGCCCGCTTCGATCTGCCGTGGCGCGTGGCCGATCCCGCCAACGTGGCCGCCCTGACCGCCGCCCTGCAGGGCTGCGACGCGGTGGTCCACGCCGCCCTGGGTGACGCCAAACAGATCGTGACCATGGCCGCCGCGCTCTATCCGGCCGCCGCCCAGGCCGGCGTCAAACGCATCGTCGCGCTCAGCAGCGCCGCCGTCCACTCGCTGACGCCCGCGCCGGGCACCACCGATTCGACCCCGCCGCTACTGAAACAGAAGTCCGAATACAACACCGCCAAGGCGCGCGCCGAAACGATCCTCTCCGCGGCCCGCAAGAACGGTCGCGTTGAACTCGTCCAGCTGCGCCCCGGCATCGTCCATGGCCCCCGCTCGCGCCTCGTCGCCGACGTAGCGGGTCAGTTGCGCGACGGCACGGCCTGGCTCGTCGACGACGGGGCCGGCATCTGCAACGCGATCGCGGTGGACAACCTCATCGACGCCATCTGGCTCGCACTCATGACGCCCGAGGCCGACGGCGAAGTTTTCCTCCTGAATGACCGCGAAACGATCACGTGGCGCGACTTCTATGCGGCCATCGCCGGCGCCGCGGGCACGGACCTCCGCGACGTGCACGCCGTGACCCCACCGGTATTTCGCAGCAGCCCGAGCGCACGGCTGGCGCGCCTCGCGGCCACCGACTTCGCCATGTCACTGATGCCGGTGATCCCGGCGCGGATCAAACGTATCGCCAAGGCCGCGGCCGCGGCCTGGCCGGCAAACCACCCCCCAGACAACTGGCGATTGCCCGACGCTGCGCGCCCCGCCGTCCACGAGGAGATGTGCGAACTCCAAAGCTGCCGGTGGCGCTTCCCCATTGCGAAGGCGGAGAGGGTGCTCGGCTACCACCCGGCGTTGACGTTTGACGCGGCGATGCAGCGCACCGGCGCCTGGCTGCGTTTTGCCGGAGTCGTCCGGGCCTGATCCGCCCACCGCCATGGCCATGGAATTCATCGACCGACTCGCCGCCGACCGCGCGCCCCGCAGCTACCGCCGCGCGTTCTTCGTTTTAGTCACCGCAGTGGCGGGCATCACGGGGCTCTTGATTTGGACGGGCGCCGCGTTTCAAGCCGACATGGGCTGGGACCCGGTGATCATGCTCGAGGCCGCGGCGCGCGGGCAGCAGGGTCAGATGGCGCATGTGGATTATCTTTCGCCGGTAGGACTACTGCCGACCTGGCTGGTGAGTCTCGGACTAAGGCTGAGCGGCGGCACTGCCGACGCCCTCGCCTACGCCCCCGCGTTGGCCTTGGCTCCACTCGCGCTCTACGCGTGGTGGCTGACCCGCCGACGTTTCAGCGCGTGGCTCAGTTTGGGCGCGACCCTTTACCTCGCCGGTCTAATCACCGCGACCCGGCCGCTGCCGTTCGGGATGTTGCCGTACACCCTCGAGTTTTCACATGCCTCCTACGCCATGGCCTACAACCGCCTCGGCTGGGCATTGCTGTCATTGCTGGTTCTCCAGCAGTTTCTGCCGCCCGACGGCGCCGGGTCACGCAGCGCGCTCCGCGCCGAGGATTTCGGCTCAGGCTTGATTTGCGGGCTGCTGTTTCTCACCAAGGTTAACTACGCCTTGGCCGCAGTCGGCGTGATGGTCGTGAGCCTCGCGCTCTTCCGCCGCTCCCGCGCTCAGTGGCTCGCCTTCGCCGCCGGTGCGGCGATCCTGCCCGCGATTCTACTGGTCGGCACCCGGTTTCAAGCTGGGGCCTGGTTCCGGGAAATCGCTTACCTCGGCCGGGTCAATCCCCTCGCCGACCGCTTGAGCCGGATGGCGGAGCTCGCCCTCAACAATGCGACCCCGATGCTCGTCGTGGTCGGCGGCTACATCATCCTCCGTCCGCTGCTGCAGCTCCGCAGCCGGCTGGGCCAGATGTCGCCCTGGTATGTCGCGCCCGGCCTGACCCTCGCCGGCCTCGCCTGCGGCCTCTGCGTATTGACCCTGAACGCGCAAGTGAGCGAGGTCCCCCTCTTCGCGCTCACGCTGCTGCTGCTGGCCGAACACGCCGCCCGCCGCCTCACGGCGCGCGACCGTTCCGAACACGCCCTCCGCCTACGCCACCGCGTCACCCTCGGCCTGGCACTGCTGCTGGGCGCCGGAACGTTTTGCAGCGACGCGGCCAGTATCGTCTGGCCCGCAATCCGGGGCCGGCACATGCGGGCGATGATTCCGGCCGGATGCACCGTCCAATCGCCGACCCTCGGAAAGCTCCTCCTGCCGCCACAACGCTATGAGGAGAGCGACCCCGCCAAGGTGACGCCCAAGATCCTCGCCGCCGCTGCCCCTGTCACGCCCTACCAGTACGCGGTCGTAGTCAACGACGGTCTCACCCTGCTCGCGGCCCAGACCGATGCCGGCAGCCGGATTATGACCTTCGATCTCACCAACCCGTTTCCCTTCGCCTTGCGCCGGCCCTACCCGCGCGGCGGCAGCCTGTGGTGGGCGTGGAACACGTTCTCGCGCGAAGCGTACCCGCCGGCCGCGGAACTGTTCCGCGATGTCACCCATCTCATGGTGCCAAAGGCCCCCGTGCTGCAGAGCGGCGAGGTCGCCGTGCTGCAGGCTATCTACCGGACCGATCTGCAGGAACGTTTCCAGCCCGTTGCCGAATCCACTTTCTGGATTCTACTCCGGCACAACTAGCCCGACCGCCGTTCCCTGCGTGGCCACGTCCCGACCTTTCCTTTTCCTTAGTGCCAGCCTGGCCATGCCGAGCCAACACGGCGGCTGCGTGTACCCGCACGCGCTGCTGGGGGCGCTCCACCACGCCGGACACCCGGTGCATTACGGCTGGATCGGCGCACCACTGGGCCAAGGCCGGCGCGCGATGCGCGACCCGCTGCGGGCCCCCTACATCGCACGCGGCTGGGTGCGCGACACGGTCCGAATCGGACCGGTCCGCGTCGCCTCGACCCTGGCCGGTTGGCTCAGCCGGCGGCCCGCGAGCGCCCCCGCTCGCCCGGCGGAAATCGAGCATCTCGCCACGCCGGCGGAACAACACTTCGCGGCCGACCTCATCAAACGTACCCGCCCCGGGGCGGTCATCGTCGACGGTACCCCGATGCTGACGCTACTCGACGGACTGCCCTCCGATGTCCGCACTACGATCCGGGTTTTTGTCCTGACGCACAACCTGACCCATCGCCGCACCGAACTTTACCGCGCCGCAGGTCAGGCACTTGATTTCCTGCCGATGTCGGCGATCGAAGAAAGCGCGCTGCTGCGGCGCGCCGACACCGTGGTGGCGATTCAGGACCGCGAAGCCGAAGCCTTCCGGGCCCTCCTCCCGGGCAAACCCGTGATCACCGTTCCCATGCCATGCACGCCGGAGCCGCTCGACTCAGCCCGAGCTGAACCGGACCGATGCCTCTTCGTCGGCGGCTACAGTGGTCACAACATCTTAGCCGTGCAGGACCTCGTGCGCGCAATCTGGCCGCGGATCAGGGCGACCCGGCCAAACGCCCAACTGGCGATCGCCGGCACCGTCGGCAAAGCCGTGGGTGCGGCCCCACCCGGCGTGCAGCTCTTGGGTCCGGTGTCCGACTTGCGCTCGGAGTACGCCCGCGCCTCGGTCTGCCTGGTTCCCCTGCCCATGGGTACCGGACTGAAAATCAAAATGGTCGAAGCCATGAGCTACGGTCGCCCCGTCGTCACCACGCGGGCCGGGGCCGAAGGCTTTGACGCACTTGAATCCGGCGACGTGGTCAGGGTCGCGGACACTCCCGGCGCGTTCGCCGACGCCTGCACGGATTTACTGTGCCACCCGCCGGCTTGGGAGCGGGCCGTAACGCACCAACTCGACTGGATCCGTCAAAACCTCAGTGGCTCTTTGGCCCTGCGCCAGCTGACACCTCTACTCGCATGAATCACCGCCTTTTGCCCGACGTTGAGATCATCGCCGAACAGCGATTCACCCAGCATCAGGGACATAATCTCCTCGCCCTGAAGCTGCAGCAGCGGGGCTATCGGTGCACGGGGTGGAGCGGATCGCTTGTCCAGAAAGCGACGGCGAAAGTGCTCCGCCGCCTGCCCGCGTTTCGCGGGCTCAATCCCACCACGGCATTCCACGTTTGGCGCGGCAACCGGATTTCAGCCCGGCGCCGGCCGCGTTGGGTTCATTTTATTTGGGGCGATGACGAACTCTCCCACCTCAAGCATCCTGAAGGCTGCATTCTCACCCTGCACCAGCCGATGGAACTTTGGACGGCGGCCTCCTGGCAGCAGATTGCGCGCTCCGGCGGCATTATCTGCATGTCCGACCGGGAACGCGTCGCCATCAACATCCGGTGCCCCCATATTCCCTGTGTATTCATTCCGCACGGGATCGACATTGATTTCTGGCAACCGGCGAACCCTCCGCCGCTGCGCCGGCTCTGCGCGGTCGGTCGCTACATGCGTAATGTACCCATGCTGCTCCGGGTGGCACGGGAAATACTCCAACGGCATCCCGATGTGACATTCCAATGGTTGATCCACCCGGATTACACCGTCCGGCCGGAACTCGTCCGCGAACTACCGCCGGAACGTTTTGAATTGGTCCACGCCTACTCCGATCAGCAGCTCCGCGCGTTGTACGCGGAGAGCTGGGCGTTCTGCATGCCGTACGACAACGTCACGGCGAGCAATGCCATCGTGGAATGCATGGCGAGCGGAACCCCAATCTTCACGACGCGCACCGGAGGGATGGCGAGCTATGGCGAAGACGTGATGACGCTGGTCGAAAACAATGACGCCGCCGGCATGGTGGAGGCCCTCTCGGCCTGCCTCGCGTCCGGGACCCTGCGGGCCGACCAGGCCCGGCGCGGCCGCCGCTACGCCGTCGAGCACTTTGCCTGGCCGCAGGTGCTGGACCAACATGAGCGGTTCTATGCCTCGCTCCCGCGCGCGGAGGCCGCTTAGATCCGGAATCCGCTGCGTGGCCTTCGCGTATCACATTCTTGCCCACAAGCAGCCGGACCAAGTGGCCCGGTTGATCCGCGCGCTCCAGCACCCGGACGACTGCTTCGTGCTGCATTTCGATCGCCGCGCGCCCGCCAGCCTGCACGCGTTGAGCCGGGAACTCGCGCGGGACAACCGGAACGTTCTCGTGCAACGCCCCCGGGCGGTCATCTGGGGAGGTCCCGCGATCTCGGATCTCCAGACCGAGGCCATGCAGCTTGCGCTCGAACACGCTCCGGCCTGGCGACACTTCATTAACCTCACCGGCCAGGATTTCCCCCTGACCTCGCGCGCCGAGCGTCAGACCCGGCTGGCCGCAGCCCCCGGGCGCAGCTACCTGAGCTGGTTCGATCCGCTGGCCACGACGCAGTGGTCCAACGCCCGTGAACGGCTGGAACGCCACCACCTGCACGCCCCGTGGCTGGCCAGACTCCTGGGCGTGCCCGGGCTCGGGCGCCGGCTGCGCGCGATTCTCGGTTGGCAGAACCGGCTGCCCTACTGGCCGGGTCGGCGTCGGCGCCTGCCGGTTTTTTTCAAGTATTACGGCGGCTCCAATTACATGGTGCTCGCCCGCGCCGCGTGCCGGTATCTGGTCTCAGCGCCGGAAGCGAAACGGATTCGCACCTGGCTGAGTTCGGCGGCCCACCCGGACGAAATCGTTTTTCAATCCGTCCTGCTCAACAGTCCCCTCGCCGCCACGCTCGAGAATCGGGATTGGCGGGAAATCGACTTCCCACCCCACGATCCCCATCCGCGGACGTTGACCCAGGCCGATTGGCCGCGCCTGCGCGATAGCCGCCAGCTCTTTGCGCGGAAATTCGATATCGCCGTGGACGCCACCATTCTCGACCGCATTGCAGAACACATTCGACCCGCTGCCTGAACCCATGGCTTCGCCCCGCCTCAGCATCTGCATCCCCGCGTACAAGGCCGAACGGTATCTCCCCGAAACGCTCGCCTCCCTGCGCGCGCAGACCTTCACCGACTGGGAGGTAATCTTGATCGAGGACGGCTCGCAGGACGCCGTGGAGGCACAGTTTCAGACCTTTGCCGCCGGCGATCAGCAGCCCGCCCGTTTCGTCCGCCACGAAAAAAACCAAGGGCTTCCCGCCACCCGCAACACGGCAGTGGCACTCGCCCAGGCCGAGTGGATTGTACTGCTCGACAGCGACGACCTCTGGCACCGCGAACACCTTTCAAACCTCGTGGCGGCGGCGGAACGCCAACCCGACGCGGAATTGGTGCACGCCGGCTCCATCCTCTTTGATAGCGACACCGGGCGTGAGCTCGAGCTCCGCGCCCCCTCAGCGGAAATACGCGCGGCGTTTCCCGTCTCCCTCTTTCACGGCGGGTACATCATCCAGCCTTCGTCCGTGATGCTGAAAAAGTCGCTGTGGGCGCGGGTCGGCGGCTTCAACCCGACGTTCCGCTACGTTGAAGATCGTGAGATGTGGCTGCGCTGCGCGCGGGCCGGCGCCGTCTTCGCCTTTACGGGCGCGAATACCTGCCTCTACCGGAAACACGCCACCGCCCTCTCCACGCATAGCGCGGCGATGGCCGAGGCGGCTGCCGCGGTGTTTGACCAGCACCTCGACTGGACCGCCATTCCCAGCGCGGCCCGCCTGGAGCGCGCCGCCGCCGAATGGGCGGCGGCCGGCCGGCTCCGGCAACGGAGCGAGCCCGCGCTCGCCGCCCGCCATTTTCAACGCGCCTGCCGCATCCGTTGGCGCGCCGTTTGGTGGTTGCGCGCCCTCGCCTGCCGGGCGTACGCCCTAGCCAAAAAACCGTGAAACCATCCGTCGCGCTTCCGCCAACGATCGTGCTCTGCACGGCGTGCAACGAGACCTATGCCTTAGGCGGCACGGTGGCCCTGACCTCCGCGTTGCGCCACCTGCCCGCCGGCGGCGCCCCGGTGCGCGTGTACGTGCTCGACGGCGGTATGCGGCCCCGCACTTGGGCGCGTCTGGCCCGTAGCCTGGTCACCACCGGCCGGAAGCATGATCTCGTCCGCCTGAAACCGGAAATGGGGCGTTTCGCCGGGCTGCCGCAGGACTGGGGCTCAAGCGTGATGACCTACGCCCGGCTCGCCCTGCCGGAACTGGTCGATGAGCAGCGCCTGATCTACCTCGACGCCGACATGGTGGTGCAAGCCGACCTTACTCCGCTGGCCCATCTCCACCTTGGCGACGCCATGGTGGCCGCGGCGCCGGACGTTGTCACCCGCACCCTCGGCAACGAGGGCCTGCCCGTCCGCGAACTGGGCCTGCCGCCGGACGACCCGTATCTGCAAGCTGGATTCCTCATTATCGACCTGCCGCGCTGGCGACAGGAAAAGGTCAGCGAGCGCGTCCTCGCCTACCTGCACGCCTGGCCGAAGCACGCCCGCTATTGGGACCAAAGTGCGCTGAACGTCGTGCTGCACCGCCGCTGGCTGGCGCTGCCGGCCAACTGGAACATGCCCGCGTGGTGGGCGGATGAGGGCCGGGGCGGCTGCCACCTCGACGGCGAACTGCTGCACTTCGTCGGACCGCACAAGCCGTGGCTCCTCGGCCACGATCAGGGCGGATCCGCCGGGCGCTTCTTCGCGGAGGTCCGCCGCACCGCGTGGGGCAACTGGCGCCCCAACCGCCTGCGCCAAACCCTGAAATACGCCAAGTACCGCCTTTCCCAACTCTTCCGCCGGTGAGCCACTCCCACTCGAGCCCTGCCGCCCCGCCCCCGCGCGACGCCCGCCCCGCCCGCCCCGCCTACGAGCCGTCGTGGCCACCCGAAACGTTTATCGTGCCGCTCCTCGCCGGCGCGATCGGCTCCGCGCTGGAAAACGCCCTCGCGCGCCTGCCGGCCGGAGCGCGGGTCCTCGACGTGGGCTGCGGTCGCCAACCGTTCCGCGCCGTCATCACCGCGCGCGGCTTGCGTTACCATGCGCTCGACGCCGTGCAGAATCCCGAGGGCACGGTCGATTTCATCGCGACTCTCGACGGCCAACTGCCGGACGCCTTGCTTGCGCAGGGACCGTACGACTTTCTCCTCTGCACCGAGGTCCTGGAGCATGTCGCCGATTGGCCCGCGGCCTTCCGTAATCTTGCGCGACTCGCCGCCCCGGGCGCCGACGTGCTAGTGACCTGCCCGCACTTCTATCCTTTGCACGAAGTGCCCTATGACTTTTGGCGCCCGACACCGTTCGCGCTGCGCCACCACGCCACGGCCAACGGCTTCACCGTCGAACAGCTCGAGCAGTTGGGGGACAACTGGGCGGTACTTGGAACATTTCTCGCCGAGGCTTGGGCCTATCCCCGGACGCGCCGGATCACCGACCGTGCGCTGGCCTGGTTGATCCGCGGGGCCCTGCGTTACACTTTCCGCCAAGTGGCCCGCGGATGGCCGCAGCGGAGGGTGGAACTCAAGGGCCTGCATTATCTCGCCAATCTCGCGGTGCTCCGCCGCCAGACGAACTGACCCATGCCAACCGTCGCCACCAACGCCGCCCGGCCCCTGGTCTGCACGCTCTTCGAGGGCGACTACCACCTCGGCGCCGCCGCTCTGATCAACTCGCTGCACGCGACCGGCTTCACCGGCATCATCGTCTGCGGTCACCGCGGTCCGCCACCCCCTTGGGCCGCCGCCGCATTCCAGCTCGCCCCGGCGATCGAGGTCCACTGCGTGCCGGTCACGACGACCATCCACCTCACCAACCACAAACCCGCCTTCCTCCGGGCGACGTGGCGCGCCCATCCCGAAGCGGAGACGCTGTATTACTTCGACCCTGACATTGTGGTGAAGGCGCCGTGGACCGTCTTGGCGCGCTGGGCCCGCGACGGGATTGCCTTGGTCGAGGACGTAAACGCCAACTTTCCCGCGGGACACCCCTACCGGTTGGCGTGGCTGGATTTCTTCCGCCGCTCGTCCTTCACGCCGATCCGTTCGCTGGAGCGATACTACAACGCCGGCTTCATCGGACTTCCCCGGAGTCAGGCGGATCTACTCAACCGCTGGGAGACTCTCGTGGCCGCCGGCGCACGCGAGACCGGCTCGCTGGGTGTGCTGAAACATGCCGGCCCGCACGCGTTGTTCCACTCGGCAGACCAGGATGCGCTGAACATGGCGCTCTTACTCGGCCCCGAGCCGATTCATGCCGCCGGCCCGGAGGGGATGGACTTCCTGCCCGGAGGACATCTCTTGTCCCACGCCGCCGGCAGCACCAAGCCCTGGCGCGGCGGCTTTCTCCGCGACGCCCTGCGCGGCCGGCCCCCGGGCCTCGCGCAAAAAGCGTTCTTTGCCCACCTCGCCGGACCACTGCCGGTATTTCCCGCTGCGATACGCTGGCGCCTGGCACTCTCCTTGCGCGCGGCCGCCCTGATGGGCCGCTTCTACCGCCGGACATGACTCCCGTTGCGCCCAGCACCGAGGGACGGCTCATGGTCCCGGTCGCAACCGTGGTCATCCGAATCCACCCGCGCCAACGGTGCACCGGCCCGGCCGGGCAGTCGTTCCTGCGGCCACCCGACTCCGCGATCACTCCGGAGGGGAAGGACCGCTTGCAGCCGTGAAGATCGCCTTCCTCTGCTCTTCGCTGGAACCCGGCCGGGACGGCGTGGGCGACTACGCACGCCAACTCGCCGCCGCCTGCGCCGCGCGGGGTCACACCTGCCTGCTCGTTTCCCTGCGGGACCCGCACCTCGCCGCGACCGCTGAAACCGCGGGCGAGCTGCGGCTCGCCTCAAGCGAACCGCTGGGCGACCGCGTCGCCCAACTGGAACGGACCCTCGCTGCGTTTTCGCCCGACCAGGTCAGCTGGCAATTTGTCAGTTACGGTTATCACCCCAAAGGCCTCATCGGGACGGAGGCGCGTGCCTTTGCACGGTGCCTCGCGCCCCGCCGGCCGCACGTGCTGTTGCACGAACTTTGGATCGGGATCGACCGGCACGAGCCATGGCGGAACCGCCTCATCGGAGCCCTCCAGCGCCGCGGTCTCCTCGGTTGGCTTTCCACCCTGCAACCTTCGGCGGTCGCGACCAGCAACGCCACGTACGGCGCCGTCCTGGCGCGCGACGGCATCGCCGCCACCGTGCTGCCCTTGTTCGGCAACATCCCGCTCGTAACCGCCGACGCCGCGGTTCTGGCGCGTCACCTGCCCGCCGGGCCGCGACCGACGTGGCTCGTCGCCGTGAGCTTCGGCACCCTGCACCCGCAGTGGCGGCCGCACGCCACGGCCGAATTCCTGACCGCGCTCGCGCGCCGTCTGGGCCGCAGCCCCGTACTGGTCGCCGTGGGACGCACCGGGACGCACGGCGCCGACATTCTGGACCAACTCCGTGAGCACGGCCTCCCCGCCGTCGCCACCGGCGAATTGCCCCCTGCCGAGATTTCCCGCGTGTTTCAGGCTGCGGACCTCGGCCTCGCACCCCATCCGTGGGCCCTGATTGGCAAGAGCGGCGCTGCCGCGGCCCTGCTCGATCACGGCCTCCCCGTCCTCGTTCCTCGCGACGATTGGACGCCGCGATTTGCGCTGCCGCCCGCTGCCCCCGAAACCGACCGGCTCGCCCGTCTCACGGATCTCACGCCGGACCGCGCCGCGGCCTGGCTCGGCCGCCGTTGCGCACCGGCCCCCATCCTGCCCCGGGTGACGGCCGCGTTTCTCGCCACTCTTGTGTCACAGAACGCCTGATACGCTCCGGATGCACTTCCTCTTTTATGCCCCGCAGATGGCCGCCTATGGCGGAATGGAGCGGCACGTGTGCAGCCTGGCCGTGGCGGCGGCGCAGGCCGGACATCACGTCCGCCTGCTCACCACCAGCCGCTCGCTGGGCGCCGAGCTGCGCGCGGAGCTCACCGGGGCCGGGGTGGATTTCCGGGAACTCACCCGCGACCGCGGCCACGCGGGCAAAGTCGCCAAACTCGCCTGGCTCGGGTGGGAAACCCTGCGGGCCCGCGCCACGCCCTGGGACGTGATCTACACCAACGCCCAAAGCGCGCTTGCCCGCACGGTCTGGCGCGCCCGGCGCCAAGGCACGAGGGTTATCCATCACCACCACACCGCCGCCGACGCCGGCGAGCAGGCAACGTGGTCGCCGGCGTTTCGGCGCATGCTGGCCGCCGCCCCGGAGCTGGTCGGTTGCAGCGAAGCCACCAGCCGAGCCCTCAATGACGCGACCGGACGGCACGACGCGCGCTTCCTCCCCTACCTGACCCGGTGTCCGGTCGCCGCCGACGCGGTCCCGACGCGCGGCCCGGGGACCCCGCTGCGGTTCGGCTTCACCGGCCGGCTGATTCCCGAAAAGGGCATCGCGGTCATCACCCGTCTCGCCGCCGAACCCGCCCTGCGCGGCGTGGAGTGGCACATCCACGGCGCCGGGGAGGCGTATCCACCGGAGTACTTCGCCGGCCGGCCGAATCTGGTTTACCATGGCGCCTACCGCTCGGCTGACGAGCACGCTGCCGCGCTGCTCGGTCTGGACGCCCTGACGCTGTTCTCCACCCACAACGAAGGCATGCCGCTCAGCCTCATCGAAGGACTTTCCGCCGGACTGCCGCTGGTCGCCACCGATCGCGGCGGCACGCGGGAACTGGCCGGCTCCCCCGCCGACACCGTGATCATTCCGGC
>CAIJFT010000425.1 GCA_903820035.1 uncultured Opitutia bacterium
CTTGGCCCCGCCCAGGCCCTCGCCAGGTCGTTGCAGGCTGAACGCATGACGGGTTGGCCCACGCGATAGGGCCTGCGTCCCATGGCTAGACCGGCGCTCCGCAGGGGGGCAGGCTGAAATACTGCAACCACCCGGCTCGGTCTGCCGGCATCGTTGCAAGTTTCGCCCTGACCCTTTCACGGCGGCAGGCTTCATTGGTCTGAAGCAGGTCTACTCGCTGAACTACCGGGACGAAGCTTCGGGGGTATTGACCGACAGGCAGCAGAGTCTGCGTAGCGCCTTTTTGCAGCGGCGGAACGCCCATGGGGATGAAAGGGAAACCACGTTCCTGTCCCAGCTGCGCGATTTCGAAATTGAGGCCATAGACGAAAAAGGGAACCACTGCGACGTGCTCGTCGCGACGCCGCAATCAGCTTAAGTCTAGCCGCCGCGCGTTGGCGGCGAGTGCTCACCGTGAAACCCCGCGGCGGTAGCGACCCGATCGCCCCGAGGGACGCCGACGCCTGAGCCAAAAGCATGCCGTTGAACGCTGAGCCGGAACAATTCAGTTCAGGGATGAGAGGTGACGGTTGAGAGACCAATTCCCGGAGGGCGAGTAGCCTGGCCGACATTGGCATGGCTAACTCACCGTTTGGTTTTTCGCTCAACGCTCAGCTCTCAACGGCATGATTCCGGCTGAGGGTTCAGCGACCCATCTCAGGCGGAGGTCGCTGGCTACACGCTTCTCGATCTCTCCGGGGTAAGTCCCCCGCAGGCGCGGGCGACGGATCCGAAGCGGGCAGCCGGGTTGCGCCGCGACCATCATGGCCGGCCCTCCGGCCGCGAATTGCAGGATCAGCATCACCCGAACAGGTGAGATTAGCCGCAAATACTCCGTTCGGTTTTGACCGACGCGGGAAGTTAAACGCCCTTCCCGTCTGGCGTCACCGCGATCTCATCCGCCGGCGGCAAAATTCCCACCACTTTCCTTTGGAGCAACAAACCGAACTCGACATCTCCCGCACCCTGACTGACCTCGGTCCGGAGCTGGGTGCGGCTGAAATCCGGCACTACGAGCCCGCCCGGTGGGTCGTGACCTTCACCGCCGACCTGAGCGTCGACCTCGATTACGACGACGCGACGTCACGGTTGGTCCTTTCCGCCATGCTCGGGCAGCCACCCGTCGGCGAGGAACTTGCCGTCTATACCCTGCTCCTCCAGGTCAACCACCTCTGGGACCAGACCGGCGGCCTGCAGATGGCCCTTGATCCCGTCACCGGAATGGTGATACAGAGTTACGCCGTGACCTTCGCCGGCCTGGACCCCGGGGAGCTCGGCCAGCGGCTGGGGAATTTCGCCGCGGCGGCCCGCGCGTGGCGAACCGTGGTTACCGCCCGGCCGGCCAAACCGGTCGACCCGCTGCTCTCCGCCTTCCAGCGCGCCTAATCATCCATCCGCCCTCCCCGTGTCCCTGAATTTCAATTCCAGTCCCAGTCAGCTCAACGTCCAGATTGGGCGAACCACGGTTGAAGAGCTGAGCGCGTTTCAACGCGACCCGCTAAAATCACCGGACGCCGAGATCCACGCCACGCCAAACCCGGATGGTTCGTATACGTTGTATCAGGCGGGCGCGGGGCCATCCGGCCGCCTCAGCGAACCTCCCGCTAAACGCGAACTGGCCCAGACCCTCATCAAGGACATCGTTCTCCGCCGACTCCCCGGCAACGAGTTTGAGGGGGAATCGTCTGCCCTCCTGCGGCGTATCGACCAGCGCGTGCAGGTGCAGGAGTTGGGGCTCACGCTCCGCGGAGCTCAGCCGGCGCCCGCCACCCCACAGCGCGCCGTGGCACTCGGGCGGCTCCGCATCCATCAACGCCACCACGCCGCCCGGCAGCAGACCCTCGGTGCGAACATGCGGCGGGACCTCGCCTCCACCGAGGAGGGCGTCAGGGGATGGCGCGCCCGGAATGTGAAGGTTGAAGGTCGGGAAATGGGGGTTGGCGCCACCGGCTCCAGTGTTTCATTCACCCGTTTTCTCGGCGGCGCCGCCAGCGCGGTGAACCTGGCCAAAGACGCCGTCACGGGGTTGGCCGGCACCTCGGTGGCCTTGTCCGGTGCCGACGCCTTGATCAGTGGCTACGGGGCGGCGAAGTCAGCGCGCCGCGCCGGCCACTGGTCCTCACTCCAGCAGGCGGGCGACCTCGGACGCGCCACCGGCTTGCGGGACGAACTGAAAGGCTATCGTGGCCAGCACGGCCGGGTGCTCTTCCCCCATCAGTCGGAAGCCCGCTTCGCCCTCGACCCCTCGGGCCGCACGGAGGGGCGCTCCCACGTCGGCACCCTGAACCAGCAACAGCAGCAAGACCAGCTGACGCGAATCGGCCTCTACGCGGAGCGGAAAATGACCCGCAAGGCCGTCCGCAAGGCTTACGATTCGACCATGAGCACGGCGGCATTCACTTTTGGCGCGCTTTCCTTGGCCACCGGCGCGATCACCCCGCCCGGGATTCTGTTTGGCACCCTTTCCATGGGCTTCGGCATCGCGCGCGGCGCCAGTAAAATCGGCGGCTGGATCAAGGCCGCTGGCAAGGCGGCCGTCGGCACGCTGGGCAAAGCCCGCGAACAAAATGCCAAGGCGCTCCTGCAGTTGGCGATCAGTCCCGAGAGCAAGGTAAAGGATCAGGCTCTCGCCGCGTTGCAAAAACTCGGCGTCAGCCCGGAGGCGGTCGCCGCCGCCACCGAGGACAGCCAGAAACGCCGTGAGATGATCGTGACGATCATGGACCTGATGCACTCCTGAGCGAGAGCCGGGGTTGCACCGGGCAAGCTTGGCGTGGGCCGTTCAAACCGGCGGCAACGATCAGGCCAAGGCCCCGTAAACACCGGCCGTCGGGATGGCGCTTACGTTCCCCGCGCCAATGCGCCCCGCCTCGAAGCCTGCCGAACTCATCCCTTCTCCCCCGCCCCCTTTATGACCAACGAGGAAACGTTTAAACAGCTCATCGCCCAGTTTGGCACAGCATTCGATCTCCCCGATTTGCAGCCCACCCCGGACGGCTATTGCTCCCTTTTCGCCGACGACGACCTCGCCGTGCAACTCCAACTGGATCCGCAATCTGGCCGCGTCGCCTTTTTTATCGAGATCGGCACGGTGGCGCCGGAGGATTTCGCGCGCGTGTGCCCGCAACTCCTCGCCGCCAACGCCCTCTGGCTCGGCACCAACGGGGCCACGCTGGGCATGACGACGAACGGACGGGTCATCCTCGGCTACCATGAGGCACTCGCCCAACTCACCACGGAGAGCATGACCAAGCTCATCGACGACCTGATCATCACCGCCGAGGAGTGGGAAGAGAACCTCGTCACGCTGCCGGGCAATGACGCCGACCCGCGCCCGAGCGCGGTCGAGTAGGGTTTTACCGGCGGGTCCGGAGGAGCGACGGTGGGCCGGACCTCCCCGGCCCTTGACCCCGACACAGGTAGAATCGGCCGTGAAGTCGCACTTGCGCCGCGCATCTGAGTTTCAACATCTCCCCGGTTTTGACAAATAAGCAGGGGTCTGCGTCCACTCATTGAATACCATGTTCCGCTCTCGTACGCTCGCCCGAGTCTCGCTTGCCCTCCTCCTTTCGGCCCTCACCGCGACCCGGGCTGCGGCCACGGTCAACGCGTGCCTGAACCTGAGTGGTCGCGACTATCTCGCGGCGGGCAGTGTGCTCGTGCCGACGGCCCGCGAATTCACGGTTTCGTTCCGGGCCTTCCTCCGGTCCAACCACGGCACCTACGCGGAATTCATCGCCCAATCCGGCAACTTTTATGTCGGCGTCGATCCCGCCTACCGGATCCGGATCGGCAATTCCTGGGGCGTCATCAGCACCGTCGTCCTGCCCCAAAACAAGTGGGTGATGATCACGATCACGCGTTCGAGCGCGGGCCTCGGCAC
>CAIJFT010000426.1 GCA_903820035.1 uncultured Opitutia bacterium
GATCGGTTACGGCCAGACGCTCGCCTCCTCGACCTTGAGTGGCGGCGTAGGCAGTGTCGCAGGCAGCTTCGCCTTCACGACGCCGACGACCGCACCGAGCACAGGCACGGCGTCGCAGGGCGTGACCTTCACACCAACCGACACGACCAACTACACGACGTCCACGATCACGGTAAACGTGACCGTGAACAAGGCCGCCAGCACGATCCCGACCGCGCCCACGGCGAGTACGATCCGTTACGGCCAGACGCTCGCCTCCTCGACCTTGAGTGGTGGCGTAGGCAGTGTCGCAGGCAGCTTCGCCTTCACGACGCCGACGACCGCGCCCTCGGCGGGCACCGCGTCGCAGGGCGTGACTTTCACGCCAACTGACACGACCAACTACGCCACGGCCACGACCACGGTAAATGTGACCGTGAACAAGGTAGTGCTGACGGTGACGGCCGCGAATCAGATCAGGCTCTATGGTCAGGCCAATCCAACGCTCACGATTTCCTATTCCAATTTCGTGAACAGAGACACGGCCGATTCGCTTAGCGGTGCGCCGACCCTGAGCACCACTGCGACCGTAACGAGCCTACCCACAAATTATCCAATCACGGTTACGGCCGGCACGCTCGGATCCAGCAACTATACCTTCAGCTTTGTGGATGGAACGCTGACCGTGCTAGCGCTGGCCTACAGTGACTGGCAGGCAGAACATTTCACGGCGGGCGAGCAAACCGATCTGACGATCAGTGGTCCGGCAGCGGACCCAGACGGTGACGGCCTGAACAATCTGCTGGAATACGCCGCCAACCTAGACCCGAAGGTTCCCGATAGCACGGGCTTCCCCTCCCTCGGCGCGGATGGCGGCGCGCTGACCCTGACCTATGTCCGGCGCAAGGACGTGGGGGACCTCGCTTATACGGTTGATGTCTCCAACGACCTCCAAACATGGAACTCCGGCGTGAGCGTTACTCAGGAGACGAGCGTCACCGCCCTGGACGCTCGGCGCGACCAAGTCATGGTGACCGATCGCACCGTGCTCACGGGTCTCACCCGTCGGTTCCTGCGCCTGCGCGTGGACCAGACTGGCGGCACGTCGGCGCACGCTCTGCCTCTGGGTGCTGTGCGCGTAACGTTTGCCCCCGGCACACGATTCACGGGTATGCCCATGGTCAACCCCGGAATCTTCCGAGACCTGATCACGAGCCACACCAGCACCATTCTAACGCTGGCTTATAGCTCTCGCAATATCGGTTCACTCCTAACCACCGGAACGGCCTATTATGCCGAATTTACCGATGGCCCCACCGGCACCTATACCGGAGACCGCATGGAGGTCGATGTCGCAGCGACCAAGACCTCGGCCAACAACACGCTCACGATTGCCTCCGGATCCTCGCGCTCCACGCTGAACAGTTTGCCCCCGAACTCCGCCCTGACCGGCTGCAAACTCGTGGTGCGCGCGCATGTCACGTTGGGTCAGATTTTCGGCACCAAAGCCAACCCCCTGATGCAGGGCTCCAGTGTCGTGCCGAATGCCGACCAGGTGCAGATCCTCAATCCCCAGACGCAGGCTTTCGAAACTTATTATTTCCTGCGCAACGGCTCGGGCAGCGTGATGCAATGGGCCAAAGTTGGCGGAGGCTCGACCAATCAGGATAGTCTGCCCATTCTCCCTGGAGTGGGCATGGTCGTGGTCCGCAACACCACTGAACCAGTGACCCTGCTGTGGCCTGGTGAAGTCCGGATGCACGGATTCGCCCAACCCTTGGTGGCGGGGAATAATCTGGTGAGCTCGCCCCTGCCGATCGACGCGACTCCGTTCCAACGGCTGATGAGCTACGCTCACGGCATGACCGGCTCGACGGTATCTTCCCTCGCGGACAAGATCCAAGTATCATCCGCCGGGGTGATCCAGACCTACTACCTGCTACGCAACTCCGACGGCTCAACCGAGCAGTGGACCTTGATTGGCGGAGGCAGCACCAACCGCAACAACACGGTGCTCTTCACCGCCGACGGCGCCGAGATCATAAACAAGATCTCGGCCGATCCCCACTACTACGTGCCGTTCGATCTCACGCCGTAAGCCCCCTTATTTACCTATGAAAAAGCGACTCCTTGGTCTGTTTCTGTGTAGCGGCCTGGTTCTACCGGGCTTGCGGGCCGTGGAGATCAACTTCACCTCCCCCGCCTTCGAAATCGGCACAACGAGTTTGCATGCCTTGCTCACGAGTGGCTTCACTTTCTCGCTCGGCTCCTTTGGCTCCTTCACGCCCACCGTTGGCAACGTGACGCAGTGGCAAGGCAACTTCAGCTGTCTGGGCCTAATCGCCTGGAACACGGATTTCACCCAGTATTCGCAAACAACGACGCTTGCCGCGAACACGGCCCCCTTCGGCACCACGACCCTCGCGTATGTCTGGGGCTACAACAGCCAGTCCGTCTCTCCTGGCAGCGAATGGATCTTGCTCAAAAACCCCACCTGGCTTTTCCCGGCGAGTGCTACACTGCTGCCTGTCTTCTGGGATGCCTCAGACCCAGGCACCATCGCCATCGTGGGCCATCTCGGCCTTGCTCAGGTTTCCTCGGATCCTTATATGCAAACCGCCAGTGTCGGCCCCTCCGTGCCCGAGCCTGCGACCTACGCAGCGATCTTTGGCGCGGTCGCGCTCGGCTTTGCCGCTTACAAACGGCGGCGCGCGGATTAAGGCGGATGGTTCACCCATTCAGCCAACGCCATGAAACCATTCACCGCGCTGGCGAAGATCGCGGCCCTCGTTGGTTTGCTTGTCCCCTCGGCGATACACGCCCAGGCAATCACGCTTAATTTCACCTTTGCTGCAGGCCGTTCTCCGCCGGGCGCAATTGTCAGGAAATGTCAGTATTTGCGAGACCTCCAGCGCCTGGGTGGCCACCTCGTATCAGGTTCATTTCTAAGAACAGACCTCCCATGAAATCAAAAAACACCCTGGCAAAGCTCACCATCCTCATCGGCCTGTTCACGTTCGCTGGGTCGGCGAATGCTCAGTACACCTTCGCCTATGCCTATACCGGAACTCTCCAAACGGTTACTCTCGAGGCCGGCACCTATAATTTCTCTGCTGCAGGGGGCTCCGGCGGAGGAGGCGGTTCGGGCGGTGGCAACGGCGGCGGCGGCAGCAAGATTACGGGGACTTTTACCCTAACAAGTCCCACGATTCTGGACATCGTTGTTGGTGGTAGAGGCTTCGACGGCAGCAACGGTGGTGGCGGTGGCGGCGGCTCCTATATCTACCAAGACTCATACGGCATCCTCTTGATGACTGCGGGTGGCGGCGGAGGTGGGGGCGGGTATTCCTACAGCGCCCCCTACGACTACTACTACCGATATTACTATGGCGGCGGCGGCGGCAGCGGCTTTTCCTACTACGGCGGCCATGGCGGCACGCCAAGCGATATCAACTCCGGCGGCTCCGGTGGGGGTGCCCTCTCCGAGGGCTTCGGTGGCGGCAACGGCGGCTATTACGGCCTCGGCGGCAACGGCGGCTACGGAGGAGGGGGTGGTGGTGGCCTCGGCGGCGGCGGCGGGGGTGGCTACCTCGGCGGCGACGGCGGCGGCTACGGCTACTACGCCGAATTCGGCGGCGGCCGAGGCGGTGGCTACGGCCACGGTGACGTCGCAGGCATGGGCGGCGGTGGTGATGCCTTCGATGGGGGTTATTTTGGCGCCCCAGGTGGACTCGGCGGCACTTCCTACACAGATTACGAATTCACGGATGTGGTGGAAACAACAGCTGCAAACTTCGGCAATGGTTATGTTTCACTGTCTTTAATGTCTCAAGTCCCCGAACCCTCCACCTACGCGGCGATCTTCGGCACGGTTAGCCTCGGCTTCGCCGCCTACAAACGGCGGCGGGCGGGCGCCAGTTGAGGTGCAGTTTCCTTTTTCAAATCCCCACGAATCCAACCCTGAAACGAAATCACTCACTACCCTGGCCAAGCTCACGATCCTCATCGGCCTATTCACTTCCGCCATCACCGCCGCACAGGCGCAAGTCGTGCTGACGATGGCGAACAGCAATAACACTCCTGAAGATTTTACCGCTGCAACCTACAGCGGCAGTCTCGAGTGGATAAATTTATCTGGGGACAACCTCAGCCGCGCCAACCTCTCCGTCGCCGACCTCAGCTACGCCAACCTCGACGACGCCAACCTCACCTATGCCGGTCTCTTTGGCGCCACCCTCTTCTACGCTAGTCTTTCCCACGCTACCCTCACCGGTGCCTACCTCTTCGGCGCGAACCTCAACTGCACCATCCTCACCTCCGCCCTCCTTGACGGCGCCTACCTCGAGAGTGCCACCCTCATCAACGCCGTCCTCAACGGGGCGAACCTCACCACCGCCGATTTCAACGGTGCGGATCTCACGAGCGCGGATCTCACGAGCGCAGATCTCACGAAAGCGGATCTCTCCTACGCCATCCTCAGCGGGGCCAACCTCTTCGGCGCCAACTTCCTTGGCGCTAATCTGACGGGGGTTACCGGACTTGAAACAACGTATTTTGGAGGCACTGCGCCCACCTACGATAGTAACACCATCTTCACCGGCACCAATTTTAACCCTGTCACGGCCGGCTGGACTTTAACCAGTGCCTCCGTCCCCGAACCCTCCACCTACGCGGCGATCTTCGGCACGGTTATCCTTGGATTCGCGGCGATCGACCGCCGCAGGCGCAAGGTAGCCTAAAAGAACTTCATTTTCCAAAGCCGTCTTCCTTGGTCGGTGGGCGGCTTTTTTGTGCTCACGCGCTGCGGCAATTTATTTGCTTTCGCTGTTACCGCCACGCAGGCGCAAGGCGTCGTGCTGACGATAGCCAACCGCAATACGACTCCTCACGAAACGTTTCTTGTGCAACCGACAGCGGCGACCTCACTGGGATAAATTTATCTGGGGACAACCGCCCGGACAACCTCGCCCACGGCTACCTTAACTTTCAACGGCATGGCCCCGGCTGAAATCCCGGCAGCCAAGGCCGCCTGAATTCATATTCGCGCAGGGCCGATGCAACCCCCGCGGTACCGCACCCAGTCCGTCATTTCTTCACCCGCGCGAGCGGCGCCAGCGCCGCTTTCAGCAACTGTTCCCGCCAAAGGGGACTATTGATCTCCGCGGGCGTGCCGGCGAGGCGTACCGGATCCCGCAACGCGGTGTAACCCGCCGCATCCTTTTCCTTCGCCAACAGGTCCGCCGGCGCCAGCACGTCGGCCCAGACGCCGCGCACCCCCATGGCCAACTCGAGTTCAAGCGCGCTCTGACCGAGCGCTTGCGCCTCACGTGGCCGCAGCCAGCCGGTCCCGCGTAATCGCACCATCGGTGCGGTCAGCGCAAATTCCGTCACCTCTACGTCGCCGGTCGCAGTACGGCGGGCGGTGATCGCAAGATCGTCGTAACGCACCTCCGGAATCTGATACGTGAAATTCAGCACCGCCTCGGTCGCCTTGGGCAAATTCCTGGCTCCCGAGTGAATCGAGTCCCGCCCCAAGCCCAACACCGTCCCCAGCAACGAGCCGGCCCCGGCCAGGGCATCGCCCACCGCCGACGGTTTATCCTCGGTGATTCCATCCGCGATGTTGGCCTTCAAAAGTCGCGCGATACCGTTGCGCGCCGTGAGGCGAAACTCCGCGGTGTGCCGGTCGATGAGTTCGCGCAGGTTTCCACCCTGTCCGCGCAGCGTCGCGGCGACGGCAATACGTCCTTCGAGCGCCGCTTCCGGCGGCGACTTCGCGAAACCAAGCAGATCGCTGAACTCGACGACGTCGACGCCCCCCGCCGCCTCCAGCCGATAGGGTGCCGCCCCACCCGCCTCAAATGCGATGGCGCCGTCGAGCGTCAACTGGCGGCGCGGCAGCTCCGGTCCGCGGGGCGGACGCGGTTTTTTGGGGTCGGGCGGCGGTTCGGCCGGCGGCATCACGGTCCCCTTGCCACCCTGGAGCCGGAGGGAACGACCGTCACCGGACAGCGTGCCGACGACCTGGGTGATGTCGTACGGCGCCACGCGCAACTGATAGAAATTCAATTTCAACTCGCCGCGCCAGTCGCCCCAGAACGGCCGCGGATCACCCGGCCTAGACGAAGTCGGCCCCGCGGTCGCCAGGGTCTCCGGCCCAGCCAGCCCCCTTGCCGCCAACCATCCGCGGGTCACGGTCCGCACGGGTGCCAAATCTACGGATACGCCGCCCAACTCCAGATCCAGCCGCGGCAAACCCCTCCCGGTCAACCACGCCCCGGCCAACGTCAACTCGGTCGTCTGCGCGCCGGCGGTGATCGTCAGCGGTGCCGAACCGGAAATCTGCCCGGACGCGTCGATGTAAATCCGCGCATTCGCCGCCAGCTCCCGCGTCGGATCATGCCCCACCACTTTCAATTTGGAACTCAGCTCGGTCGCGGTGCCGATGCTCGCGCTCAGCGTCCCCTCGGCGGTACGCCCGGGCAATCGCTCCCAATCCGCGAGCACGGGCTGCCGCGCGAGGGCATCCAAATCAATCTGCCAGGTGCCCTCGATCCCGAGCCGCCGGGAACGCTCCGCCGAGGGCATCAAGGTGAGTTTCAGGTCGGCGAGAAACTGCCCCTTCGCGTCAACGCGCAACGGCGTGACCCGCCAAGTCCAGCCGCGCGGTGAATGCGTCGCCTGCAACGCCATGGACAAGTCGAGCCCGGTCGCAAGCGGACGCCCCGCCCGGGCCACGGAAACTCCGGTGGCCGACCACGGGCGCTCGGCCCGCAACGTGAAGCCGTCCGCGGTCGGACCGACGACGAACGCCCCGCTCAGATTGCCCCCCGCAAAATCAACTCCCTCGGCCAGCACGGAGAGCAGCCCGATCGGCAGGCCGTGCAGCGTGCCCTCGAACCAATCCGCCTTCGGGTCCTCCGCCGCCGTCACCCCGGTTGCACTGTCGTAACGCCAGGATTGCAGACTGTTCAACCGGGCGATCGGCCGTGTGCCGGTCAGCTCGATGGCACTCCGCTCGATCCGCACGGCGCTCCCATCCCGAGCCGCGGCAAAGTCCGCCGCAAATGTCACGGGCCCGAGGGGCGCCAAACCCGCCAATCCCGCACCCCAACCGGCAATCGCGCCCTCCCACCGGCCGGTCATGCGTGCCCGGACAAAGGATACGTCCGCTTCGAAATCGCCCCGGCCCCGGGCGCTCAGAGCTGGAAAATCCACCGCCGGCAACAACCCGATCACATCGCTGTCCCGCAGCTCGAGCTCCCAAGTGCCCCGCCAGCCCCCGGCGGGTTCGGCCGACGTCGCGGACACCACCGCGACCCGGCGTCCTGCACGCGTGAGCGTCAGATCATAGGTTTCCGGTTTCTCTCCTGCCCGAAGGACCGAACCGGATAGCCGGAGGTCATCCGGAAACATATCGCCGCGTGCGGTCACGCGCCCCTCGTAGGCCAGCCGCCCGATCGTCCGCGGCGTCGCCAACGTCACCGCGACCTTGCCATCGACCCCGTAGGCCTCGGGCCACCGGCCCGAATCTGGCACCGTTACGATCCCCTCCACCGCAAATTCGCCCTGCGGTGCAGTGCCAAGGCCGCCTCCCTTGATCGTCCCGTGCGCCCGCCGCGGCTCCTTCGCCCCGGCGGCGAAAAACGATAAGTCGCCCTCCAAATCAACTCCGTCGAGACGCAGGTCTCCGGGCAGCGACCAGCCACCGAGCAGACCGCGGGAAGCGGTGACGCGGTTCGCTCCGGCGGGATCGGACTTTCCCGCCGAAAGCGGCGCTGCGTCGGACGGACGCAGCTCCAAGGTCCAACCCTTAGCCGCCAAGCGTTGCACGGTGATCCGTTGCTCCCGCAGCGTCGCAATTACCGGGAGGGTAAGCTCAGCCGTCGGCACCTTCAGCACCGAGCCCCGATAGTTGATGCGCAGATCGGTCAACTCGACCGTCGAAAGTCCCGCCGCCACTTCGCCCACGGTCGCCGTCACCCCCGGTAGCCGGTTGAGCCAAAGCTCCACCGCCCACGTCTGCACGATCGGGGAGAACGCCGCGGCGGCCAGCAGCGAGAGCAGCACGGCGGCGATGGAAAAAAATACAACGAGGAAGCGAATCATGGGAATCGGGCAGCGCGCGGTCAGACCGACGCAACCCCCGCAAGTGCCATCGAACAGACCCGGCGCCGGGAGCGCCACCTTGAATCGCCCCCGTCTACGTCAGGGCCTGTACCATCGTCACGTCCTCGTTCAGCCAGACCAACGCGCGATCCCGCTCGTTGAACAAGCGGATCTGCCCCTGGGGGACGCTCCGGCCATAAACCTCGAGCGCCTCGGCCACCGCGCCAGCGCGAACCAAAAACGCCCGGCGCGCCTTGGCCGAGAACGGCTGCGCCGCCGCGAGAGTTCCCATCGTGACCGCGCTGATCCGAAACTCGGTCACCCGCGTGTAATCGGAAAGACAGCGCATATCGGGATGAAACACCTTGGACTCGCGCATCGTCGCGAGGACCCCAATGAGATCGGAATCGGTGACGAGCCCCGTTGACGTCGTGAAAACCACCTGCCGTGCGGGGTCGATGGCGATCGTACAGGGCATGGCGTTTGCATGGCGGAGAAATCCTGCCGGTACACGAACCGAGTACGCCCCGCCCGCCACTGGCGCCAACTCAGTAGCACCCGTTGCCCGGCGCATTAGCCGCCCCGACCGTCCGCGCCGACCCGATCGCGCCGCGGCAACCCACTCACGGCGCCGGCGGACGCGGCGTGAACGCGAGCACGAGCGAATCGTAGCCGAGTGGCCGGTCGTAGGCGGCCTCGTGCTCCACGCGCTCTACGGCGGAGACAATCCGCAGCGACTCTACGCGCTCGCCACAAAGCCGGAGCAGCGTGCGCAAAATCAACCGCGCGTGCGCCGCGCCCATGCACAAGTGCGGACCGAAGCCGAAGGACAAATGGGGATTCGGTTTGCGGTCGAGCCGCACCTCGCCGGGCGCGTCGAACACGGTCTCGTCCATGTTCGCCGCCGCCCACCCGAGGGAAATGCGTTCGTTCGCCTTCACGGTCTCACCGTGCACGGGCGTGTCGCGCGGACACACGCGTCCGATATGGGTCAACGGCATGAAGACGCGGAAAAATTCCTCGCCCGCGTGCACCACGCGCGCCGGATCGGCCCGCAGGTAAGCGAGGGCTTCCGGGTGTTGCGCCAGGTACGCAAGGGCGCAGGAAATCGTGTGGATGATCGTGTCGCGGCCACCCGCAAAGGCGAGGTTGGCAAACCCCATCATCTCGTCGCGGGTGAGGCGACGGCCTTGGTAGGTCGCGGTCGCGAGCGCGCTGAAAAAATCATCGCCCGGCGCCTGGGCCGCCCGATCGAACTGCGCGTGCAGGTACGCTTCAAGCGCGGTGCCTTTCTTCATTTCGCCGCCATCGACCTTGAACACGTGAATGCCCCAGCTGATCCAGGTCTCCGCCTCGGTTTCCGGCACGTTGAGGAGATAGGTCAGGGCCCGCGACTGCACCGGCAGCGCAAAGTCGTGCACGATTTCCACGGCGCCCGTGGCGAACGCGCCGTCGAGCATCCCACCGATGAGCGCCTCGACCCGCGCGATGAACGCCGGGTCCTTCGGCCGCTGAAAAAACGGCTCAGTGATCTTGCGGTACTCCGTGTGCTCGGGCGGATTGGTCTCGATCGGCAGCTGCCGCATCGTGCGCACGTTCTCCTCCGACGGGATCGGCACCCGGAATGGGACGTCCGAACTGAACGTCTGCCAGTCCTTCGCCGCCTTCCGGACGTCATCGTGCCGGAGCAGCATGACAATCTTCTCGCCGTGAAAGGGACACGCGAGCACGCCTTTTTCCTGGCGGGCCGTGCGAAAGGGATCGGGGATCGAGCTCATCGTTGGGGTGGCCGCGGATTTGGCCGGAGCCGCCCCGCCGATTCAAGCCTGCCCACAGATAGTTTCACGCCCGCCCGGAAACGACCACGGTCGCACCTCGCCCACGCCGCCCCCTCTTCCGCGCTGCCCCGGTTCTCCGCCTCGCTCCCGCTCCAGCCTCCGCCCCGCGTACCCGATCGTTGACGGCCCGCGCGCCCCGCCCTGAGGCTGCGCTCCGCCACCACCCCCATGCGCGCCATCCCCGCCCTGCTCAGCCTCGTCCTGTTTTCATCCTCGGCCGCTTTCGCCGCGGAGCCCGTGCCGACCGCCGGCCCCTCGACCCCGCCGGTGCAGATGCTCGTGCCGGGATTCACGGTCCGGGAACTCCCGCTCGACCTGCGCAATCTCAACAACCTCGTGTATGCTCCCGACGGCCGGCTCTTCGCCCTCGGCTACGATGGCCACGTTTACCAACTGCAGGATACCGACGGCGACGGTCTTGAGGACCGGGCGACGCTTTTCTTCGACAACGCCAAAAACGAAATCCTCCCGAGTATCGGCATGGCCTGGGGGCCCGGCGGTCTTTACCTTGCGAGCCGCGGCCGCGTCATCCATCTGCACGACCAAGGTAACGGCACCGCCCAGCTGCAAACCGTAACCAGCGGCTGGCTACCGCCCACCGCCGCCGCCGGTTCCAACCTCGACGCCATCGGGCTCGCCGTCGACGCCGCGGGCAACCTTTACTTCGGCCTCGGCTGCGACGCATGGAACGGAGCGTATCGCGTGAACAAGCAAACCGGCGTCTCCGACTATAATCTCTACAGCGAGCGGGGCACGATCATCCGCCTCTCGTCCGACGGCAAGCGCCGCGACATCCTCGCCACCGGCCTGCGGTTCCCGGTGTCGCTCGCGTTCAACGCCGCCGGCGACTTGTTCTGCAGCGATCAGGAAGGCGCGACCTGGCTACCCAACGGCAACCCCTTCGACGAACTGCTGCACATCCAGACCGGCCGTCATTACGGTTTCCC
>CAIJFT010000427.1 GCA_903820035.1 uncultured Opitutia bacterium
CTTGGCCCCCGGCAGGGGAGTTAGTGCGGCGAGCCTCGAAGAACCTAAACGCCAATCATTCTTCCTACTCCATGAAACCAATTCGTCTGCTCGTGGCACTTGGTTTATTTCCTTTCGCCGCTGCGGCGGTTTTCGGGACGATCGACTACGCGGCGTTGAGCCAACTGGCCAAACCATACCAGCAGGGCATCCGCGACTGGTCTTTCCCTCTACGTGGTCGCCGGACGCCTTGCTTCGATGATCCCATCCCGCTTGGGTTCTCATCTTCTCCCAGCTCCCCTGCAACGCTGCCCCTCTAAACCAAACTGCCATTGAAAAAACATGCCCTCCCTGTAACGCACAAGGCTCCTGTCCCTCCGCGGATCCGGTCTCGTGGCCGTCGAGTCACCCTGCTTGGGATTCTGGCCTCGGGTCTGCTCTGCATCGGCCCGCTCGGAGCGCAGACCGCCCCGGCGCAATCGCGAAACGCATCCCGAGTTGCCTCGGCCAGAAATGCGGACGAGACGATCGAACTTTCGCCTTTTGAGGTGAAGGCCGAAACCGACAAAAGCTACGGCGCCCTCAATTCGAATTCGCTCACGGCTTTCTCCACGGAGCTAAAGACCATGCCGGTCTCCGCCGATGTTTTCAGCGAAACCTTCATGAAGGACGTCGGGCTCACCACGGTGGAGGAGATGATCCAAAATTTCTCGGCCGGGGCAGGCACGTTTTCGCTGCAACCGGACGGTTCGGCGGCGAACAACCAGCCAGGCGACCGCAACGCCAACGGGTCGCTGTCGCTCCGCGGGCTTTCCGCGCCCACGATGCAGGTCAACGGTTTCTTTCCCGCCGGGGGCAACGGCATCAACGGGACCGGCATCACCAGCAACTTCTTCCTCGAACGCGTCGAGGTGATCAGTGGCCCGCAGGCGCTGCTCTATGGCGTGAGCGGATCGGGCGGGGTAACCAACCTCGTTACCAAGCAGGCGCGCTTCAGCCGGCCGCATTCGGGTTCCTACAAGTTCCAGGTCGACCAATATGGCCACAAGCTGGCGCAGCTCGATTACGGATGGGGCGATTCACGACTCGCGGTGCGTCTGGCCCTGATGCACCAGATGGTCGGCACCCGCCGGGTCTTCATCGGTGGTCCGATGAATGGCGGTTACCTGCAGATCGCGTACCGGCCATTCCAAAACACCGTACTCCGCTACTCAGTCGAACGTACCAACCTCGACCGGATCAACGCCAACAGCGGCAGTATGACGCTGACCGCGCTGAATACGGCGAACGATGCCCGCAACGGCCAGCAGCTCCACTGGCTGCTCGCGACGAATCAAGTCATGACCGCCGCGGATGGCGCCCCGAGCGGGGCGGGCCCGATCATGAATGGCGCGCTCAACTGGGATAATGTCGACTCGATTGCCGGCGGGCCGAGCGGTGAAACGCAGCGCCACGGCCTGCATACTCTCGTGGCGGAAACCCGCTGGAACAGCTGGCTCTCCACGCAGCTCAGCATGGGCTATCGCACCGAGCGGCGCAAGAAGATGCAGAACAGCGGTGTGACGTTTTGGGCCCCAAACGTCACCGCCAACCCCCTGCGCACCTGGGCCGTGAACATCGGCAGCGGTTCCGGCGCCTCCACCTACACTTGGCAGCCCGTGCGCCAGAAAGTTCTCCGGTACTCCGCCCTCGCGGAGAAGGACCTCTTCGGCGGTCGGGCCCGCACCAAGACGGTGGCCGGGGCTGACTTCTCGCGCACGGACGGTGCCATCAACGGCTACTATTTCGTGCAAATGGACAAGGACTGGAACCCGGTTATCAATGGTCCGACCGCCTACAACGGTTACATTCCGATGCCCGCCGTTTCCTGGGCGGTGACGAATGGGCCGGTGAAGGATCCGCTGTGGAATCGAGAAGACTCCCGGATTACCTTCAATGGCGCGAATTACGGCCGGGTGGTGACTAATGACACCTCGGTCGCGCTCATCAGCGCCACCAATCCCCAGGGCCTGACCGGCACCGGTACCGGCAGTTTTCGCCACACGACCGACATCCAGGGCGGCTATTATGCGGCAAACTTCACGGACTGGTTCAACGGGCGGTTGACGACGCTGGTGGGCTTCCGCTCCGGAAAAGCCTATTCGCGCGCCGCCACGGAAGCGGCGGCACCCAACCCGCCGAGTGTCGGCAGCGAAGGCGATTCGCAGTACACCGCCTTCAACGTCGGTATGAATTACTCGATCTCACGCTGGCTGCGGGCCTACGTCGAAGCCTCAGACAACTACAATCCTGCGGCGAGTACGTTCGCCGACCCTTATGGCCAGTTTTCCAAATCGGCCAGCGGTGCCGGCCAGGAAGCAGGCCTCAAGGTGACCAGCCCGGATG
Source organism: uncultured Opitutia bacterium (assembly GCA_903820035.1). GTDB lineage: Bacteria > Verrucomicrobiota > Verrucomicrobiia > Opitutales > Opitutaceae > ER46. The sequence continues at coordinate 2,365 of CAIJFT010000427.1, forward strand.
GCAAGCTGTCCGGCACACTCGCGGTCTACCGCACGAAATCGAAGAACGAGCTGCATGCCTTCACCAGTACCCTCACCAACGACATCAATCCCGCGGGGCTGAATGGCCGGTGGGGCCCGGCGAGCAATACGATCAATGTGGATCGGCAGACCGAGGGCGCCCAGATCACGATGACCGCTGCGCCACGGAGCGGATGGCGGATGCGCCTGTCCTCCGCCTATGTGGGCAGCGAGATCGCGACCGAGAAGGTCTACGCCCAGTTGTACAACGACCAGTTCTATGCGACGGCGCAGGGTCAGGTGACCTACAAGGATGGTGCTCCGGTCTACGTGAATCCCAACCAGACGCAGGTCTTGACCGCCACCAGCGCGGGGGCCGTCCCGCTCACGATTGCGCTGATGAACACGGCGACCAGCCGGTACTACGCGAACCCGGTGGCCGTCTCGGGTGCCATCACCTCCAACGCCGCGGTGGCGACGATCCTGAAGACCATCGATCCGGCGCACGGTCCGATCCTGACCGGCCTGACCGGCCTGCCCATCTCGGCCCTGCAGATTGCGCCCAACCCGCTGGCGACTCCGCCGGGCAACATTATCGTGACCAAGAGGGGGGACGTCGTTACGGGCGTGCCCAAATACAGCGCAAACTTCACCAACGTCTACACGTTCCGGGAGGGGTTGCTAAAGGGCTTCCGTATGGGCGGCACGGTGGTGGCCTCCTGGAAGAGCAGCCTGTACTACTATTACCCCGCCGGGGTCGCCCAGCCAAATAACCGCGCCCTCTGGTACCGGCCGAACCTGCAGACGGTGTCAGGTATTCTCGGATACGAGCGGCGCCTCGGACGGTATACGTTCTCCACGCAACTCAACATCCAGAACATGTTCAACGACTACAACGTGGTGCTGCTGCCGAATTACGTGAACGGCTGGGCCGGCCCGAACAATGCCACGTTTGACGCCCAGCCGCGGATGTATGTCTGGTCCTCGACGGTCGAGTTTTGAGCCAGCGTCCGCTGTCGCGCTCTTTGCCCATCATGCCGTGCAATCCGGCTGCTTCTTCCTCGGGCTTTGCGCCGTGGCGGGACCGATCGTTCTAGCCGCCCAGGACTATCCGATTCAACCGGTGGCCTCCACGGCGGTGCGGGGCTCCGGCGGTTTTGGCGCGGGCAGGTCGTGTTCCAGCGCGGCCCCGTGGTCTATTGCCTCCAGGACATGGACCGGCAGTTCGCGATCGATTCTCTCATCGTTCCAAAATCGGCGAGCGTGGAGGCGGAGCACCGGCGGGATCAGCTTGGCGGAGCCGCGATCCTGACCGTCGCCGGTGCCACGGCTGGTCAAAAGGCTCTCCCGCCCGTGGCGGCTGTGCCATACTACGCGTGGAGCAACCGGGAGCCCGCACCGATGGCAGTTTGGTTTCGGACCGTACGCTAGAGTCCTGGCGGCTTTGAACTCCGTGCGCGCCAGTCCAGTTTTCGCAACGTCCCTTGGGCGCTTGGTCCTTTGGCCCCTTGGTCTGAGGCTCCGCCTCGCTGGAAGGAATGGCCGCGTCGGAAGTCGAAACGACACGCGTCAGCGGGGTGCTGCGCCCACCGGTACTTTGCCTCTCGCCGGGCGGCGCGTCATCTGAGATCGCTTGGCCCATGGTCCCGGCCTCAGCCCGCTCCAACTTGCGCCGGTGGTTGGCCGTCGCGCTCCTCGCGATCGC
>CAIJFT010000428.1 GCA_903820035.1 uncultured Opitutia bacterium
ACCCGGATTGGCGGCGGCTTCCTCCGACGAGCTATACGCCCATTCTCGGAAGCCGCCACCAATCCTCACCGTTCAAGATACAAGGGCGAAACTTGCAACGGTGCCAACAGACCTCGTTGGGTCGTTGCACTTGTCAGCCTGCTGCGGAATTTAGGATGAAACGAATCCGGGCGGAGCGTGTCGCTCGGTCCGTTTTATGGTGCGTGCCAATCGACCAAGACAGCCTCGGTCTTGGGCGCCCATGCAAGCATGCTGCCAATGGGCGAATTGTACGCTTGCACCAGCTTTACCTTCGCTGAGGTCAACGGATGTCCGTTTCGCCATGGTAGTCTCCTCAGTCGATCTTACTTGCCCACGTCGGGGCAAAGCGCGTTGGCCACCAGACGAATAAATATATACAATAGCCACCACTCGCCTACGCCAACAGTCGGACATTCTCGCCTTCCGGCCCGTCGTTGGCGGGCGCTTAACCACAAACAAAGGATAATCCATGACCATCCGAATCGAAAACCTTGGCGCCAAGTACACGCTCGTGATCCCGGGCGTGATACCGGACGACCCGCATCCGGCCTTGGACTGGCTCTTCCGGCAGCTGAGCGGGGCCCGTCAAAAGGGGTGAAACGTGCAGCGACCCAACAGGCCTCGTTGGGTCGCTGCACGTTTCGGCGTCGGCACGCCATGAAGGGCTGCCACGTCTGCATCGAGAGTGACCCGCTGGCCGCGGATCCGCAATGCGGTCAGCGCCCCAAACTTGTGGCCGCAAACAACACAAAGATCGGATGGCGATTTCAGCTCACAAGGCGCCTATGGGCGCGCGGTAATTCTCCGCCTGCCGGGCGGGCAATTGGCGCATTTTGCGGCAAACGGTCCTGGCCTGGTCCACGCGAGCTGGCGTGACGCCGCGATGCCTCAGGTTCTACGCGAAGCGAGGTCGCCGGCCTCCATGGTGCGGCACTCGGAAAATTCGGCCAACGAACGAGCGTCCGCAGGGGCGGCAGTTGGAAACCGCCGCTCCGACCGCATCAAGGCGCGGCGCTGGCGTAACACCGCACCTCACACACCGCCGCCGGCACGTTTGCGGCCGGGGCGGTCACCTCAAGGCGCAAAGCGCGGGTCGTCACCGGACGCTCCAGCACAATCACGTTTCGCGCCTGATGGTTGTCCGAGCAGGCCGCGAGGACGTTGCCGGCCTCGTCGAGGAGGCGGTAACGCTCCACGCAAAACGGCATGCGTCGCTCGGGGTGGCCCATCAGCACCGATTCCATCGGGTGATCGTAGTCCGGATCAAACATCAGCTCGATCCGCGCAATCGTCTGCGGCTGCGGCCAACGCAGCGTGAGCGCCGGCGCCGGGTCCGCAAAATCCGCCACCCAGGCATTCGGCTGGTGCGTCGGCCGCGCGAGGCCGTTGACCACGTTGCGCGCGGCAAACGCGGCCAGAGGCGCGTCGAGGCGCAGCGCGAGGTTGTGACCCGCGGGGCGGCGCTGCGGCTGCCAGAATTCAAACGTGTCCACGCCGATGTCCGGCGGCGGCGACTGCACGGCCGACTTCGCGACCGCGAGGTTCACCTGGTGGGACAGCGCCAGAATTCCCGTCAGCCGCTGCTCGCTGCACCGGAGTTGGATATCCGCCCCGCCGAAGAAGCACACGAATGCATACCGCTCGTCCGCGAACGCATGGTCGAACGCGATCCGCACGTCGCGCGCCCCGCCGGCGGCGAGCGGAATGGTCTGCGTCGCGAGCGTGACATCCGGGGTGTGGTTGTCGGCGCGGCTGCTCTGCCGCAACTCAACCCGCAGCTCGGCGGCCCGCGCCGCCTCGGCCGAAACCGTCAACGCCAGCCGCGAACCCGCCCGCACCGGCAGCATCATCGCGATCCCGTCGCGCAACGAACGCGCGGGGCCGTCGGCCGCGAACGTCGCGAGCTGCAACTCGCTCGTCGCCGAAATTTCAGCGCGCGCCGCGAGATCCATTTCGTCGCGCAGCGTAACGCCCGGGATGTGCTGGCCCGTGCGCAGGAGCGCGCGCTGCAACTCCGCCATCCGCGGCGCGGCCGTGAGCGCACGGGGCCGTTCGCCGTGGCGGCGGCAGAGCGCGGCCGCGGTGCCGACCGCCTGACCGACGTGCCCGCAGGTCGCCATCACGCGGCTGGAGCCGAAAGCGACGTGCGACGCGCTGATGATACGGCCGGCGAGGAAGAGGTTGGAGACATTGCGGCTGTAGAGGCAGCGGTAGGGGATCTGGTAAACGCCCTTCGCGTGCCACTGCGTGCAGCCGGCCTCGGGGCTGAACACGCCGTCGACCGGATGCAGGTCGATCGCCCAACCGCCGAACGCCACCGCGTCGGCATGCGCGCGCTGCTCGACGATGTCCTGCTGCCGCAGGATGTAGTCGCCCTCGAAGCGCCGGCTCTCGCGCTTGCCCGGAATCGTGCCGATCCACTCGAGCGTGAGGTTGGCCGCCTCCGGGAATTGGCCGGAATTCTTGATGTGGTGCCAGACGCCGTAGACGACCTGCCAGAGCTCCCACTTGATGCGCTCGGAGTCGTGCACGGTGTCGAGCCGGCCGCCATGCTCGATCCACCAGAGTTTGCAGCCGTGCTCCTTCGTATTGAACTGCCGCCAGCGCGGAATCGTCGTGATGTCCTTCAGCGCGAACGCCGGCGCCGTGAACTGCACCGGCCGGCCCGCGTCCTTGGAATAAAAGTACAGCGAGTGCCCGAGCAGCTCCCGCGTAGGCTTGGCCGGCGCGAACTTCTCGCCGAATTCGTCGCGCCCTTCCGCCCCGATGCGGAACGCCGCCCCCGCCAGGAAGCCCAGAATGCCGTCGCCCGAGGCATCGCAAAACAGCGGCGCGTGCAGGTCGTAGCGCGTCGAGTTCTGCGGGCAGAATGCGCGCACGCTCGCGATGGTGTCGGTGTCACGTTTCGTAATCTCGTGGACCACGGAGTTGAGGAGGAGCGTGATATTCTTCTCCGCGGTCACCTTCTCAATGAGCAGCGCGTCGAGGAAGAGCGGATTCCCCTCGGGATTGCGGAAAGTGTTTTCGACGAGCAGCTCGTCGACCACGCCGCCCTCGCGCGCCCACCGGTTGTTGTTCCCCATGTGCGACGTCGCGCCGAGAATCCACAGCCGCACCTCGCTGGAGGCGTTGCCGCCGAGCACCGGCCGGTCCTGCACCAGCACCACCTTCAAACCCGCCCGCGCCGCCGTGATGGCGCCGCAGACTCCGGCGAGCCCGCCACCCACGACGACGAGATCGGCGTCATGGCGGACGGAATGGGGTTCGCGATGGGAGACGGGAGGAGCGAGGTGCATTCGGAAGGGAGTGAGGGAATGAGGGAGTAAGTGAGAGGGAGAGGGAAAGGGAGCGTGGGGATGGCGGGGCGATAATCGGTGAGCGGTGACCGCCAGTTAGAGGTCGAAGGTCAGGCGTCGGAGGTCAGATTTCGCAGGTGAGAGGAGACGGCTTGGCACTTGTCCCTTGGTCCTTCGCTCGTCGCCCCTCATTCCCTCACTCCCCCACTCCCTTTCCGATGCACGCCGCAGGCATACAGCATCACCCACGCAATCGGATGCAGGACCGCCATGATCATGAACCACAGTGCGTAGCCGTGACCCTGCACGAGTTCGAGGAGTCCGCCGGCCACACTCTTGATCGCCTGATCGAGGAAGCCGGCGGGCTTGGTTGACGGCCCAGAGACCATCGTCGCCACCATCAGATTCATAATGATGCCGCCGATCGTGCTGCCGGTGGCGACGACGCTGAACACGGTGCCGAGCGAGTGCTTCGGCACGATGTCCACGACGATCGAACT
>CAIJFT010000429.1 GCA_903820035.1 uncultured Opitutia bacterium
ATCATCGGCAATCGCATTTACGGCCGCGGTGCCGCCGACAACAAGGGTCCTCTCTTGAGCAATATCACTGCGGTGGCCCAGGCGCTTGAGGCGAACCCGAAGTTACCTTTGCGGATTACGTTTCTGGTCGAGGGGGAGGAAGAGATGGGCAGTCCGAGCTTTCCGAAGTTTCTGGAAAAATATGCCGACAAGCTGCGTGAGGCTGACTTCGTCTATCTCTCCGACACTGCGCTACCGAACGAACAACAGGTGGTGATTACGTCCGGCCTGCGCGGACTGGCCTTGTTCGATGTGCATGTCACCGGCCCGAAGGGCGACCTACACTCCTGCCTGAACGGCGGGGTATTGCGGAATCCAATTCAGGCGCTCGCCGAAATTCTCGCCACCCTTCATGCCCCGGACGGACGGGTCAATGTTCCCGGTTTTTACGATGCGGTGCTCGACGTGCATCCGTGGGAGCGCGACGAGTTGAAGAAGCTCGGGGCGGACGAGAAGGCTTACGCGCAATTTCTCGGCATTGACCAATTCTACACCCCGTCGGGTTTTAGTCCCTTTGAAGCGATCCGCTTCCTCCCGACACTCGAGATCAACGGCATCGGCGGCGGCTACCAGGGGGAGGGGACCAAAACTGTCATTCCGAGCAAGGCCTTCGCCAAAATCAGCTGTCGGCTCGTGCCGAACCAGCAACCCGACCAGATCAAAAAAATGGTTATGGACACGATCCGGGCCCGGACGCCCTCCGGGGTAAAGGTGGAGTTCGTCGATCAACATAAAGGCGAAGCCTACGTGGTCGTTCCACCGGATCGCTCAAACACCCCGAGGGATCAGTCTCCCGTGCTGGCGCGCGCGTTTCGTGCCACCCACCAGGCAGTCACCGAAGTCTGGGGTCGTCCCCCCGTCTATCTACGCGAGGGCGGCAGCGTTCCAATCATCGCCGACATCAAGCGCGCGACGGGACTGGATTCCGTGATGCTCGGTCTGTTCTTGCCGGAGGACAACCTCCACGCCCCGAACGAGGGGTTTAATCTGGACGTCATGAAGAAAGGCATCGAGACCACGCGACGAATGCTGGTTGAGCTTGCTCGGCCCTGATTGGACCGCGCAGGACTGACGCAAAAAAAGGCCCCGGGGAAACCGGGGCCTTTTTTGAGGGTAAAAATTCGCCCCGCTTAGAGCGCGGCCGGAGCGGCGCCACCGGTGGTCGGATTCACAACGATGAGATCCACGCGGCGATCCTTCGCCATCGTGGCGTCGTCGGCGTTCTTGGCGGCCTCAAGACTACCCTTGGAAAGCGTCTCGAGTTTGGCAGCAGCGACGCCGAGCGAGAGGAGATACTTCTTGGCGGCGTTGGCGCGGCGATCACCTAGGCTAAGGTTGTATTCTGAAGTGCCGCGCCAGTCGGCGTGACCCTCGAGGAGGAGCCGGTGCGTCGGGTTCTTGTCGAGATACTCCTTGGCGGACTTTAGCTTTTCGCGTTCCGAGGCCTTAACGTCCGACTTGTCGAAGTCGAAGTAAACCGTTTGACCCTGCAGGGCAGAGCGATTCTGACCGGCGGCATCGAAGCCATCGGTGCGCTGAGTGAGACCCGGCGGGGTATCGAACTCGGCCTTGCTCACTCCGCTGGTGTTGGTGCCCGAACCCTGTTGGCCCAGTAGCGTCTCGCTGGGAGCCGGCCGCGTGGGTTTCTTGGAGCAGCCCGCGAGGAAGAGCGCGGCACCGGCGACTACGAGGAAAAATTTCTGCGAGGCGAGTTTCATGAGAAGCGAAAAAGGTCGGGAACGACGGAAAGACCTATTGGGCAAACGCGCGGAATGCCGCAAGGCTTTTAGCGACGAATGTCAGATCGTCTTCTTTGGCTCGATCAGGCCGACTTCCAAGGCGTGCCGCGTGAGACTGGCAACGTCATGGAGGTTCAGTTTGCGCATCAGGTTGGTGCGGTGGTTGTCGACCGTCTTCACACTGATTCCGAGCTTGGCCGCGATTTCCTTGGTGCTGTGGCTTTCGGCGACGAGCTGGAGGATTTCGCGTTCGCGATCCGTAAGGAAGTCCGCCGTGCTACTGGCGGCGGGGTTCGCGACAACGTTGCGGAGGAGGGCGGCTACGGCCGGACCGAAGTAGGTGCCGCCATTGGCCACCGTCTCAAGGCCCTTCTTGAATTCGAACAGGCCGGCGGTCTTTTCCACGAAACCGTGGGCGCCAGCTTCGAGCATTTCGCGGACGAGAACCGGGTTTTCGTGGCCGGAAAAAACCAGCACGCGCATGTTCGGCAACTTTTTGCCGATGCGCCGCAGGATATCTACGCCGTTGAGGCCCGGCAATTTGGCGTCGAGGACGCAAACATCGGGGCTGTTATCCAGGCAGAGCTGCACCGCCGCTTGGCCATCACCCGCTTCCCCCACCAACTGGTAGTTGGCGTCGAGCCGGAGAATTTCGACCAACATTTCGCGGATTGCGGTTTGGTCTTCGATAATTACGAGCCGTTTCATGGGTAGTAGAATGTGTGGGGATGGTGGGTCGACTGGGATTCGAACCCAGAACCAACGACTTAAAAGGACGCTGCTCTACCATTGAGCTATCGACCCCGATCCAAAGCGAAGGGCGAAAATGGGTTTCGGCGTTACGGGTTTGCAAGAAATTTCTCCCCCTTATCGAGCGAGCGGTCATTGACCGAGACCAAACGGCATCGTATCTAAGGCCGATTGGCAACAGAACGTGGGAACAATTCAAAAGTATTCCGATCAGAACGGGGCAGCACGTATGACTGCCAAAGCCCAAGAGGTTGCCCTCGACCGGATGCTCGTCGACCGCTTCAAAGGCGGTGATCAGGCTGCATTCGATGAAATGGTTTCACGCTACTGGGACCGGATCTATGCGATGGTCCACCAGTTGCTCCGCAATCAGCAGGACGCAGAGGAAGTCACCCAAGATGCCTTTATCCGGGCCCACCGGGGATTGGCCAACTTCCGGGGAGATTCCGCCTTTTCCACCTGGCTGTACCAAATCGCCACCAATCTCGCCCGCAACCGGTACTGGTACTGGTGGCGGCGCAAGCGCGACAAGTCAGTCTCGATTGATGCACCGCTCGGTGCCGACAATGATTTGACCTTGGCCGACGTCATCCCGGCCGAGGTGGAATCGCCGGACGACATCACGGTTACGCAGGAACTCATCGCCCGAATCGGAAAGGGCATGGAGCGTCTTTCCAGCAAGCACCGGGAGATACTCGTCCTGCGGAACATCAAAAATCTGTCCTACGAGGAGATCGCCACCATTTTGAGCATATCCGTCGGGACAGTAAAAAGTCGAATTGCCCGCGCCCGTGAAAGCCTGCGCTCCAAACTCGGAGAGGACTTCAAATGAACGATCAGGAGTTTATCGAACTGCTTAACCTGTATCTCGATCAAGAGATCTCGGCCGCCGACGCGGCCCGTCTGGAGGCGGAGGTTCAGTCCAATCTGCAACGGCGGCATATCTACCGGCAGTACTGCCAAATGCAGAAGGCATGCAAATTCCTCGCCGCCGACTTCCAGACTGAGCCGACCGGGGGTGCGGACACCAAGGTTGTCTCGTTGGACTTCGCCGCCGCTCACTCCCGTACTCGGGCCGTTTACGGTCTGAGTTTCGTGGCGGCTGCGGCGGCCTGCGTGGCGCTGATATTGGTCGTACGAGGCGGGCTCAAGTCCAGCTCGAGCACAGGCTTGACTCCGGTTGCCGTGCAAGCTCCGCCCGGTTCCTCGCTAGATCGGACCGCTTTCGACATTTCGGCCAGGATGGCGAAGCCCAAAACGGTTAGTGGCGGTAGCTTGGTTCAACGTCCAATGCTCGTCAGTGACCCGCTTTGGCTGGCTGGACGCCCGGCGGTCGGTGAATTGGCTCTGGTCAGTCAGCCAAACGATCAGCTGGCGTGGATAGGCGCACTGACAATGGCGCCACTTCCGCACCGCGTAGCGATCGAGACTCTACGGTTTGAACCACAATCTACCATTTTACGTCAGGGTAATCGCACCTTGCCTCCGCGCCAGAGCACCCCGGAATCGCCTGCCGAGATGACCGCGTTTCGTTTTGTGAAGTAAGCACGCAGCGTGCTTTAGCCGTGAGCGGCCTACGGGCCGCTTTTTTACGCCTAGCCGCCAAGCGCTTTTTTAATCAGCGCCTCGGTGGAGGCCGCGCCGCCGAGTGCCAAAGCAGAACGACGGATTGCTTGGTCGGCGTCAGCGGCCTTGAAACCGAGGGCGATCAATGCGGAAACGGCATCGCGGTGCGCATTCGGCGCGGGCGCAGCGCCCTCCGCGTCACTTGTGGTCGAGGCTGAGGCGGCGGAATATCCGCCCACCTTGGTCTTCAACTCCACGACAAGCCGCTCAGCGGTTTTCTTACCGATACCAGGGCACTTCGCGAGTGTAGCGATATCACCCGCGCGGATCGCGCCCTCGAGCGATGGCAGCGAAAGCTTACTCATTATCGTCAAGGCCATTTTGGGACCAACGCCCGTGACGTTCTCGATCATGAGGCGGAAAAAGTCGCGTTCCTCCGGCACGGCAAAACCGTAGAGCGTTTGTGCATCCTCCCGATAGATCACGTGGGTGTGCAACTTGACGTTCACCCCCGGTGCGGGCAGGCGTTCCGCCGTTGTAACGGGGACGTTTACCTCGTAGCCAAAGCCGTTTAGTTCGATGATGGCGTGTAACGGAGTGGCTGCAGTGAGGAGGCCTTGGATCGACGTAATCATCGGCTCACTTCAGGCCGAGCACGTCTTGCATGTCGTAGACGCCGGGCTTTTGCGTCACGACCCACTGTGCCGCCCGGAGCGCGCCCCGGGCGAAAATACCGCGATCGCTCGCCTTATGGGTGAGCTCCACGCGTTCGCCGAGCGCGGCGAAAATGACGGTGTGGTCGCCCACCACGTCGCCGCCGCGGATCGCATGGATGCCGACCTCGGTGGGCTTGCGCTCGCCGGTTATTCCCTCGCGCCCGTGCCGTAGAGCCTTAGCGTCAAGTTTACGCTCCTCCAGAATGATCTCGAGCAGGCGCGATGCCGTACCACTCGGGGCATCCTTTTTGAACCGGTGGTGCATTTCCAAAACCTCGGCGTCATAATCAGAACCGAGGATCGCGGAGGCACGGCGGGTGAGCGCGAAAACCAGGTTTACTCCCACGGAAAAATTCCCCGCCCATACGCACGGAATTTCCCCTGCGAGTGCCAGTAGATATTTTTTCTCTTCCGCGGAATGCCCTGTGGTGCCGAGAACGACAGGCTTGCGCTGGGCGACCGCGAGTTCGAGCAGGGACCGCGTGGCCGTGTGGGAACTAAAGTCCACCACGGCCTCGCTGCGGGCGAGCGCGGCGGCGATATCGTCGCCAACATCGACGGCCGCGGTAACCGTCAGCCCCATTTCGGCGGCGGCGCTCGCGACCGCTTGCCCCATCCGCCCCTTCGCGCCGTTGATCATGATCTTCATAGCAGAAGCGGTTCAGTCGAGCTTGGTCAGCACCTGCTCTAGCGTGCGGGCGTTTGCGTCGGTCATTTCGCAGAGGGGAGAGCGTACATCGCCGGTGGCGATGATGCCGGCCCGCACCAGCGCTGCTTTTATCGGCACCGGATTCGGCTCGATGAACAACGTTTTGAAGGCCGGGTAGAGCCGGCGATGGATTTTGGCCGCGGCGGCAAAATCATTCGCGAGCGCAAGTTTGACCATGCGGGTAATTTCCTTCGCGTAGAGATTCGATGCGACGCTGATCACCCCTTCAGCTCCAACCGCCATGAAGGGCAGGGTGAGGGAGTCGTCGCCACTCAATACGGCAATATCCTTCCCCATCGCCTGCTTCAGTTGGTCGACGCGATCGACGCTGCCGCCGGCTTCCTTAATCCACGCGACGTGCTTGTATTTCCCGCGCAGGCGTTCGACGACATTGACGCTGATCTCAATGCCACAGCGTCCCGGAATTGAGTACAAGATGATCGGCTTGTCGGTGGCTTCCGCAACCGCGCTAAAGTGGCGAAATAGTCCCTCTTGGCTCGGCTTATTGTAATACGGCGCTACGACTAGCATCGCGTCCGCATTCGCGGCATGGGAAAGCGACGTCAACTCAACGGCCTCATGGGTTGAGTTGGAACCCGTGCCGGCGATAACCGGCACGCGTCCCCGCGTTTCCGAAATCACGAAGCGGATCACGTCCATGTGCTCCTCGTAGCTCAAGGTCGGCGACTCCCCGGTTGTGCCGACGGGGACCAAGCCGTCGATCCCCCCGCGCAACTGATGCGCGACCAATTTTTTGAGATCGGGCAGGGAGACCCTGCCGTCACGGAACGGCGTTACGAGCGCAGTAAAAGTACCGGTAAGCTGACGGAGTTTCATGAAAACGGGCAATGAAGCCTTGCCGAACAGACGACGGCTAAATACGGATTCGCAACGCTTTTCTGCCTATGTCGAACACCTCTGCCGTCTCGCCTGTCACGGAAATGTTCAACGACCTGCTGAAGCTCGGTGTAGAGAGCGGGGTCAGCGATGTGATCATCAAGTCGAATAAACCGGGGTACGTGCGCATTGCGGGCAAGCTGAAGCCGATCGACATGGATCCGATCACTTGCCCGGAGGCGGAGGCGTGGGTTTGTGAACATGTACCGCGCGTCTTCCGGCCGAAGTGGGACAGCGAAGGGCAGGTCGATTTTGCCTACGCCGCGGAGGGCATCGGTCGTTTCCGCGTCAACGCGTTTCACCAGCGTGGCTTGGTCAGCATTGTTCTGCGGCATGTGAAAAGCACGGTCCCGACTTTTGAGCTGCTCAATCTCACCGACACCGCCGGAGCCCTGATCAACCTTTCTCAGGCCAAGGATGGGATTCTCTTGGTTTGCGGCGCGACGGGCTCCGGCAAGAGCTCAACGATGGCAGCGATGCTGAACTGGATTAACCAGAACCTCGACCGGCACATCATCACCATCGAGGATCCAATTGAATACACGTTTCAAGACGACAAGTCGTTGTTTCAACAGCGCGAGATAGGATTGGACGTTCCGAACTTCGAGATGGCGATCAAGTCAGTCCTGCGGCAGAATCCGGATATCATCCTCATCGGAGAAATGCGCGATCGTGAGACCTTCGAGACGGCGATCAGTGCGGCGGAGACCGGCCATCTGGTGTTTTCGACCATGCACGCCTCGACCGTGGCGCAGGCGCTAACGCGCCTGTTTGAGTTCTTCACCGCGAACGAAGTCATTCAGGCTCGACGCGCCATCGCCGGCACCCTGCGCGGATTCATTTGCCAAAAGCTGATCCCGACGATCGAGGGCACCGGCCGGGTTCCGGCCAACGAGATACTCTGCGCGGATGCGACGGTCCGAAATCTGATCCTGGAGGGCCAAAATGAAAAACTACAGGGCTTGCTGGAGAGTAATGCCGACACCTCGACGTTTGCCTTCAACAAGGATATCTACCGGCTGATCAAAGCCGGAAAAATCAGCAAACAAGACGGGCTGCGCTTCTCGCCGAATCCCGCGCAGTTGGACATGAATCTAAAGGGGATTTTCATCAAATCCTAAGCGGGAATATTGTCGGTTGCGGGTGACGCCGCCGTGCGCCTTTTTTTAGGGCTTGGATTTGCGGACCGTGGTCGCTTGTGTCGGCCGTTTAACCATGGCATTGGCACTTTTATTCGCAGGGCAGGGCGCTCAAAAGGTCGGGATGGGCAGGTCGCTGAGCGAACATTCAGCCGCCGCGCGAGCCCGTTATGACGAGGCGAACCGGATATTGGGCTGGGATTTGAAGCAGGTCAGTTTTGAGGGCCCGGAAAACGAGCTGACCCAGACCAAAGTCTGCCAGCCCGCGCTATTTGTCCACGGTTTGGCAATGATAGCCGCGCTGCGTGAAGCCGGTAAGTTTAACGTTGAGCCTTCTTACGCGCTGGGGCTGAGCTTGGGCGAAGTCACCGCCTATTGCGCAGCAGGGGTTTTTGATTTTGCGACCGGCCTGCGCATCGTTGCCGAGCGCGGACGCCTCATGCAAGAGGCCTGCGAGCAGACGAGCGGTGGCATGGCTGCAATCATTGGCGAGGAGAGGGCAAAGGTGCAGGAACTCTGCCGTGAATTCGATATTGAAGCGGCGAACTTCAATGCTCCCGGCCAGATTATCGTTTCGGGTGACAAGGCGAAGATCGCCGCGGCCGTGGCGGCGGCTAAAGATCGCGGAATCAAGAAGGTAATGCCTTTGAATGTCGCCGGCGCGTACCATTCCCGGCTAATGGAACCGGCGCGGGCGGCCTTTTCGGCTTATCTGGATGGCGTACCGTTCGCCGCGCCGCGCTTCACTGTCTTTACCAACACGACTGGTCAGGCCATCTCGACCCCGGACGCGATCAAGGCCGCGCTGGTTAAGCAGGTTGTTTCTTCCGTGCTTTGGGAAGATTGCATGCGCGCGGCGGCCAACGCGGGCGCGGCATCGTTTTGGGAACTAGGGCCGGGAGCAGTCCTCGGAGGGCTGGCACGCCGCACCGAAAAGAGCTGGACCGTGAAAAGTTTTTCCGAGTTTGCCGACATCGCCTCCGCCTGAACCAATGCCCGACCGCTATACCCGTAATTTCTGTATCATCGCCCACGTCGACCACGGCAAGACGACGTTGTCCGACCGGCTGTTGGAGTACACCAACACCGTCTCGCAGCGCGTCATGACCGACCAGCATCTGGACTCCATGGACTTAGAGAAGGAGCGCGGCATCACGATCAAGTCACATCCGGTGACGATGACGTATCGCGCTAAGGACGGACACGATTACAAGCTGAACCTCATGGACACGCCGGGGCACGTCGACTTCTCCTACGAGGTCTCGCGCAGTCTAGCCGCCTGCGAGGGCGCCGTGTTACTGATCGATGCGGCTCAGGGCGTGGAAGCCCAGACTGTGGCGAACGCGCACCTGGCCTTTGCGCAGAATCTCAAGGTCATCCCGGTCATTAACAAGATCGACCTGCCGAGCGCCAACTTGGAGCTCTGCACCCGCCAGCTCGAAGACATCCTAACCATTCCCGCAGAGGAGGCGATTCTGGCCAGTGGCAAGTCCGGCATTGGGATCACGGATATTCTCGAAGCCGTCGTGCAGCGGGTGCCGCCGCCGCGTTGGGCGGACTACCCGCAGACGCGCGCACTGGTATTCGACTCCCTCTACGACGCCTACCGCGGTTGTATCGCCTATGTACGTGTTTTTTCCGGCGCGATCAAAGCCGGCGATATGATGATGCTGATGAGCACCGGTCAAAAAGCCGAGGTGAAGGAAGTGGGCGTATTCATGCCCAAGATGGAGAAGATTGCCTCCCTCGGGACCGGGGATGTGGGCTACATTGTCTCCAGCATCAAGAACACCGCCGATGTGAAGACCGGCGACACCATCACGATTGCGAGCAAGCCCGCGACCGAGATGCTCCCCGGGTACAAAGAGGTGCGTCCGCTGGTTTTCTGCGGCCTGTATCCGTTGGAGAGCGACGATTACGAAAAGCTCAAAGCGGCGCTCGGCCGCCTCCGCTTGAATGACGCGGCGTTTGTCTACGCTTCGGAGAGTTCACTCGCGCTTGGTTTTGGTTTCCGCTGCGGCTTCCTCGGTCTCCTGCACATGGAGATCATTCAGGAACGCATCCGTCGCGAACACGACGTCGAGATCATCTCCACCTATCCAAGCGTCATTTACCACGTGATTAAACACGGCGGGGAGGTGCTCGATGTCGACAATCCGGTGAACATGCCGGATCCGGGCACGATGATCGAGATCCGCGAACCCACGATCCGGGCGCAGATCATCCTCCCGAACGATTCGATGGGCGACATCCTATCGCTCATCATGGAGAAGCGCGGGATCTGCGACCATACCGACACGCTCGACATGAATCGAGTCATGTTGAAGTGCTCACTGCCGCTCAACGAGATCCTCGTGGATTTCAACGACCGCCTGAAGAGCATCACCCACGGTTACGGCTCGATGGACTACGAACTCGGCGAATACATGCCCGCCGATCTCGTGAAAATGGATATTCTGATCAACGGTGACCCAGTGGATGCGTTTGCCTGCATCGTGCATCGCAGCAACGCCGACACCCGCGGGCGCGTGCTCTGCGAGAAGCTCGCCGAGATCATCCCACCGCAGATGTTCAAGGTCGCGATCCAGGCTGCCATCGGCGGCAAGATCATCGCCCGGGACAACGTGAAGGAAATGCGGAAAGACGTGACCTCGAAGTGCTACGGCGGCGACATCAGCCGGAAACGAAAGCTCCTCGACAAACAAAAAGAGGGCAAAAAGAAGATGAAGCAGATCGGTAAGGTCTCAATCCCCCCTGACGCTTTCATCAAGGTTCTGCAAAACAACTAAGCGCCACCGCGGCGCGACTTCTCACATGTTCGGCTTCTTCGCTTCGCAGGATAAGAAAATGCGCGACAACGCGGCCAACTGGCTCGAACTCGCCGAAAAAGTCTTCCAGTTTCGGCGCGACATCCTCGCGCCGGCCCAAGTTGACGAGTTGCAGCTGCGGCGCAGCGAACTTCAGCTTCTCGTGAAGGAGAAGGCCGGCGCCGAGAAACTGAAGCTTGCCATCGAGCGCTTGGAAGAGGTCATGCGCCGGACCGGCGGCGCCGTTTATCCGAAGACGGCGCTGATCGAGAATGTTGAGTTCTTTCTGGTCGCAGCGATTGTGATCTTGGGGATCCGGACCTACTTCGTTCAGCCGTTCAAAATACCGACGAACTCAATGTGGCCGTCTTACAACGGCATGACCCCAGAAGTCTTCAAAACTCCGGCCGAGGAGCCGGGGATTCCAGCGATGGCTGCGCGGTTGTTGGCCTTCGGTGCTTGGCCTCACCGGCTCAATGCGCCGGTAGAGGGTGAAATTTTCATCCCGGTCGGCGGCGAGGCCCGGGGGATCGTGAGTTGCCGGGTGGTCGGAGGCCGTTCGTGGCTCGTTCTGCCGGCCCAGGTTCGGGAGTATACGATTTTCGTCGGTGACGAGGCGGTGCGGACGCAGGTGCCGATGGACTTCGATTTTGATTGGGCGGTCTACGAGGCTTTCTTCGGGCAATCAGGGAGGGCCTATTCAGTGCAAAACCTGCTCTCCGAGGTGCAGCGTAAGATCGATGCTAGGGAAATCGTCGACCGCACGATTAACGGCCAAACCGTGAAATGCGTGCGCACGGGCAAGCGTGTGCGGGCGGGGGAGCGCATTTTTTCGTTCGATGAGCTTACCGGCGATCAACTTTTCGTGGATCGGATGAGCTACCATTTTGTCCGGCCGTCGGTCGGCAGCGGCTTCGTGTTTCGGACCGGAAATATTCCGGACATCGCGCGTCAAGCCGGAGACCAATACTACATCAAGCGGCTCGTCGGGACGCCGGGAGACAAGATGGAGATCCGTGAGCCCGGGTTGTACCGCAACGGTGCACCAATTACGGGATCTTCGGCTTTTGCGAACAACGCACAGCGCGCGAACCGCTACTCGGGTTATTGGTCCATGGGCTTGTTGTCGCCGCAGCGCGTAACTGAAGTGCCAAAGAACGCATTCATGGCGCTTGGCGATAATTCTTACAACAGTCAGGACGGTCGCTATTGGGGTTTTGTGCCCTCGAAGGACGTCGTTGGACGCCCAATCTTTGTTTACTATCCGTTCGCATCCCGTTGGGGTCCGGCACGTTGATGGTAGATCAACGCACAATACTCATTATGTTAAGTTGAGTGCTGCTCCATTCTCTGGTACCCCTGACTCACTGAAAAACGCGCTCGCTTCCACTTTCAACGCTGTGACACCTGCGCCCCTTTTCAACTGGCTGAACCAGCGCGCGGCGGGCGTATTAGTCCATCCGACTTCGTTTTCTGGCGCTTTCGGCATCGGCACTCTTGATCAAGCCGCCGACGCGCTCATCGACTTTCTGGCGGATGCTGGATTCACCTACTGGCAAGTGTGCCCGCTCGGACCAACCGGCTACGGTGATTCGCCTTACCAGTGCTTTTCGTCGTTCGCCGGGAATCCATACCTGATCGATCCAGCCTCCTTGGTGCGGGCTGGCCTCTTGACCGAAGCGGCCCTCGCGCCGCTTCGGGATCTGAGTCACGACCACGTCGATTACGGCGCGCTCTATCAGCGGAAATTCCCCCTCCTCTTTTCAGCCCATGCCGCGTGGCGGCGAAATCCCGCGTTATTACCCTACGGAGATTTTACGGTCTTCCAACGTGATAACGCCTCCTGGCTGGAACCCTATGCGGCGTTTTCGGCACTGAAGGAAAGCTTTGGCGGCCGACCATGGTGGGAATGGCCACCCGCCGTGCGGTCCTTACCTGCCGCGAAAAAATCCCCGCTCTGGAAGGAACTCTCGTTTCGCGCCGAAGCCTACGCCTTCCTCCAATATCTCTTTTTCGGCCAGTGGGCCCGTGTCCGCGCCCGCGCTGCGGCCCGCGGCATCCAAACGATTGGAGACACCCCGATCTTTACGGCGTTGGACAGCGCCGATGTTTGGGCCAGTCCGCACCTTTTTCAACTCGACCGGACTACCCTGCGGCCGACGTCCGTTGCCGGGGTTCCGCCCGACTATTTTTCGGCAGATGGACAGCTTTGGGGAAACCCTTTGTACGACTGGCCGGCTCACGCGTCGGAAAATTACGCTTGGTGGATCGACCGCTTGCGGGCCAATTTCGCACTCTGTGACATCGTCCGCATCGATCACTTCCGCGGCTTTGAGTCATATTGGTCCGTGCCGGCCGGAGCGGCCACCGCCCGAACCGGAGAATGGAAGCCGGGCCCGGGGATAGACTTCTTCCGGGCGGTCAAAAATGCGCTGCCCGATGTTCGGCTGATCGCCGAAGACCTGGGCCTGTTAACTCCTGCCACGATTGCCCTCCGCGAGGCCACCGGTCTGCCGGGAATGGCTGTCCTGCAATTTGCCTTCGGCGGCGATGCCGCCAATACCTATCTGCCCCACAACCAGCGCGCCAACACCGTGGTGTATCCTGGCACACACGACAACGACACAACCTTGGGCTGGTACGCGACCACCGACGAAAAATCACGTGATCACGCGCGCCGCTACCTGCGCGTCAGTGGTCGTGAAATCGGCTGGGATTTCCTGCGCTCGGCCTTCGGATCGGTCGCCAACCTTGCGGTGATTCCGCTTCAGGACCTGCTCAACCTCGGTTCTGAAGGCCGTTTCAACACCCCGGGTCAAGGCCAAGGCAACTGGACTTGGCGCTACCACACCGAGCATCTGCAGGCGCTACACGCCGATTCCGCACCCTACCTCCGGGAATTAGCCGCGCTGTACGGACGCCTACCGCCGGTCATCGCGCCGTCAGAAACCGCGTAATGCGCGGCACAACTTGGTCGCGGGCGTCTTCGAGGATGTAGTGACCCACATCCTCAAAACGCTCCACCTCGGCTTCGGGCCACAGTTCCCGCCAGCGCGCCAGAAAGCGGTCATGGAAACAAAAATCACGTCCGCCCCAGAGGATCATCGCCGGCTTTCGTCGTAGCTGCACCAAACCTCGCTCGACCGTGGCGAGTGTATGCCAGCTTGGGTGTGACGGATGCAGCGGGATGTCCCGGACAAACTCACTCACCGCGCGCCGGTTGGCCCACGAGTCATAAGGAAAAAGATACGCCCGCTTCTCTCCCGCCGTCAGCCCGCGGCGATGCATGCCCATCCACGTCGCCGGCCAGGCAAATCCGTTGAGCCCACGCACAAGCAGCGGGCCGAGAACGGGTAGTTTACAGAGTGATATTCGGGCCGGGATCCATTCGGCGGCAAACGCCGCGGTGTTAAGGATTACGATACGGCGCACCAGTTCAGGGTGGCGCACGGCCAACCCGCAGCCGATCGCCCCGCCCCAATCATGTATCACCAGGCTGATGCGCCTTAGTCCTAGCGAGGCGACGAGCGCAGCGATATCGTCGATGCGGCGCTGGAGGGTGTACGCGTAGTCGGCCGGCTTGGCGGAAAGGCCCATGCCGATGTGGTCCGGCACAACGCAACGCTCAGTCAACGCCAGCGCTTGCACGAGATTCCGGTAGTAAAAAGACCACGTCGGGTTGCCATGGAGCATCAGCACCGCCTCGTCGCGGCGCGGCCCCTCGTCGAGGTAGCTCATCCGCGCCCCGGTCGGGGTGGTGAAGCCGCGCGGCGTGAAAGGGTAAATCTGCGCAAGCCAGCTGGGAATGGTCGGCGTATCTACCATTCGAGGGCGAGCATTAGGCTGTTCAGACCGCTGCCGATTCCCAGTAACGCGACCCTGTCCCCCGGCCTTACCGCGCCTTCCTGCACCGCCGTTGCCAGTGTTGCCGGTAGAGCCACCGAGCCGGTGTTACCAAGCATTTCAAAGGTCGAGAAATCCTTCGCGAGATCAAGGTTCAGGGCTTCGTATAATTTCCGCCGGTGCACACTGCCGACTTGATGACATATATAGCGGTCGAACTCGCTCCCCTGCCCGCGCGTAAACTCGCTCCACGTGGTGCCCGCCAACGCGACGCCCGCGAGCAGCAACTGCTCGGAGTCGGTTTGCATCGCCAGCGCCTCGGCGCCATGCGTGTCGCCTTGGCAAAGGGAGCTGTGCTGGGTGGCGGCTCGAGCGACACCACCGAGCAGTCGGTGCGGGTGTCCTTGCACCAGCGAACGGTGGCAAACGATCGCTCCGACTGCACCCGATCCGATGGTCAGGTTCGCAAAATACGGTTTGATTTCGTTGCGGGTCAACGCGCCGGCGACGAGCGTCCGCAAAGTTTGCTCCACAAGCGGCCGCCCATTCTCGCCCGAAACCACCAGCGCGCATCGGATCTGCCCTGCCTCGATCATTGCGCCGGCGATCGTCAATGCGTTCAGAAACCCGAGGCACGCGTTCGACACGTCGAAAATCTGCGCGGTCGCTGGAAGCCCGATCTTATGGTGCGCGAACGACGCCGTTGCCGGCTCCAGCATATCGCGACTTACCGCCGCATGGATAAAAAGCTCGATCTGGTCCGAGGGAAGAGCGGACTTCCCGAGCACGGCCCGGCCTGCCGCCGCACTGGCATCGGACGGCCGAGTGCCCGCCGGCCACATCCGGCGCTCGCGTATACCGGTCATTAGTTCCAGCCGGCCGGCCGGCAACTTAAGACGGTCGTACAACGGTGCGAGGCGCTGTTCGATGTCGGCCGATGTCCAGACTTCCTCCGGCAGTGCGAGCGCGAGCGCCTCGATACAAACGTTTTCGAATTTCATGCCGGCGCTCATGGTCCTGCCCGCATGGCGAGTCGTACAATTTCACTATCAAAGTAATTCGATCCAAGCCCTGCATCGACCACGAGCGTGGCGCCGTTAATCCCGCTGCTGCGCTCGCTCAGCAGAAAGGCGACGACGTCGGCGACCTCTTGCGTCGCGAGGTTCTTTTTCCGGAACGTCAGCTTCTCGGCATAAAGATAACTCTCAATGTAGCCGGGAATTCCCGCCGAGGCGCTGGTTTTGAGCGGACCTGCTCCGACCGCATTAAAACGCACCGCTGTATCGGCGCTGAAGGACTTCGCCAGGAAGCGCACCATCGACTCCAAGGCGGCCTTGATC
>CAIJFT010000430.1 GCA_903820035.1 uncultured Opitutia bacterium
ATCTCCCCGGCGAGCCAGACCACCGAGACGCAGCCGCGCACGCGGTTGGCGTCGGTGCGAGCTTCGGCCGGCAAAGGTGCGAGGCGTTTTGCGCGGGCTACGACGTGGGCGAGGCGTTCCTGCGGATCGTCGATGATCGCGAGATCGTCGACAAGGTGCCGGATTTTTTCTGCGGGAGTCACGCCCGCGAGCCTGCGGCGCGCGCTCCCGATTTCCTAGCCAAAACCTAGTTATAGAACGTCGCTTCGTTCGACTGGAACAGCGCGTGCGCGAACTTGGCCCAGGTATCGAGTGGAGTCAGGTTGTCGTAGACGCCGCCGACCTGTTGGTTGAACCGGCCCTGCTGCTTTGCGCTCTGGGCCTTCTTCGCGGCGATGCGGGCTTCCTTCGCATTGAGTTTGGCTGCCGGCAGTTCGGAGGTGAGTACGACGTCGGTGCCGGTCGGATTGGACTTCACGTACTTGAGCCCGAGGGCGACTTCCTGGTTCGTGGGCCAGCGTTGAAAGATGGCGAGGTAAAGGAGAACGACGCGTTTCTCATCGGTTTCGACTTCCTTGAAAGCCGGCCGGTCGACGAGCTTGCGGGCTGTTTCGATGACCATCGGGCTGTTCATGAGAAACAGCGCCTGTTGCGGCACGAGGGTCTCGTAGCGTCGGCCTGTGGCGACGTCGGGGCTGGGAAAGTCGAACTGCGTGAGCAGCTCCGGCGGATTGGTGCGGTCGATGAGGGTGTAGATCGCGCGACGTTTGGCAAAACCTTCACTGCTGATCGCAACCGGCCGACCGCCGTAGGTGCGGTCGAGTTCGCCGGTGATCGCGAGCAGCGAGTCGTGAAGCTCCTCGAAGTCCATCCGCCGAAGGTTGTAGCGCCAGAGGAATTTGTTGTTCGGATCCGTCTCGGCGTACTTCGGATTGTTGAGCGAGCTCTGCTGGTAGGCCGCGCTGAGCACGATCAGCCGGTGGAGGGATTTGATCGACCAGTTGCTTTCGACAAAGGTGGCCGCGAGCCAGTCGAGGAGTTCCGGGTGGGTCGGCGCGGAGGACATGTTGCCGAGGTCGTCGGGCGTATCGACGAAGCCGGAGCCCCAGTGTTGCTGCCAGATGCGGTTGACGAGTACGCGGGCCGTGAGGGGATTCTTCGGGTCGGCGATGGCCTGCGCGAGCTGGACGCGTCCTGAGCCCTCGTTCCAGACGGGGCGTTTTTTGGGGTCGGGTGAGATGACTTCGATGAAACGGCGCGGTGCGATTTCACCTTTGTTGGTGGCTTCGCCGCGGAGCAGCACCGGGTAATCGCGGGGGCGCGGCACGTCGGTGACGACGTTGGCGCGCGCCGGAGCGCCGGGATGCTGGGCCTCGAGGTTGGCGATGTCGCGTTGCAGTTCGCGTTCGGAGCGCTGCAGTTGCTGCCGGGTCTTCGGGTCGATCTTGGCGGTGGAATTTTTGCCTTTGGCTGAGCGGACGGCGCGCTGAAATTCTTCGCGCTGGGCCTTCAACTCCGCCTCGCGTTTGTCCAGCGCCGCGGACTTTTCGAGGTAGTCGAAATAGTCGGCGGTTTGCGGGACCTTCGCCTGCAGCGTGGGCAGGCTCGCCGGCTTGTCGCAGTTCGCGAACACGCCGAAGAGGCTGTAATAGTCCTTCATGGTGATCGGGTCGAACTTGTGGTCGTGGCAGCGGGCGCAGGTCACGGTCAAACCGAGGAACGCTTTGGTGGTGACGTCGATTTGGTCCCCGATGATGTCGTCGCGACGGCCGTTGAACTGGTTGCCGAGAGTCAGGAAGCCCATGGCGGCGAGCGGCCAGCGGTTGCCGACCGAGGTGTCGTTTTTGTCCTTCGTGTTGCGCTCGCGCGCTCTTTGCAACGCGTCGCCGGCGAGTTGCGCTAGGATGAATTTATCGTACGGCAGGTCGGCGTTCAGCGCGTCGATGACCCAGTCGCGGTAGGTCCAAGCGTGCGGAAACCGGTTATCCTCCTGTCCCTTCGCGTCGCCCTTCGTGTCTGAGTAACGTACCACATCGAGCCAATAGCGCGCCCAGTGTTCTCCGTATTGCGGGGTGTTCAGGAGGCGATCAACAATCTTGGTGTAGGCATCGGGCGACGTGTCCTTCACGAAGTCCTGCACTTCGTTGGGGCGTGGCGGCAGTCCGATGAGGTCGAAATAGATTCGACGGATGAGCACCGCCTTCTCCGCGGGTGAGTTCGGCGTCATACCGGCGCCCTCGAGCTTGGCCAAAACGAAGGCGTCGACGGGATTCTTGCCCCAGTTGGTATTCTGCACGGAGGGTACCTGCGGCTTTTGCACCGGCTTGAAGGCCCAATGATTTTTGCCGACGCCGCCGTAGGACTTTGCGCCGCCGGCCACGACTGCGGCCCGCGGGTCGGGCGCGCCGCGGCGCACCCACTCGGTCAGGTCGGCGATTTCCTGATCGGAGAGCTTCTCCCCTTTCGGGGGCATCTGCAGGTCCTCGTCCTTGTAGCGGACGGCCTGGATCAGGAGCGACTCATCTGGCTTGCCCGGGACGACCGCCGGTCCGGTGTTGCCGCCGGCCACGGTTGCCTCGCGGGTGTCGAGCAGGAGTCCGCCGCGCACCTTGTCGGACTGCTGACTGTGGCACTTGTAACATTTGTCGGCCAGCAGCGGGCGGATCTTGGTTTCGAAAAATTGGAGGTCACCCGACGCGATCGGCTTCGTGGTCGGGGCCGCGGCTCGGCTGTTGGGGACCAGGGCGAGGGAGACAACGAGCAAACCTCCGGCGAGGAGCGGACGGACGGCGGCTTTCATGGGTCAGGTCAGGATCGGCTTCACCACGTTACCGGCGACATCGGTCAGGCGGAAGTCGCGGCCGTTGAAGCGGTAGGTGAGCTTGGTGTGGTCCATGCCCATACAGTGCAAAATGGTGGCATGCAGGTCATGCGGATGCACCTTGCCCGCCACGGCGGCCGTGCCGAACTCATCGGTGGCGCCGTGGACCGTGCCACCCTTGATGCCGCCGCCAGCGAGCACGGTGGAAAACGCCTTGGCGTTGTGGTCTCGGCCCGGGTCCTCGTAACCGTTGCGGTCACGGGTGGATTTGCGCCCGAACTCACCGCCCCAGATCACGAGCGTCGAATCGAGCAGACCGCGTTGCTTGAGGTCGCCGATGAGAGCGGCGAGCGGTTGATCGATTTCCTCGGCCTTCTTGCTTAGGCGGGTCCGGAGCTGCTGGTGGTGGTCCCAGCCGTTGTGCCAGACCTGTACCATGCGCACGCCGCGCTCGACGAGGCGGCGGGCAATCAGGAGTTGTTTGCCCTGCTCGCCGGTGCCGTAGGCGGCGCGCGTCTCGGCCGACTCCTTGTTGAGGTCGAAGGCGTCGAGCGCCTCCGCCTGCATGCGGAACGCGATCTCGTAGCTCTCAAGGCGCGTCTCAAGCGCGGCGTCACGTTGCAGGTTCTTTGCGTGGATTTCGTTCAGTTGGTGGACGAAATCCAGCTGCCGCCGCTGTTCGCTTTTCGCGACGTAGGTGTTCCGGATGTTCTGGATCATCTGCGCCACCGACGGGGCCTGGGTGTTGATGCTGGCGCCTTGATAAACGCCCGGCAGGAATGCCGATTGGTAGTTGCTGGCGCCGCCGGGCGGCAGGCCGCTCCCGCGGAGAGCGATGAAGCCGGGGAGATTCTGGTTCTCGGTGCCGAGTCCGTAAACCAGCCACGAGCCGAGACTCGGCTTCGCGATGCGCAGCGAGCCCGTGTTCATGAACACCGTCGCAACTTCGTGGGCCGGAATGTCGGTCCACATGGAGCGGATGACCGCGAGGTCGTCGGCGTAGGCTGCGGTTTTGGCGAATGCGCTACTGACCTCCAGGCCGCTCTGGCCGTATTTGGAAAAGGTGAAGGGCGAACCGAGCGCGATGCCTTCGGGCCCGATGGACTTGCCGTCCATTTTGGTGAGCATCGGCTTCGGATCCCAAGTATCCAGATGCGACGGCGCACCCTGGGCGAAGATATGGATAACCGCCTTGGCTTTACCGGGAAAGTGGGAAGGGCGGGGGGCAAGAGGACCGGCCGCGAGCTTGCCGGAGGGCGCGGCCGCCATGAGGTGGTTCGGGTCGATCAGATTGGCGAGGGAGAGGGCGCCCATGCCCATACCCATGCGGTTGAGGAACTGTCGCCGCGTCAGGAAGTAATCCTCGAGATTGGTCGAAATGCCACGGCAGGGATGCGCGTGGCCGTGGGTATGCTCCGTGGACTCGTGGGTGGAGGACATGGGACGGTGGGTTGGTTTTGGGTCAGGCCGGGGATTGCCGTGGCCCGTAGACGCTTGGGGCGCCGGTGGGTTTCAGGGGACTTGAAGCTAGGGCGGCGAAAGCAAACGGCTTGGCCGTTGGTAGGCAACGCCTTTGCTGAGTTCGTGAACGGCCCTGCGTGGTTTTACTGATTCCTCAGCCCAGCTCGGAGCGCCAACCGGCGTAACGCGGCCGTCACTACACTGGGTTTGCGAGCGGTGGCATTGGGCAGTCGAGGGTGGCGGCGATCGCGCGTAATAACTCGCCCTCGGTCACCGAGAGTTGGCCGTCCGCGACGACGATGGCCGCGGCCGCGGCCAAGGTACGCTGCTTGATGGGCAGGCTTGCCGCGGCAAGCTTGTCGACCGCGGCGTCCAGGGCGGCGAGTCCGGTTGCGGTTTCCGGCAGGAAGCGCAGCGCGGACTCCACAAATTTTAGCTGCGCCGCTCCTGCTGCGAACGCGCTTTCCGCGGTGTTGGCGTCGGTGGTCGAGGCTCGGGCCAGGGTGGACAGCACAATGGAGAGTTCGTCGGTGAGTGCATGGAATGACTGATATTGCTCCACGCGCCGGCCCGGGTTTTGTCCCAACTTGAGGGTGCGACTCAGGAGCTTTTGTAGGGCATACTCAAAGGCGGATACCTGCCCGTCGGCGTGCACGAGTTCGTCGAGCGTCTCGAAAAAAACCGCTAGGGCGGCGGGCGGAGTATACCGCAGCGCGGGGAGGGCGATTTGCAGCAGCGGCAGTTTTTGCCCCGGTTGCAACTGCCGTAGGAAAGGCTCCAGATCGTCCAGAGTGGTCAGCGCGGCGGGCCCGCTCTTATCGGAAATAACCGCCCGTTGTTTGACGCGGACGGCCCGCTCCTCGTGCAGCAGCAGGCCGAATACCAGTAGCCGGGCTTCGTCCGCCGTTTGCGCCGCGCGCCGAAGCCGGTCGGGTGTATCGGCGAGGATTTGCTGGGCGTTGGCGAGGTGTTCCGGGGTAAGGGATCCGATGGACTGGAGGGCGACCCCGGCGGCGGCGGGAGCGAGCCGTCCGCCCGGGCGGAGGGAGGCGGGAGCTAGACCCGCACTGACAAAAGACTCCGCCGCCACGTCGACGACCTCCGGGGGATGGAAGCTCTGGCCGTCGAAGGCGGGATCGATCGCGCGGATTCGTTCGTCGAGCGGCGGATGGGTGGCGAGCAGTCCCGCGAAGCTGGAGCGAAAGCTCTGCGCGAAGAAGAAGTGTCCGATCGCGGCACTCTTCGAGGTCTGCAAGTTTGAGCCGAGGGCGTAGCCGCCGATTTTTTTCAGGGCGCCCGTCAGTCCCGGGGGATTGCGGGTGAACTGCACGGCGGAGGCGTCGGCCAGGAACTCCCGCTGGCGGGACACCGCGGCCTGGATTAGGCGGCCGAAGAAATAACCGACGTAGCCGATGATCAGCATCGCGACACCGGCCGCGATGATGGCGACGATGATTCCGCCGCTATTTTTCTCCCTCGAGCGGATGCGCGTGTAGCGCAGGCTCCAGAGAATTCCGCGGCCGGCGAGGCCGATCACCAGAATCCCGAAAATCGTGGCGGCGATCCTCAGGTTGAGGCGCATGTCGCCGTTGAGTATATGGCTGAATTCGTGGCCGACTACGCCCTGTAGTTCGTCACGGCTGAGTTTTTCCAGCGTGCCCCGTGTTACGGCGACGACGGCGTCGCTGGTCGTCAAGCCGGCGGCGAATGCGTTGATCGCCGGTTCGTCGTCCAGGACATACACGGCCGGGACCGTGGTGCCTGATGCGATGGCCATTTCCTCGACTACGTTCAGGAGCCGGCGCTCATGCAGATTGGTGGTGTTCGGTTCGACGCGGCGACCGCCGACGCTCTCGGCCACGGCGGAGCCGCCGGCGGAGTATTCGAGCCATTTATATAAGGAGGCGGCGGTGACGACCAGTAGCGTGCCGCTGCCGACGATTCCGAGGATGTGCGGCTGCCAGAGCTCCAGCTGCTGAAATCGCGGGGAGTGGTCCCGTTGGCGGTTGGTTTTTTCTGGATTCGCGCCGGCGAAATGCAGGATGAGGACGGCCGAGAAGTAGGCCGCGGCGATCGTGCCGGCGACCGCAAGACCGAAGAGGGCGATGAGCCGGGAGGTGCGCCGTTTCGCGCGAGCCTGGGCCTCGAAGAAATCCATGACAATTTGCGGCCGGCCGGGGCGACCGGCCGGCGGGGCTAGGCTTATTTTGCCTGGCGCACGAACAGCGGGGTGGTGCCGTGGTGGTCGCCATCCAGCGCGAGATCGATGGAATATTCACCGTACGATTCGATTTTCATCGAGGCGATGTTGGCCACGACTTGGATGGTGTTGCTCTGCGCATCCGGCGGCATGACGACGTTGACCGGGACCTCCATGGCGGGGAAGACGAGCTTGCCGTCATCGTCGGCGATGGAGAGCCGCACCCGCTTCTGGCCGACCTCGGATTTGTCGAAGCGCAACTTGACGGTTAGGCAGCAGTGCGGGTGGACGGCCGGCATCTGACGGGCGAAAATCGTGTCGAAGATGCCGACGACGCTTAGTTTGCCACCATAGTCGGCGGCGAAATCGGAGAGGGTGAGGAGTTCAATTTTCATTCAAAAAGGCTCAGGTGAAGCTGACCTTGGGGGCGTTGCGCTCCGTGGGGTCGTCCACCTTGAAAAGCTCGGCGGGCAGGAAGCCGAACATCCCGGCGAAGATCACATTCGGAAACGTTTCCCGCGTGGTGTTGTAACCCATCACGCCGTCATTGTAAGCCTGCCGGGCGAACGAGATTCGGTTTTCCGTCGAGGTGAGCTCTTCGGTCAGTTGCAGCATGTTTTGGTTGGCCTTCAGGTCGGGATATTGTTCCGACACCACCATGAGGCGGGAGAGCGCGCCGCCCAGTCCGGCCTCGGCGGACATAAGGTTCTTCATCGCGCCGGCGTCCGCCGGATTTGCCGCGGCTCCCTGCGAGGCGGCCAAGGCGATGTTACGCGCCTTGATTACGGCCTCGAGCGTCGAGCTCTCGTGCTTCATGTAGCCCTTGGCGACTTCAACAAGGTTGGGGATGAGGTCGTAGCGGCGCTTGAGCTGAACGTCGATTTGCGCGAACGCATTCTTGAAGCGGTTGCGCAGCGCAACGAGCGAGTTGTAGATGCCGGCGACCCAGAGGCCGAGGACAACGACGAAGAGGAGCAGGGCTCCGAGCACGATCAAGGCGATGGTCATGGCAATGGTGGGTTGAGTGCTTGAAACGCGGGGCGAGTGTGGCGGGATCAACCGGTCGCGCGAGACGGAACTCGTTATAACGCGGTTGATTGTTTCCAGCTCAGCCCGCAAGGATCGCCTCCGGTGAATTCTCCTCCCAACCGCTTCCTTTTGCACGCTGGCGTCGTCCGGGCGATGCTTGGGCTGGTGGCGGTCGCGCTGGACGCGCAGGAGCCGTTGAATCCGCCGGCGCCGCTGCTCCGGAACTCTACCACTCGGGGCAGTGCGGGGGTGGTGGTGTCACTAAACGCAGCGCAGCGGGCGCAGGACCTCGGGATGCCGTCGGTCGCGGCGGACATTCTCCGCAGCCTGCGCGACGAGCCGGGCGCGGATCGCGCGGTGGTTGGACTCGCCTTGGCCTCGGCGCTGTTGGATTCGGATCGTCCCGCGGAGGCCGAGCAGGTTTTGGAATCGATTCAAGAGCCGCGGGGGGCGCCGTGGCGTTTGCGGCTCGGCCTGGCCGCATTGCAAAACCGTCGTCGTGATATCGCGCAGGTGCAGTACGACTCCCTCCGCGTTGAAGATCTGCCCGAGCTGGACCGGCCCTGGTTCTGGTTCCTCGCGGGTGCGCTTTACGATTCGGCGACGCCGCGGGATGTCAGGCGGGCTAATGAGAACTATCGGAAGGCGGAGCTGGCATCGTCGACTGATCTGGCGCGCGCTCGTTTTCAACTTGCGGGTGAAGAAGTCCGCCTGCGTTTGCTCGGGCGGCCCTCGGACGCGGACCTGAAGCAGGCGAAGGACAACGCCGAGCGGTTTCCGGGGCAGGCTTTCGGTTACAGTGCGACGGGATCCTACGCGATGATGCTGGCCGCCGCGGGCCAGCGGGCCGAGTCGGTCGCCGTGCTGCAGCGGGTGCTTATTGGCGTTCCGGCGCAGGAGCGGGTGGCACGCGATGAATTGCGGTTTCGGCTAGGTTTGGTGGGTGATCGCGGGCGCAATGGTGCGGGGCGCAATGCACTGAACCAACTGCTTGAGAACGGTCAGGATCCGGAGCGGCAACGGCAGGCGTTGGAGATGCTCGCGGAGGCGTCGCGCGAGGAGCCGGCGCGTGGACAATTCCGCGCTGAGTTGGATCGGCTGATCGCGGCCAAGATTCCGCATCCGGTTCTGGAGAGCCTTTGGTATTACCGGGCGCAGCTTGCCCTGGCGGACAAGGATTTTGCCCGGGCGGAGGAAGATGCGATGGCGCTACTCAAGCAGTTTCCTCTTTCGCCGTTGCGGGTGCATGCCCTCGGTGTCCTGACGCAATCCGCTTGGGAGCAGCGGCGGTATCGCCTCGCCGCCGACTACGCGCGCAAGGCGCGGGCCGACCTCGTGCCAGCGGTGCGGCTGGGGGCGGCGGGTGGTAACTCGGTGCGGGCTCGTTTGGAGCTTGGCGTGCTTGAGGCAGAAGCTTCCTACCGGGCCGGCGACTTTCGCAATGCCGCGGACGCCTATGCTGCGGTCCTGCGCGACCGACCAGCGGAACTCGAGCCCAACCGCGTCACGGAGCTCATGTACCAGCGGGTGCTGGCGGAGATCAAGGCCGGCTCGGGCGAGGCGGCCAAGGTGTTGGACGACTTGGAGCGCGATCCCTCTTTCGATTTGGAGAGCCGCTGGCAGGCGGAATGGAGCCTGGCCCGTGCCCTGCAGTTAAGCGGGGAGGCGGGTGCCCAAGAGGCGTACGGTCGGATCAATACTCTGCTGACGGAATCCGCGCCAAGCGTTGCTGCGCTCCGGCCTGAACTTCGGGCCCGAATGCTATGGCTTCAGGTCAAGCTGGCTTTCGAGAGCGGTCAGGCGGAACAGGCGGTGAAATTGGCTGAGGGCTATTTGGCGACAACCTTGACACTTGAGGCTGGCCTTCGGGCTGAGATTGCATCGGACGTCGTCCTGCTGAAGGCGCGGGCGGAGTTTGCCGCTGGCCGGGAACCTGTCGGGCTCGAGTCGCTTCAGCGCCTGCGTTCGGACTACCCTCGGACTGAAGCAGCGGTCTCTTCTTTTCTGATCGAGGCGGAATATTACGCGGCCCAGGACAAGATTGACGAGGCCCGCAACCGGCTCGTTCGCCTCACCGACAATCCAGCTTACAAGGACAGTGAGTACGTGCCGTTGGCCCTCTTCCGGCTCGCCCTTCTGTCGGAGCGGCTCGGGCGTGAAGAAAATCTGCAAGAAGCCAACAAGCGTATCGAGGAACTCGTCCGCCAGCTGGGGGCCGCTCCGGTGGGCGCGCCGGAGCAGGCGCTGCTGTTTGCCGCGCGGTTTCGGCAGGGGGATATTTTCCGTAAGCTCAATGACTTCCCCGCGGCCCAGCGAGCCTACGAAGACCTCGTTAACCGGTATCCGAAACGTCCGGACGTTGTGCTCGCCCAATTGGCCCTGGCCGAGTGTCACAATGCCCAGTCGTCAACCGATCCCTCGGCGGCGGACCGGGCGCAGTTGATATTTGAGCAACTGCGCGACCGAGTCGATGCGCCGCTCGACGTTCGGGTCGAGGCCGGTTACAATCTGGGTGCGCTGCTCGCCCGTCGCGGTAAGACTGAAGAGGCGGCCAAGGTTTGGTGGCGTGATGTGATCACGCCTTTTCTCATCGATGAGACGCATCCGCTGGAGCAGAACGCCAAGCGACCCTATTGGCTGGCGCGGACGCTTCTTGACCTCGGGGAGTTGCAGGAGAAGAGGGGCCGGTATGACGAGGCCAAGGAGGCCTTCCAGATCATCTTGCGCAAACAACTTCCCTTTGGCGCTGGAGTTGCCCGCGCGCGGCTCCAGCAGTTGGGCGTCGTGGCGCTAAAGGCGGCACCGTGATAACCGCTGATTCAGGTTGGCGCCGACCCGGAAGGCAACCAGACTTTCCCCTCCATGGCTGGATTTGATTTTTCGCTTTTTTCTCGGGGCGGCCCGATGCTCTGGTTGCTCGTCGCCTTGGCGCTGGTCGGCCTCGTTATCTTTTTGGAGCGCGTGCTCTTTTTGCACCGTGGCCAGATCCGGGCGAAAATGTTTGTCGACGGTATAAAAAACATCCTCGCGAAACGGCGCCTCGTCGAGGCTCTGACGGTATGCGAAGAAACGCCAGGGCCCGTCGCGGCGGTGGTGAAATCGGCTTTGTTGCGCGCCGGTTCGCCTGCGGACGAAATGCAATTTCATGTGCGCGAAGCGGCGATTGTTGAGCTACCCGCGTTGGAGCGCCGCCTCGGTGCGCTTGCTGCGATTGCCCAGGTTGCGCCTTTGGTCGGACTGCTCGGAACCATCCTAGGGATGATTAGTACGTTTGTCGCGTTTGAGCAAGGGGGCAACTATGCGATGGCCGGAGCACTCTCTGCCGGGATGTGGCAGGCGCTGCTCGCCGTCGCGGGAAGTCTGATGCTTGCGATCCCGGCCCACCTGGCGCACCACTTCCTCAGCTCACGGGTTCGCGCCATAGTCCGCGATATCGAATGGTCCGGCAACGAGATCATGAAGTACTTGCTTACGGAGTACCGCAACCCGAGCGACGGGCGGTCCTCATGATCACCCGCCCACTAGATCTCGCTTCGAAATTACGACCGGAGCCGCGCAACTTCGATTGGCTCTTCTTTGTGAACTCCGGGTTGCTGGTTCTTTTCTTTGGTCTTTTTGGTTCTCGGTTCGTCCTTGCTCCTGGGTTGGGGGTCGACTTCCGCCTCCCTGCGGTGGTAGGTGCCTCTGCCGCCGCACGCGCGCCGACGCACGTTGTTAGCGTGGTCAATTCCGGGCAAATCTTTACCAGCGATGGCTTACGTAAACTGGCAGACTTGAATGAGTGGCTCGGGCAAAATGCGAAGGGGGTGCGGTCACCGCTCTTACTGGTTCGCGGCAGCTCGGGAGTTCCGATGTCGGTGCTGGCGGAAATTGCCAGTGCGGCCACCGCGGCGGGATATGAAGTCTTGTGGGCGGCCAGCGAGGCTGATTTGACCGCTCGTCCCAAGGGTCCCTGAGTGTGAAAATTACCTTGGGTGAAAAGCGGCGGTGGGCCTTTGCGGCCTTTTCGGGGAGTTTATTGCTAACCGGGATTCTTGGTCTTTTTCGGGTTCCTAGCACGCCGCCGTCCTCTGGGGCAGGGCGGACCCAAGCTCCCGTGCAAATCGCGCGACCCAGTCGGGTGGATCCGATTTTACAGGAGGAAACCGAACTACGCGACTTGACGCCGCTATTTCTTCCCACTGAGCGCAATGCTTCACTGCCCCAGCCGCGCCGCGAACCCGGCCGAACTTTACTCGATGAAGAGAACCCGAAGTACCGTTTCTCCGATGCGGAGTTGACGCTATCCAAGGGGCTACCGCCTGCTGCAACGCTGAGTGGTAAGCCTGCGGGTGCCGCCGAGCCGGTCGACGTTTTTGCCCCTCAAATTTTAGGTGGATCGCTCGCCGGTTTCGGCCGGCAGCAAATTGAAGAAGGAACCTTCAAATCAAGGGGCGGATTTCTGGAAGTCGTAGCTGCTGGCACAGGAAGAGTAGTGCTGGCGGAGGCGCTTTTGGGAATCGGGCGGCCTCCGGGCGACAAAGTTTGGTCTCCTGTTGAGTATTTGGCTGTGGTTGATGCATCTGGATTAGCGATTCCGTTAATCGTTACCGAGGGATCCCGCTTAGCGGAAGTTGACGCTTTCCTTGGCAACTACCTGACCCGCAATTACCAGCTGGGCGGTCGACTCCCGCCGGGATTCTATCGTGTCACTGTGGCACCGTAGATTTTTTTAATTCCGCCGAATTTGCTGTTGACGGTGCCAAATACGGGTCGCACTTTCCTCGGCTCTTTTCGTTTTTTGGCACAAATTTTCCTCTGCCCAGATAGCTCAGTTGGTAGAGCACCCCCTTGGTAAGGGGGAGGTCGACGGTTCGAATCCGTTTCTGGGCTCCAGGGTCAGGAAACTCGTCGGTATAGGCTTCTACGACGTTAAACCAGAGGTCGCATTTCATCATCACCCAAACACCCGTCTCACATGGCTAAAGGTACATTCGAACGCAAGAAACCGCACGTGAACGTTGGCACCATCGGCCACGTTGACCACGGCAAAACCACGCTCACGACCTCGATCCTCGCGTGCCAAGCCCGCAAGGGCCTCGCTGAGGTGAAGACGTACGCCGATATCGCCAAGGGCGGTACGGTCCGTGACGCTTCGAAAATCGTCACGATTTCAGTCGCCCACGTTGAATACGAGTCCGATAAGCGCCACTACGCGCACGTCGACTGCCCCGGTCACGCCGACTTCGTCAAGAACATGATCACGGGCGCTGCACAGATGGACGGCGCAATTTTGGTGGTATCCGCGGCCGACGGCCCGATGCCTCAAACCCGGGAGCATATCCTCCTCGCCCGCCAAGTTGGCGTGCCGAAGATTGTCGTTTTCCTCAACAAGGTCGACCTCATCGACGACAAGGAACTTCTCGACTTGGTCGAGATGGAAATCCGCGAACTTCTCTCCAAATACCAGTTCCCGGGTGACACCGCTACAATCATCCGCGGTTCCGCTACCGCCGCAATTGAGGGTACTCCTGAAGGCGAGAAGGCTATCGCGGATCTCATGAACGCGATTGACACCGACATCCCGGAGCCCCTCCGCGAGATGGACAAGCCTTTCCTGATGTCCGTCGAGGACGTGTTCTCGATCACTGGCCGCGGCACCGTCGCCACTGGGCGCATCGAGCGCGGCGTGGTCAAGGTTAACGAGTCGATCGAGATCGTTGGTCTTCGCGATACGGTTACCTCGGTTGTCACTGGTATCGAAATGTTCCGTAAGCTGCTTGATAGTGGTCAAGCCGGGGACAATGTTGGAATTCTCCTTCGTGGTATCGAAAAAGAGGGTATTGAGCGTGGCCAAGTGCTGGCGGCTCCGAAGTCGATTAAGCCACACAAGAAAGCCAACGCGGAAATCTACGTTCTATCCAAGGATGAGGGTGGTCGTCATACGCCGTTTTTCAACGGATACCGTCCGCAGTTCTACTTCCGTAC
Organism: uncultured Opitutia bacterium; assembly: GCA_903820035.1. GTDB lineage: Bacteria > Verrucomicrobiota > Verrucomicrobiia > Opitutales > Opitutaceae > ER46. The sequence continues at coordinate 13,458 of CAIJFT010000430.1, forward strand.
GACCGATGTGACTGGAATCGTGAATCTCCCGAAGGGTGTTGAGATGATCATGCCGGGCGACAACATCGCCGTTGAAATCGATCTGATTGTTCCGATCGCGATGGAAAAGACCCAGAAGTTTGCCATACGCGAAGGCGGCCGCACCATTGGTGCCGGTCGTATCACGGACATCATCGAATAAGCGCTTCGCTAATTGTTTAAGGACGACGCGCCGAGGCCTCGAAACGGGGCCTCGGCTGTGTCGTCTAAAGGACCAAAAACAGGCGCGTAGCTCAATTGGTAGAGTAGCGGTCTCCAAAACCGTTGGTTGGGGGTTCGATTCCCTCCGCGCCTGCCAGCTATTTCCCAGAATGAAAAATCCGTTCCGCAGCACACGTATCTTCCTCGGCGAAATGGTCGGCGAGCTTCAAAAAGCAACCTGGCCTACCAAGACCGAGCTGCGCGACTCTACCATTGTGGTGGTAGTCGCAGCGATCATTCTCGGTTTATTCACGAGCATCAGCGACTTTTCTCTATACCAGGTCGTTGACCTCTTCACGTCCTGGGTCAGTTAACGCCCCAGCGCAGAACCCGCACCATGTCCGCCTCAACAACCGCGCCCTCCGGCGCCCAGTGGTTCGCCCTTCACACGCTCTCTGGTCAAGAAAACAAGGTGAAGACCTACATCGAGAGGTTTAAAAAGGCCGAGGAGCTCGACGACCACATTTTTGAAGTTCTACTTCCGACCGAGGTTGTTTCAGAGGTCAAGGGCGGCAAGAAGAGCACCAAGGTGCGCAAGTTGTATCCGGGGTATGTTTTCATCCAGGCGAAACTGTTCGGCGATGACGGCAAACTGATCAACAAACCTTGGTACTTCGTCAAGGAGACAACAGGCGTGATTGGCTTTGTGGGTGGTGATCGTCCGGCAGCCCTTCGCCAGACTGAGATTGACGAAATTTACGCCCGGATCGAGGCTGCTAGCGGGAAAGAGGTTCCCAAGGTCCAGTACTCCGTAGGAGAAGAAGTCAAAATTACCGACGGAGCCTTTGCCTCGTTGACTGGTCGCATCGACGAGATTGACCCCGATCGCGGCAAGCTGAAGGTTTCCGTTTCCATTTTCGGCCGCTTTACGCCGGTCGAGCTCGAATACTGGCAGGTGCAACGTCTCACCGAGTGAGACGTTGCCTCTGTGTCACAGCCGACATTCCATTAACGACAAGATAAACACCCGCCACCTCCGTTCCCATGGCTAAGAAGATCCAAGGTTATATCCGCCTCCAATTACCCGCCGGCGCCGCGAATCCTGCGCCCCCGGTTGGCCCCGCCCTCGGCGCGCAAGGCGTCAACATCATGGCGTTTTGTAAGGAGTTCAACGCGCGCACCAAAGACCAGAACGGCATGATTTTGCCGGTAGTTATCACGGTGTTCTCGGACAAGAGCTTCACGTTCATTCTCAAGTCTCCGCCAGCGTCAGTCCTTCTGAAGAAGGCGGCAAATATCGCAAGCGGGTCGGCGAAGCCTAACCAAGACAAAGTTGGAAAGGTTACGAAGAAGCAGCTGCTCGAGATCTACAACCTCAAGAAGGCCGATCTCAACGCCACGACTCCTGAAGCCGGCATTAAGGTCATCGCTGGCACCGCCCGCAACATGGGCATCGAAGTTATCGACTAGTATTTTTTGCGGACATCGATATCTAGGCGACCGGGGGTGGTGACACCCCTTCGGAGCATTTATATCGATTCCAGCATTCCGTCCAACCACCACTCAGCGGGAGTCCTTCCGGACGCAAGAACCGCAAGGAGTCACAATGGCAAGAAAACACAGTAAGCGTTATAACAGCGCCATCAAGGTCGCTGATCTCACCAAGGATTACCCGCTAAAAGACGCGGTCGAAATACTCGGTAAGTTTCCGAAGGCTAAGTTCGACGAGACAGTCGAGCTTTCTTTCCGCCTCGGCGTAGACGCCACGTCTGGCGAACAAAACGTCCGCGGTACCACGCCCCTTCCGAATGGTTCGGGTAAGAAGGTTCGCGTTATCGTTTTTACTGACGATCCGCAGAAGGCTCTCGCGGCTGGTGCCGATGTCGCCGGCCTTCAGGACTTAATGCAGAAGATCAACGAAGGCTGGCTCGAGTTTGATGTCGCTATCGCGACGACCGAGGCCATGAAGCTGGTTCGTACGCTTGCTCGAGTTCTCGGTCCAAAGGGCCTAATGCCTAACCCTAAGGCCGGTACTGTCACCGATGATATTGCCGCCGGTATCAAGGCAGTAAAGGCAGGTCGCGTTGAGTTCAAAATGGACAAAACAGCGAACATCGGCGTCGGTGTCGGCAAGCGTTCCTTTAGCCCCGCGCAGATCCTGGAAAATGCCGCGACGGTGCTGGAAGCGGTTGGTAAGGCCAAACCCAGCACCTTCAAGGGCAGCCAGTTCATCAAGTCTGTAACGATTTCCTCGAGCATGAGCCCGAGCGTAAAGATCGCGTCCACCGAGTTCAGCAAATACTGAGGAGCCCGACCATGAGAGCAGAAAAACAATACCTGATTTCGGAGGTCGATACGCACCTCAAAAAGTCCGATTACGTTATCTTGGCTAATTTCACCAAGGTGACTGTTGCGGACACGGCCGAGTTGCGCAAGCGGCTTGCTGTAGAAAAAGCTGAGTTTCACGTCGTCAAAAACAGCTCGCTCAGAGTCGCCGCGAAGGCGCTCGGTCTGCCTGAGTTTGATTCCGTTCTTACTGGCCCGACGGCGGTAATCGTGGGCGGTAAAAACTCGGCCGGAGTGGCTAAAGTCCTCAAGAAGTTCTTCGACGAGAAGCAGAAGCTCGAGATTAAACTTGGCGTCATTGACAAGAAGGTGATTACGGCTGCCGATCTTTCCAAAATCGCCGACCTGCCACCCTTCGATGCGCTGCGCTCGCAGTTTCTCAGTCTACTCACCAGCAACGCGGCAGCATTCGTGCGTGTCCTCGATGCCAAGGTCAAAAAGGAGCAGCCCTCTGCTCCGGCCGCCTAACCCTCCCTCCATTTTAATCCTTTTTGCTTGCGCGACCCGTATATCTGCGCGCCTCGCAAAGCACCAACACCAACGGCTCCGGCTAGGGGATACGTCCCTTAAACGCGTTTCATTTTTCGAAACCGCTAACCGGCTCCAGAAGTCACCAACATGAGCAACGTTACTAAAGATCAAGTCATCGAGTGGCTTTCCGGCCAATCGGTTATCGAACTCGCCTCCCTAGTCAAAGACCTCGAAGGCAAGTGGGGCGTGTCCGCTGCCGCTGCCGTAGTGGCCGCCCCTGCGGGTGCCGCCGCAGCTCCGGCTGCCGAGGCACAGACCGAGTTCACGGTCATCCTGAAGGAGGCTGGCGCGAACAAAATTGGCGTCATCAAGGAAGTCCGTGCCATCACCGGCTTGGGCCTCAAAGAAGCCAAGGACCTCGTCGAGGGTGCTCCGAAGCCGGTCAAGGAGAACGCTCCGAAGGCCGAAGCAGAAGACATCAAGAAGAAGCTCGAGGCGGCCGGCGCCAAGGTCGAGCTCAAGTAATACGAACGCCGCTTGGCGCTTTCATTCGTACCACTTCCGTTTCAGTCGGGACAGGCCGTGCTGCTGCATGGCCTGTCCTTTCCCTTTTCTCTTTTCGTTCGTCCGCTCCGTGGCTCTAGCCACCGGCGCGTGCATTGAGGTCATTGCCGCGTCCTTTTCTGTCTCTTAATCTCTACCGGGAAATTCTCATGGCCGACCGTACTCACACCGAACGCGTCAACTTCGGCAAACTCCGCGAAGTGATCCAGCCGCCGAATCTCATTGAGATTCAAATCACGTCGTATCTCGACTTTCTGCAAAAGGGAATACCCGAAAAGCAGCGCAAGCCCCAAGGGCTCGAAGCGGTCTTCCGTGAGGTGTTTCCTATCTTATCGTACGACGAGCGCTTGACGCTGGAGTACGTTTCCTACGCGCTCGGCGATCCGAAGAATACCGAACTCGAGTGCCTTCGGGAGGGCATCACGTATTCGGTTCCTTTGTACGTGAAATTGCGTCTACGCGAGGAAGACTTCATCAAGGACGAAGATATTTATATGGGTGAAATCCCGATGGTGACCGAGCGTGGCTCGTTTATCATCAACGGTGCAGAACGCGTTGTTGTTTCGCAGTTGCACCGCTCTCCAGGCATCGCCTTCGAGGTCACGCCGCATCCCAACGGTAAGCCGCTTCACTCTTTCCGCATCATTCCTGACCGCGGGACATGGCTTGAGGTCCAGTTTGATAATAACGACCTGCTTTACGTTTACCTCGACCGCCGGCGCCGGCGCCGCAAGTTCCTCATTACGACGTTACTCCGGGCTATAGGTTATAGCTCTGATATTGATCTGTTGAATCTCTTTTACGAGATCAAGGACCTCAAGGTCTCTAAGGCTCTCGACATGGAGAATGTGTCGACCCTCGTGCTCGTCGAAGACGCTATCGACGCCCAGAAGGGCGTCGTGCTTGCCCGCGCATTTGAGCCTCTCACCAAGGCAATTGTCCGTACTTTCGAGAAACACGATATATCCGTACTCCGTGTCATCGATACCTCTATAGACGAGGGCGCGCTAATTCGCGCTTTGAAGAAAGATCCGACGCGCAACGAGGAGGAAGCCCTTAAGGAAATCTACAAGCGCTTGCGGCCGGGCGAACCGCCGACCACGGCGAATGCTAAGGCCCTGCTCAAGCGCCTTTTCTTTGATCCGAAGCGCTACGATCTCGGTCGCGTCGGTCGCTATAAGGTCAACCAGAAGCTCGGTCTGAAGGCTGAGCTTGAACAGCGCATATTGGAGAGTGCCGATATCGTTGCTGCCACCAAGTATCTTGTCCGCCTCAAGCGCGGCATTGGCGTCGTGGATGATATTGATCACCTTGGTTCCCGCCGCGTCCGCACGGTGGGAGAACTCCTCGCCAACCAGTGCCGAGTTGGTCTAAGCCGCACCGAGCGCCTCGTTCGTGAGCGTATGACCATGTATGACCAGAGCGTCGACTCGATCACCCCGCAGAAGCTTATCAACCCTAAGGCCTTGACGACCGTTATTCGCGACTTCTTCGCGCGGAGCCAGCTGTCGCAGTTCATGGACCAGATTAACCCGCTAGCCGAAGTTACGCATAAGCGCCGCCTATCCGCGCTCGGGCCGGGTGGTCTCAACCGCGAGCGAGCAGGGTTCGAAGTCCGCGACGTTCATCCGTCGCACTATGGCCGCATCTGCCCTATTGAAACCCCCGAAGGTCCGAACATCGGCCTGATCAATTCGCTGTCTACTTACGCCCGGGTTAACGAATTCGGTTTCATTGAAACCCCATACCGGGTTGCCAAAGACGGTCGCGTGACTGACAAGATCGAGTATCTGACGGCAGATCAAGAGGAGGGTAAGGTCATCGCCCAAGCCAACTCTGAAATCGATGACAAGAATCACTTTGTCGGTAAGGTCACCGTCCGTCAGGACGGAAACTTCCTAGAAGTTTCAGCCGGTGAAGTCCACTTAATGGACGTTTCGCCTAAGCAGGTTATTTCAATAGCCGCCGGAATGATTCCATTTCTCGAGCATGACGACGCGAATCGCGCTCTGATGGGCGCGAACATGCAACGCCAAGGTGTCCCGCTGCTTCAGGCTGAGGCGCCATTCGTTGGTACGGGGATAGAAGAGCGCGTTGCCCGCGATTCCAAGATAGTAGTCGTCGCGGAAGAGGCCGGTGTTGTGGCTTCCGTTGATGCCAAACGCATCGTAGTCACTAAAGACGGCGAGATGCCTCGCGCGCTCAAGACCGACGCCAAGAATCACGTGCACGTTTACGAACTGCGCAAGTTCATGCGGTCAAATGCCGGCACCTGCTTCAATCAGCGTCCGATCGTCAAGCAGGGGCAGAAGATCAAGGCTGGGCAAATCATTGCCGATGGTCCCTCTACCGACCAAGGCGAGATGGCCCTAGGTCGCAACGTACTCGTGGCTTTCATGCCTTGGAATGGATATAATTTCGAAGACGCCATTCTCATCTCCGAGAAGGTATTGCGCGAAGATATATTCACCTCTATCCACATCCAAGAGTTTGAAGTTACCGCGCGTGATACAAAACTCGGGCCTGAGGAGATCACTCGCGACATTCCAAATGTCGGTGAAGAAGCACTTAAGAATCTTGACCACAACGGGGTCATTCGTATAGGAGCAGAAGTTAAGCCTGGAGACATCCTCGTCGGCAAGATCACGCCAAAGTCTGAAACCGAATTGGCGCCCGAGGAAAAGCTGCTCCGTGCCATCTTCGGTGAAAAGGCGGCAGATGTTAAGGACACATCTCTAATCGTCCCGTCCGGAGTCACCGGAATCATCATGGATGTGAAGGTGTCATCGCGTATCGACAATCAGGAGGAGAAACTCTCTCCGTCCGATCGCCGCCGTCAGGCTAAGCAAATCCAGGAGGAGTACAAGACGCAGATGGACAAGCTCCGCGAGGGATTGACCGAGGCGCTTTCTAACATCCTGCTCGGAGAAAAAATACCGCTCGACGTAATCAATGGCGAGTCTGGGGAAATCATTATCCCGGCAAACCGCAAGATTACGAAGACATTGTTGCGCAAGTTGGCTGCGGTCTCAAAGCACGTCCAGATTGACCCGTCTCCCGTCCGTATCAAGATCATGGAGATTATAGGCTCGTATCAGACAAAATTCGACGAGCTCGAAACGGATCGTGAGCGCAAGATCGGTTCGATCGAGGCGGGCGAAGGCTCGGCTGATGGTGCGATCAAGCAGGTCAAGGTCTACATCGCAACGAAGCAAAAGCTCGAGGTCGGTGACAAAATGGCCGGTCGCCACGGTAACAAGGGCGTCGTAGCCAAGATTGTTCCCGAAGAAGACATGCCGTTCCTCCCGGACGGAACCCCGGTCGAAATTTGCCTGAACCCGCTCGGTGTACCGTCGCGTATGAACGTCGGCCAGGTACTTGAGACTCACTTGGGTTGGGCTTGCAAGAAGCTTGGCATTAAGGTGGCAACTCCCGTGTTTGACGGAATCCCGGAAAAGAAAGTCCGCGAATACCTCAAAGACGCGAAGCTACCTGCCTCGGGTAAAAGCCCGCTCTTGGACGGTCGCACCGGGGAGAAGATCGATCAAGAGGTCGTTGTTGGCTACATCTACATGATGAAGCTGAACCATCTGGTGTCTCACAAGATCCATGCCCGTGCGGTCGGTCCATACTCGCTGGTCACGCAGCAACCGCTGGGCGGCAAGGCTCAATACGGCGGACAGCGTTTCGGCGAAATGGAAGTGTGGGCGCTGGAAGCCTATGGCGCGGCGCACACTCTCCAGGAACTGCTCACCGTCAAGTCCGACGACGTGCAGGGTCGCACTAAGATCTACGAATCGCTCGTCAAGGGTGACAATACACTTCAGGCTGGCACGCCGGAATCGTTTAACGTGCTCATCAAGGAAATCCAATCCCTCGGATTGGATATCAAACTCCAGAAACGCGACGCGCTGAGCTACGGCTCGTGAGCCGCCAACCGTCCCGTTCACCTTCAGAAAACTTCAGGGAGACACCAAAATGATTCAACCCACTGACACCGCCGGCACCACCCGCGATCAGGCGCGTGAAGCGCTCGGTCTGGAAGAGAGCGCGTTCGACTGCGTGTCCATCACCGTCGCCTCCCCCGAGACCATCCGCAAATGGTCTAAGGGTGAGGTTAAGAATCCCGAGACGATCAACTATCGTACGTTTAAACCCGAACCGGGTGGACTCTTCTGCCAGAAGATATTCGGTCCAGTCCGCGACTACGAGTGTGCCTGTGGAAAGTACAAGCGCATCAAATATAAGGATGTCGTTTGCGACCGCTGTGGCGTTGAAGTGACGATCGCCCGAGTGCGCCGCGAGCGCATGGGGCACATCGAGCTCGCAGTTCCCGTCGCCCATATATGGTTCCTCAAGTCGATGCCGAGCCGACTCGGACTGCTGCTTGACATGACTGCACGCTCGCTTGAGCGGGTCATCTACTACGAGAACTACATGGTCATCGACCCGGGCAAGACCCCGCTGGAGATGAAGCAGCTGCTAACCGACACCGAGTATCGTCAGGCGCTCGATGAATATGGAGATGACTCCTTTGTAGCCAAGATGGGCGCCGAGGCAGTGCGTGATGCCCTGGTCAAGACTGACATGGACGCTACCGTCGCTGAGTTGCAGGAGCAGATGCGCGCGACTAAGTCGAAACAGATCAAGAAGAAGCTTTCGAAGCGTCTGAAGGTTATCCAGGGCTTCATTCACTCGAAGAGCCGCCCGGAGTGGATGGTCCTTGAAGTGCTTCCCGTTATTCCACCGGACCTGCGACCGCTCGTTCCGCTCGAAGGTGGGCGCTTCGCAACTTCCGACCTTAATGACCTCTACCGTCGTGTAATCAACCGCAATAACCGGCTGCGGAACCTGATGCAGTTGAAGACGCCTGATGTGATCATTCACAACGAGAAGCGCATGCTCCAGGAAGCTGTTGACGCGTTGTTCGATAATGGTCGCCACGGTCGTCCTGTCACGGGTGCCGGCAATCGTCCCCTGAAGTCCCTATCGGACATGTTGAAGGGTAAGCAAGGGCGCTTCCGGCAGAACTTGCTCGGAAAGCGCGTGGATTATTCCGGGCGATCGGTCATTGTCATCGGTCCAGAGCTGAAGCTCAACCAATGTGGTCTTCCTAAGAAGATGGCGCTGGTTTTGTTCGAGCCCTTTATTATCCGGCGCCTCAAGGAACTTGGGTTTGTGCACACTGTCCGCGGTGCTCGCAAAATGATCGAAAAGAAGTCTCCGGAAGTCTGGGACATCTTGGAAGAGGTCACGAAGGGTCACCCGGTGCTGCTCAACCGCGCGCCGACCTTGCACCGCCTTTCCATTCAGGCGTTTGAACCGACTCTCATCGAGGGCGAAGCCATCCGCATCCATCCCCTCGTCTGTACCGCGTACAACGCGGACTTCGACGGTGACCAGATGGCCGTGCACGTGCCGCTTTCCCTCGAAGCGATCATGGAGTGTAAGCTCCTCATGATGGCGACTTCTAACATCTTCTCGCCTTCGTCGGGCAAGCCGATTCTGACGCCGTCGCAGGACATCGTTCTCGGAGCTTACTATCTGACGATCGAGCCGCGGACCAAACCGGCTAAGGGAGTCCACGTACCGCTACTTAGCGGGCTGCAGGAGGTCTTATACGTCAAGGCTGATGGCGCCCTCAAAGTGCACGATTGGGTCGAAGTTCCTAACCCGGATTTCGGTCGCGAGACTGTATTTGGCGAGTCTAAGCGCCGCACGGTCCGCACGACCGTGGGTCGCGTCATCTTCAATCAGATTTGGCCCGCAGGCCTAGGCTTCGTGAATTTTCCGGTGCCGAAAAGCAAGCTCGGGGACCTGATTCTCAACACCTACAAAATCGCGGGCAATCAGATCACCGTAGAAACCCTGGACAAGCTGAAGGAGCTCGGTTTCCAGACTGCTTTCCAAGCTGGTATTTCGATCGGTATCGATGATATGATCATTCCGGATTCGAAGAAGGAAATTGTCGCCGATTCGCGCAAGAAGATCGCCGAAGTTGAGGCGCAATTCAACAAAGGCATCATTACCGATGGCGAGCGTTACAACAAGGTCGTCGACATATGGACTGGCGCGACCGACAAGATCGCAAAGGAAGTATTCGCCAAACTCGAGAACAACGATGGCAAGACGGAGGTTAATCCCGTCTACATCATGATGGACTCTGGCGCGCGCGGTAACAAGCAGCAGGTGCGTCAGCTCTGCGGTACCCGCGGCCTTATGGCCAAGCCGTCAGGCGAAATCATCGAACGTCCCATCCTTTCCTCGTTCCGCGAGGGCTTGACGGTACTCGAGTACTTCATCTCGACCCACGGTGCCCGCAAGGGTCTCGCCGACACTGCCCTTAAGACGGCCGACGCCGGCTATCTCACCCGTAAGCTGTGCGACGTTGCGATGGACGTTATCATTGCAGAAGACGACAGCGGCTCACGCGACGGCGTGTGGAAGAAGGCAATTATGGAAGGCGACGATGAAATCGTGGGTTTGAAGGAGCGTATTATCGGCCGTTTCTCTAGCGACGATGTCATCAACCCGATCAAACCCGACGAAATTCTCGTCGGCTCCGGCGAAATCATCACCGAGGAAACCGCGGCACGCATCGATGAGCTCGGCATAGAGCGCGTTAAAGTCATGTCGCCGCTTACCTCGATCGCCAAGGGGGGCATTGACGCCAAGTCCTATGGTATCAACCCTGCGACCAACAAGGTGGCTAAGATCGGCGACTCTGTCGGTATCATCGCCGCCCAGTCGATCGGCGAACCAGGGACTCAGCTCACGATGCGTACGTTCCACATCGGTGGCGTCGCGACCGGCGGTTTCAAAACCCCTGAAATTCGTGTTCGCGCGTCGGGCACCATCAAATATCGCGGTTTGCGTCTCGTTGAGACGGCCGACGGCGGATCAATCGTGCTCAATAAGACTGGAACCATTCAGGTCCTCGACGCCGACGAGAAGGAAATTGAAGTATACAACATCGTTGTTGGCTCCTTCCTTCACGTCGGTGACGGCGAGAAGATCGAGAAGGCCGCCGTCCTCGCACAATGGGATCCTTACAATGTACCGGTACTCTCCGAAAAGGGGGGCTCGCTGCACTTCAAGGACATGATCCCCGGAGTCACGGTGAAACGTGAGCTCGACGAATCGTCGGGCCGTATCGCCACCGTCGTTATCGAGCATAAGGAAGATCTCAATCCGCAGATCGAGGTTCGCGACTCGAAGAACAAGCCTCTTGCGGCTTATTCCATTCCGGTCGGCGCACAGATCGCAGTTAACGAGGGCGATACTATCGCCCCCGGTGCGCTGCTCGCCAAGACCCCTCGTCAGGCGTCGAAGACCAAGGATATCACGGGTGGTCTTCCACGCGTGGCTGAACTATTCGAGGCCCGCCGTCCGAAGGATGCCGCGGAAATGTCTCGAATCGACGGTATTGTGGCATTTGAAGGTACCGTCCGCGGCAAGCGTAAGCTCGTCGTGAAGAACGATGAGACTGCCCAAGAAGAGGAGCATCTGATCTCCACCGGAAAGCACATCATCGTGCAACCTGGAGACGTAGTCCACAAGGGGCAGCATCTCACCGAAGGCGCCGCAGATCCGCACGAAATCCTGGAAATCCTCGGGCCGTCCGCGCTCTACGACTTCCTGATTTCTCAGGTACAGGAGGTGTATCGTCTCCAAGGCGTGACGATCAACGACAAGCACATCGAGATCATCATCCGCCAGATGCTGCGTAAAGTCCGGATCACCGATCCGGGTGACACGGAGAACTTCTGGGGTGAGCAGGTCGATCGCGCTACGTTCCTCGCTGAAAACAAGCGAATCGAGGAAGCCGGCGGCAAACCTGCCGAGGCCGAGCCGATCCTGTTGGGTATCACAAAGGCCTCGCTCGAGACCGAGAGTTTCATCTCGGCTGCCTCCTTCCAAGAGACGACGCGCGTCCTTACCGACGCCTCTACGCTGGGTAAGGTCGATCTGTTGAAGGGCTTCAAAGAAAACGTCATCATGGGCCATTTGATTCCAGCGGGCACGGGCCTGCCGACCTACAAGCAGCTCAAGATCACGCTGCCCTTCGGGGCCGAGCTTCCACTTGACGAACCGAAGCCGGTCGACGCGGCTGCCGAGCAGGCGACCGCCAGCTAATAGTTGGCAGAAGCGCGCCAACGATCGAGACCGCGGACATCGTCCGCGGTCTTTTTTTTGCGGCTCCAAAGTGCATTTCACGCGCGAGATCAGCCGACGGAATGATGTCGGCAGATTTCTTAAAAGCGACTTGCGCGACACGCAGGTGCGCCCAAACCTGCGGCCGATTCTAACCTTCGCCTCACCTGTTCAACCATGGTCACCGCCAACACAGAACTCGGCTACAACAGCAAAGTTGAAGGCGGCGTGATCGTATCCCGCGCGGACGCCGCTATCAACTGGATCCGGACCAACTCCATGTGGCCGATGCCGATGGGATTGGCGTGCTGTGCGATTGAACTGATGGCAGTCGGCGGGGCACGTTTTGACATCGCCCGCTTCGGCGCCGAAGTCATGCGATTTTCTCCTCGCCAGTCTGACTGTATGATCGTGGCCGGAACCGTGACTTACAAAATGGCTCCGCAGGTTCGCCGGATTTACGATCAGATGTGCGCTCCGAAGTGGGTGATCGCGATGGGGGCCTGTGCGAGTTCCGGCGGCATGTATCGCAGCTATTCTACGCTTCAGGGGGTGGATCGCATCGTCCCGGTCGACGTGTACGTCAGCGGCTGCCCGCCTCGGCCGGAAGCCCTGCTCGACGCACTGATGAAACTTCAGGCCAAGGTCCGGGCAGAGCCTGCCAGCCGGCGGCTCCTTTCGGCCTGATCCCTGCTTCATTTCCGCCGTAACTGTATGTCAGTCGAAGTCCTTACTGCGCTAAAAGCGAAATTTCCCCAAGTCTCCGACCGTCCGTCGGCTGACCATCCGGCGGTTGATGTGCCGCGGGCGGACCTCGTGGAAGTGCTGCGTTACCTGCGCGACGAGCACGCATTCGATCTGTTGATGGACCTGACGGCGATCGATTGGGCGCAATGCGCCTCACCTCGTTTCACAATGGTCTACCACTTGCTGTCCACGACCCGCGCCGGTAGTTACATGCGGGTAGCGGTCGCATGCGCGGGCAGTGAAATCGAACCGACATCGCCTAGCGTGGTGCATCTCTGGGCTGGGGCCAACTGGCATGAGCGTGAGTGTTTCGACATGTTTGGGATCAAGTTTGAAGGTCATCCGGACCTGCGGCGGATTTTGATGTGGGACGGTTATCCGTATCATCCGCTTCGGAAGGAATTTCCGCTCGCAGGTATCGAGACGGTCCTGCCGGTTGCCGATATTGCCGAGGAGACGGGCGCCAAGGTCATCGCGGCTCCGATGGCTGGAGGGCCTTTTGTGGCCATCTCTGGCGAGATCAACCTCACCGAGGCTGAACCGCGCGCAAAAGATGAGAGCTGGAGTGACCGCGCCGCCCGTCCCGATCAGACCGCCCTGCGCCAGGTCAAAGAATAACGCGCTGCACCCGATGGCCACCGAATTTACCTATCCCGATAGCGCGGCAAAAGCCGCGGGCGCCGCACAGGCGGCGCCCGCCGAGTTTCAGACGGAGAAAATGTCGCTATCGATGGGCCCCTCGCATCCTTCCACGCACGGCGTTTTGCGGCTGCAAATGGAGCTCGACGGAGAGATCCTGACGAAGGCCGATCCCGTGGTTGGTTATTTGCATCGTGGCGACGAGAAGATCGCCGAGAATATGACCTACAATCAGTTCGTGCCCTACACGGACCGGTTGGATTATCTCGCGCCGCTGGCCAACAACATGGCCTACGCCATCGCGGTCGAGCGACTCGCAAAACTTGAAGTCCCGGAGCGCTGCCAGGCGATTCGCGTTCTTACCGCGGAGATGGCGCGCCTCTCTTCGCACATGATGGGGCTCGGGGCGTTCGCCCTCGACGTCGGTGCTTGGAGCGTTCTGCTTTACGCTCTCGAGGAGCGCGAGAAGCTCTACAAGTTGTTCGAGGAACTTACCGGCGCGCGTTTTACGACGAGCTATACCCGCATTGGTGGTGTTACCCGAGACGTACCGGAAGGTTGGCTCGGCCGCGTGAATGCGTTCTGCGATCAATTCCTTCCGATTCTTGAGGAGATTTTGAATCTCCTCACTCGAAACAAGATATTCATGGATCGCACCGTCGGCGTCGGCGTGATATCAAAGGCCGACGCCCTCACCTATGGTCTCACCGGCCCGAACCTCCGCGGTAGCGGTGTTGCCCTCGATCTGCGCAAAGATAAGCCTTACTCTGGGTATCAAAACTACGAATTCGACGTACCGGTCGGTACCAAGGGCGATTGCTACGACCGATATCTCGTGCGCGGCGAGGAGATGCGCCAGTCGGTGCGGATTATCCGCCAGGTGATCGCCAAATTTCCGGGCGGGGCGTGGTATGCGACCGACGCAAAGCGCATATTTGCACCGCCGAAAGACAAGATCCTCAGCTCGATGGAGGAGCTTATCCAGAATTTCATGATTGTGACGGAAGGTCCCCAGATTCCGCCAGGCGAAGTCTATTTTGAGGCCGAAAATCCCAAAGGCATTCTCGGCTTCTACATTGTGAGCAAGGGCGGTGGCGTACCGTACCGCCTGAAGATCCGTTCTCCCTCATTCTGCAATCTCTCCATTATCCCGAAGATCAGCGTGGGATGTCTCATCTCCGACGTTGTTTCAATCTTGGGCTCGCTCGACTTCGTCATGGGCGAGTGCGACCGCTAAGTGCTTTCGCCTGCGCCAAACCAGCCGATGAAACTAAAGCCCGAAACGCTGCGACGGATTGACGAGGTCATCCCGCATTATCCGGTCAAGCGGAGTGCGACGCTGCCGCTGCTGCATTTGATCCAGGAGGATGCGGGCTACATTTCTAGCGAGGCGGTGGAGTGGGTCGCCGCGAAGTTGGAACTGCAGCCGATCAACGTGCTCGAGGTGGTGACCTTCTACCCAATGTTCCGGCAGAAGCCGATCGGCCGCCGTCATATTAAGGTCTGCCGCACGCTTTCCTGCGCCTTGATGGGGGGCTACAAGACCTGCGAGTCCTTTGAGAAGGAATTCAATACCCCCCGTGGTGAAGTCTCGGCCGACGGCGAGGTCACGATCGAGTTCGTCGAGTGCCTCGCAAGCTGCGGCACCGCACCGGTGGTGATGATCGACGACGATCTGCACGAGAAGGTGGACTGTGCGAAGGCGAAACAGCTGAGCGATCAGATCAAAGCCGAGTCGAAAAAGCGCTGATACCCGCCATGCCCGCTCCCCAACAACGTCGGATCATTTTCCGACACATCGACGAACCCGGCTATACCAACGATCTCGCGTGCTACGTCCGCCATGGCGGTTACGAGATGTTGAAGAAGGCGGTCGCGATGGCGCCCGCGGCTCTTATCGAGGAAGTCAAGAAATCCGGCCTGCGCGGTCGTGGCGGCGCGGGTTTCCCGTGTGGCGTGAAGTGGAGCCTCGTCGACCGCAAGAGTGGCAAGCCGATCTACCTTGTCGTCAACGCTGACGAATCTGAACCCGGCACTTTCAAGGACCGCTACATCATTCACCAGGATCCGCACCAGCTGATCGAGGGGATTATGATCTCGAGCTTCGCCAACAACGTGAAGCAGGCTTACATTTATATTCGCGGCGAAATGCCTCACGGCGCTCGGATCTTGGAAAAGGCGATCGCGGAAGCACGCGCAGCTAATCTCGTTGGCCCGAATATTCTCGGAACCGGTTACGGTTGCGAGATCTACGTGCATCGCGGCGCTGGCGCCTACATCTGTGGCGAAGAAACCGGCCTCATCGAGTCACTCGAAGGCAAGCGTCCGTATCCACGCATCAAGCCGCCGTACTTTCCGGCCGTGCTCGGACTTTATCAGTGTCCGACGATCGTGAACAACGTGGAGACGCTCTGCCACGTGAAGCACATCGTCGAGATGGGCGGTGACGCCTATGCCAAGATCGGCACCCCAAACAACACCGGTACGCGCATCCTTTGCGTCAGCGGTCACGTGCAGAAGCCCGGCTATTACGAGTACGAGGTCGGCACGATTACCCTCGGCGAACTCCTCAACGAGGTTTGTGGCGGTCCGCTGCCCGGCCGGAAATTCAAGGCGGTGATTCCCGGCGGTTCTTCGGCGAAGATCCTCCGTTTTGGCGAAACCTTCACCTTGAAGAACAAGGACGGTTCCTCGCGCACGCTTACCGTCGAGGACATTCCGATGGACTTCGATACGCTCGCGGCCTGCGGTACTATGGGTGGTTCCGGGGGCGTCATTGTGATGGACGACTCGGTCAACATGGTTGAGGCACTCGCCAACATCAACGCGTTCTACGCCCACGAGAGTTGCGGCCAGTGCACGCCTTGCCGTGAAGGCTCGCTGTGGATGAAAAAGATCACAACGCGCATGGTTCACGACCACGCGCGCACGGAGGACGGAGCGTTGCTCAAGAGCGTCGCCGACCAGATCGCCGGCCGGACTATCTGCGCATTCGGCGAAGCCTGCTCCTGGCCGACGCAGAGCTTCGTTGCGAAGTTCGGCGACGAATTCAGAGCGTATCCCGAAACCAAGAAGGCCGCGAAGTCCGCGGGCACCCTCGAGCTTGTTTGATTTCCTGAAATGATCGCCACGCCCAAACCCGACCTCGTCACCGTCAATGTCGACGGCAAGGAGATCGCTGTGCCGAAGGGCACGAATGTGATCGAAGCAGCTCGGCTGGTCGGCGTGGACGTGCCGTACTACTGCTACCATCCGAAACTCTCGATCTCGGGCAATTGCCGGATGTGTCTCATCGAAATGGGCATGCCGGCGGTCGATCCTGCGACGAAGGCGCCGATCATGGACCCGGCGACGGGCAAGCAGAAAATCAACTGGATCCCGCGGCCGCAAATCGGCTGTGCGACCAACGCCTCCCCCGGCCTTCACATCCGCACCAACACGCCGCAGATCAAGGACTGCCGCGAGGGAGTGATGGAGTTCCTTCTCGTCAATCACCCGCTCGACTGCCCGATTTGCGATCAGGCCGGCGAGTGCAAGCTGCAGGAGCAGTCGACCGGCTATGGCCGCGGTTACTCGCGCTTTATCGAGCATAAGAACGTGAAGCCGAAGCGTACCCAGCTCGGTCCGCGGGTTACTCTAGATGACGAGCGCTGCATCCTGTGCTCACGTTGCATTCGGTTTTGCAAGGAGGTCGCGAAGGACGACGTGCTCGGCTTCGTCGATCGAGGCAGTTACTCGACGCTGACTTGCTACCCGGGCAAGGCGCTTGCGAATAATTACTCGCTCAACACCGTCGACATTTGTCCCGTGGGCGCGCTTACGAGCACGGATTTTCGGTTCAAGATGCGGGTCTGGTTTCTTAAACAGACGAACAGTATCGACACGGAGTCGAGCGTCGGGGCCAACACTGTCGTTTGGTCGCGCGAGGGCGTCATTTACCGAATCACGCCGCGCCAGAACGACGGGGTGAATGACACTTGGATGCCCGACAGCGGTCGCGATCTCTACAAGATCGTCCGCGCCAACGACCGGCTCGCCGTGATCAAGGTAAACGGTGCCGATGCTTCGCTCGACGAAGCCGTGAACGCCGCCGGTCGGCTATTGCAATCTGCCGCGGGTGCAGTGGCTGTCATCGGCTCGGGGCGCAGTTCCGTCGAGGAACAATTCCTCACTCGCAAGTTGGCTGACGCCCTTGGCACCTCGACGCAGTTGGTGAGCCGGGTGGGGCAGGGTGACGGCCTGCTGATTTCCGCCGACCGCAACCCGAACGTACGCGGTGCGCTCGTGACCGGTCTCATCAAGGATCTGCCCACGGCCAAACTTACGTCCCTCGGCGCCGCGATTGACGCCGGCAAAGTGAAGGCAGTCGTCGTTGTCGGGGAAGACCTTGCCGCGGCCGGGCTAAGCGCAACGCAGATGGCCAAGGTGGCGATCGTCTATCTCGGTACGCACGCTAACGCCACCAGTACGGCGGCCCGCGTGGTGATTCCGACCCTTACCGTATTCGAGAAAAGCGGCACGTTCGTGAACCAGCAGTTCCGTATCCAAAAATACCTCAAGGCTGTTCCCGGGGTTGCCGGTGCTCAGGACGATCTCCCGGTGCTGGCGCGCCTTGTGGCCGCGGTCGGCGGTCCGATCCTTGCCGGAGAGCTCCATGCGCTTTGGCGGACGCTTGCGGCGGAAATCGCGGCTCTCGCTCCCATCTCTTTCGCCACACTGCCGGAGGCCGGCCTATTGCTTGATGGGACCCCGTACGCGGCAGGTCCGTTTGTGGAGACTGAATCGCTGCACTTTAACCCCGCGGCCAAGCCGGCCGTCACTACCTGATCATGCGCTCTATTGCTTTCGCCGCCGTCGGTCTTGGATTCGTTCTCATGGGCGCCGGCCTGTTTGCGCTCACGTTGCGCAAGCCCAAAAACCAGCCGGCGGTGCCGACAAAGGCGCAGCAGCGCGAACAGACCCAGCTGGAGGAGGAGAAGAAGAAAATGTACATCGCCGCCGGAGTGAGCGCCGCCGTGGGGCTCGCCCTCATTGTCCTCATGCTTTTCTGAGATGGTCGAATTCTACCTTCAGCTTAATCCGGTGGTGCAGGGTGTGCTCAAGGGGCTCGCCGTGATTTTGGTTATTTTCCCCATCGGCGGCGCCTGTTCGATGGCAGAGCGTAAAGTCTCAGCCTGGATTCAGGGTCGGCCTGGTCCCAATCGTGCCATCGTGCCGTGGGTCGCCTGGATTCCGCTGGTGGGAACTTTTCTGCAGCGGCTGGGCTTGTTTCACGTCATGGCCGACGGCGGTAAAATGCTTTTCAAGGAAGACGCGCTGCCTGGCCACGTGAACAAGTTCTACTTCGTTCTCGCGCCGATTGTCGCCATGATACCTGCGCTCACGACGGTGACCGCCGTGCCGTTCGGTGCGTACCTCGATTCCGCTGGTATGGTCGTGCCGCTGGTGTTGGCCAACGTCGACATCGGCTTGCTCGCGGTCTTCGCGGTTTCCTCGCTCGGTGTCTACTCGCTGATTCTCGCGGGCTGGGCATCCAATTCAAAGTATCCGTTCCTCGGTGGTGTTCGCGCCTCGGCTCAGCTGATCTCTTACGAACTTTCGATGACGCTCTCCGTCATTCCGGTCTTCCTTTGGGTTAACGCGCCGGGCATGGAGCCGACGATGGGACTTGGCCGGGTGGTTGAGTTTCAGAGTCAACCTGGCTTCTGGGGCGGCGCTTGGTTCCTATTCATCATGCCGGTTTCGGCGTTTATTTTTCTGACGTCGCTGTTTGCTGAAACCAACCGTCAGCCGTTCGACATGCCGGAGTCCGAGGCTGATCTGGTCGGCGGCTTTCACACGGAGTATGGCGCGTTCAAGTGGGGCTTATTCTTCGTCGCGGAGTACGCCCACATGTTAATTGGCTCCGGTGTTTTCACGCTACTCTTCTTGGGGGGGTGGAATCCGCTCCCGTGGATCCCGCTCGCGACGTTCGTTGGCTGGCTCTCGTCGATTCTGCCAATTGCGGGCCATCCAATCTTCGTCGGGGTGCTCTCGATCACCATCTTCCTTACGAAGGTGCTCGCGATGATCTTTTTCTTCATGTGGGTGCGCTGGACTCTTCCGCGCTTCCGCTACGATCAGGTCATGGAGATCGGCTGGAAAAAACTCCTGCCCCTCGCGATCGCGAACCTGCTCGCGTACGCCGTCGGCATCGCGCTGCTTCAGTCCTAACTCAGCCACGCGCCATGGCCATCGTCCCACTTGAACGCAAGCCGCTCACCTTTGCTGAGCGCACGTACATCCCGCAGATTGTTGCGGGGCTAAAGACGACGTGGAAGCACCTCGTCAGGCCTAAGCAAACCTTGGAGTACCCGGAGCAACGGCCTGCGATTCCGGCCGGTTATCGCGGGGTGCCGACGCTCGTGAAGGACCCGCACGGCCGGGAGAAGTGCGTTTCCTGCCAACTCTGCGAATTCGTCTGCCCACCGAAGGCGATCCGCATCACGCCCGGAGCGATCGCGCTCGACGACCCGACGGGTCACGTGGAGAAGGCACCGCAGGAGTTCGAGATCGACATGCTGCGCTGCATCTATTGCGGCATGTGCCAAGAGGTGTGCCCCGAGGAGGCCATTTTCCTGCAAAACCAGTTTTCGATGACCGGCTACACCCGCGAGGAGATGGTCAACCGCAAGGCGCGGTTGTACGAGCTCGGTGGCACGCTGCCCGACACACACTTCAAGTGGGACAAGAAGAAGGCCGCCGAGGACCACGGCAACGCCCTGCACTGAGCTTCGCATCACCATCATGGGCTCACTTCTTTTCAACGTACTTGCACTGAGCACCCTGATCGCCGCGGCCGGCGTCGTGGTGAACAAGAACGCCGTCAACGCGTCGATGTGCCTGCTGCTCTCGTTGGTGGGCGTTTCCGGGCTCTTCGTGGCGCTCGAATCCTACCTTCTGGCGTTCCTGCTGCTACTGGTTTACGCCGGCGCCATCGCCGCGCTGTTTCTATTCATTGTCATGTTGCTCGATACCAAAGGCGATGCCCGGCCGACGCTGCACAGGTTGCCTCTCGTCGCGCGCGTCCTCGCGGTCGGGTTGGTCGGCCTCGGGCTCGTCTCTTTCGCCGTCCGCGGACAGCTCGCATCCTCCGACCTAGCCAAGGTGCCCGCCGTTGGGGCTTCGTTAAAGCTCTACGCTTACCAGCTCTTCACCACTTACCTGCTGCCGGTACAAATCCTCGGTTTCCTGCTGTTGATCGCGATGCTCGGAGTGATCGTGCTGAGCAAGCGCTTTGAAGGCTTGGAGGACATCAAATGATTCCGGCGACGCTCAACTCCTACCTCTTCGTCAGCGTCGTGCTGTTCGCCATCGGCCTAGTCGGTGTGCTGGTCCGGCGTAACACCCTGATCGTGTTCATGTGCCTTGAGCTGATGCTGGTGGCCTCGACCCTCGCGCTCGTGGCGTTCTCTCGCTACAACGGCACGATGGATGGCAACGTCTTTGTGTTTTTCATCCTCACCGTGGCTGCGGCGGAGGTCGCAGTCGGTCTTGCCATCATTGTGGCGCTGTTCCGCAAGCGGCAAACAATCCAGCTGGATCAGTTGAACGCGCTGAAAGATTGACGCTGATGACGCCTGCCCAACTCGCCATTTCCGTCCTCGTTCTGCCGCTCGCTTCGGCGGCGGTTATCGCGCTTTTCCTGCGCCGGTCCGGCGGGCTTGCTTCGCTCGTTTCGGTTCTAGCCGCGACCGGCATTGCCGGTGGGGCGCTCCTGCTCGCTTTCGGGGGCAAGGACGCCCGCTTCACTGCGGCTTCCGAATGGCTCCGCTTCGGTGATTTCGCGATCTCGATCGGCTTTAAGTTCGACGACCTCGCCGCGCTGATGCTCTCGATCGTCGGCGTGGTCGGCCTGTGTGTCCATGTGTTCTCGCTCGGCTACATGCACGGCGACGCGTCGCGTGGGCGTTACTTCGGCGGTCTTTCGATCTTCATGTTTTCGATGCTCGGCATCGTTTTTGCCGACAATCTTTTCATGCTGTTCATCTTTTGGGAGCTGGTCGGTTTCAGTTCCTGGCTGCTGATCAACCATTACATGGACAAGCAGTCCGCAGCGGATGCCTCTAAGAAGGCTTTCATCGTGAACCGTGTCGGCGACTTTGGTTTCCTGCTCGGCATCCTCTGGTGCCAGGCTCAGTTTGGTACGACGAACCTCGATGCCTTGGCCAAGCTGGTTGAGGGCGGCGCGGTGGCGGCGACCGCGATTCCGCTGCTCCTCTTTTGTGGCGCGGTCGGCAAGTCGGCGCAACTGCCGTTGCACGTGTGGCTTCCCGACGCGATGGAAGGCCCGACGCCGGTGTCCGCGCTCATTCACGCCGCGACGATGGTCGCCGCCGGCATCTACATGTTGTGCCGGATCAATGTCCTCATGGTGCCCGACGCACTCTCCGTGATTATGTGGGTCGGCACCTTCACCGCGGTTTACGCGGCCCTTTGCGCGATCACGCAGAGCGATATCAAGAAGGTTCTCGCGTACTCCACGCTCTCGCAGCTCGGCTATATGGTCGCGGCCTTCGGGCTTGGTTCGGTCAGCAGCACGCACATGCACGGCGATACGCCGCACACGGTTTTGCTCGAGGCCGGCGTGGGGGCGGCGATGTTCCACCTGACGACGCACGCCTTCTTCAAGGCCCTGATGTTCCTCGGTTCCGGCTCGGTGATCCACGCCTGCCACCACGAGCAGGACATCTTCAAGATGGGAGGTCTGGCAAAGAAACTGCCGATCACGTTCTTCACCTTCACGATCGGCGTGCTGGCGATCATCGGCATGCCGCTGCTCGCCGGCTTCTTCTCCAAGGATGCGATTCTCTTCCTGTCTTACGTCGTCGATAAGCGCGTTTTCGTCCTCCTCGCATTCACCGCAATCCTAACAGCCTTCTATATGGTGCGCATGTGGAAAATCGTTTTCCTCGGTCTGCCCCGCAGTGAAAATGCGCACCATGCGCATGAGGGTGGTCTGGCGCTGACCGCGCCGCTCGTGGTCCTTGCCCTGCTTTCCGTGGTTGGCGGCTACGAGTGGTTCTACGAGAAGGTACTGCGCGGCGCGTTTGAAGGGGTGCTTGAACTCGTGCCGCACGCACACGACACCGACCACACGGTCATCCTTGCGACGAGCTTGGCGGTCCTCTTGATCGGGGCGCTGAGCGCATTTGCCCTTTATCGTCCGTCGCCAACCGACACGCTCGCGGAGAAGGCCCCCGGACTCTTCGGTGCCTTGGTTGCGCTCAAGGGCGCTTTTGACCGTTCCTACGATTATTACGTCGCCAAGATGCAGCAGCGTTTCGCGATGCTGTTGAATTTTCTCGAGCAGATCTTGCTCGCCGGCGTGATCATCCGCGGACTGGCGGGGATCGTCGGCCTCTTCGGGCTCGGCGCCCGTGCGCTGCACGTCGGTAACGCCAACGCCTACACCTACTGGTTTCTTTTCGGCGTCGCGGCCCTTTGGGCGGCCGCGGCCGGCGTGTTGATTTTCTGATTTTGCGATGAGCCAATTGCCCTTTGATCCGCTGCTGATCTCCATCGCGATCCCGCTCGCGCTGGCCCTGCTCATTGCGTTCGGCCTGCCCAAGCGCTGGTCGATCCGGCTCGCCTACGTCGCCTTCGCGGTGCCGCTGCTGATGGCGCTGCACACGTGGTGGCATTTTTCGGCCCAGCCGCAGACAGCTGGTTACGCGTTCCTGACGAATTACACGACGGGGCTGCAGGGCATCGGAATTTCGCTCAAGCTCGGCCTCAACGGCATCTCGATGCCGCTCTTCGTGCTCGCTGGCATCGTCGGCTTCGCGGCCGGCCTCTACGCGATTCGCTCTCAGGCGGAGCGGTTGAAGATTTATCTGATGCTCCTGCTCATCATGCAGGGCGGCTTGATGGGCGTGTTCGCCAGCGTTGACGTCTTCTTCCTCTACTTCTTCCACGAACTCGCGCTGATCCCGACCTTCATCATGGTCGGCATCTGGGGCGGGCGCGACCGCAGCTACGCGGCGATGAAGCTCACGATCTATCTCACCGCCGGTGCGATGATCTCACTCGTTGGCTTGATCGCGCTCTACGTGAAGAGCGGGGCGAACACTTTCGACCTGATCGCCCTCAAGGCCCACCTCGCGGCGAATCCTCTGCCGGTGACGCTGCAGGAAAATATCTTCGGCCTCCTCGTCTTCGGCTTCGGCATTTTGGTTTCACTCTGGCCGCTGCACACGTGGGCCCCGCTGGGCTACGGGGCGGCGCCGAGTTCCAACGCCATGCTGCACGCCGGCGTGCTCAAGAAGTTTGGCCTCTACGGTCTCATCCAGGTCGGACTCCCGCTGCTGCCCGCCGGACTCACCCACTGGGCGCACCCGCTCGCGTGGCTGGCGGTGGTCGGCAACGTTCTCATCGTCGGTCTGATCACCATCGCGCAGCGCGACCTGAAGCAGATGCTCGGTTACAGCTCGGTGATGCACATGGGTTATGCGTTCCTCGGCATCGCGGCCGGTTCGACCCTCGGCGTCGGCGGCGTGGTGCTGATGATGGTGGCGCACGGCTTGTCGGTGGCGCTGTTGTTCCTGCTCGCCACGAGTATTTATCAACGCACGCAGACCTTCGCGCTCGACGAGATGGGCGGCCTCGCTTCGAAGACTCCGGTGCTCGCCGCCTTCTTCGTCTCCGGCACCTTTGCGAGCATCGGTCTGCCGGGTTTTGCAAATTTCTGGGGTGAGCTCACGATCTTCATCGCCCTTTGGAAATTCTCACCGTTGATCACCGCTCTGGCGGTCGCGGGCGTGGTGATTTCAGCCGTCTACGGTTTGCGGGCGGCGGCCCGCGTGTTCTTTGGTCCAGCCACGGAACGCATGGCAGATGTCGCCACGCGAAATCCTCCGACCGATCTCGCCTGGTCGGAAAAGATCCCCGCGCTGATCCTGCTCTTCTCCCTGCTGTTTGTCGGTTTCTGGCCCAAGTCGATGTCCGAGCCGATCAATGCCGCCCTGACACCCGCCGCCGCGGCGGTCGTTGCCAAATAATTCCCGCCCGCGATGAATCTCGAAGCCGTCAAACTCGCCGCCGCGGATAATCTTTGGACCGCCATTCTGCCCGAGCTCACCCTCGCGTGCATCGCATTGTTCCTGCTTGTGCTGGAGATCGTCCTCCCGAAGCAGCACCACCGCCTTATCCCTGATGTCGCCGCCGCGGGCATTCTCGGTACCCTCGCCGGACTTTGTCTCAACTGGCATCCGGCAACGCTCGGGCTCGATACCTTCAACGGTCTCCTGCACCATGGGCTCGCGGGACAGGTGATGCGCGTGTTTTTCCTGATCGCGGCGTTTCTCGTCTGCGTCTTGGCGAGGGTGAGCCTCGCGAAGCAGCCGATGCCGCGCGTAGAGTTTTATCACATCCTGCTGGTCGTGACCGGGGCCATGATGCTCCTCGCGCAGAGCAACCACTTCGTGATGCTGTTCGTCGCCCTCGAGACGTTGACCATCGGGCTTTATGTGTTGGTCTCGTATTTCCGTACCAGCGCAGCCTCGCTCGAAGCCGGGTTGAAGTACCTGGTCATGGGCGCGCTCAGCTCAGGCATCCTCCTCTTCGGTATTGTGCTACTCTACGGTGTCGCGGGCAACCCGGCGCTGCCGGCGCACACGGCGCAAGCGTTTAATTACAGTGAACTCGCCCGCTTCCTTGCGGCCAACCCGCATCACTTTGTCGCCAGCCTAGGCATCGTCTTCGTACTCGCGGGTGTTGCCTTCAAGATCGGAGCTTTTCCTTTCCAGATTTGGGTTCCCGACGTCTACCAAGGTGCGCCCACACCGGTCACGGCGTTTCTCGCGGTGGCGTCCAAGGGTGCTGGATTTGCCGTTTTGCTTTCGTTGTGCGGCCCAGGCGGTGCTTTTGCCTCTTACGGCTGGCTGATCACACCGATCCTCACCGTGATGGCGGCGGCGACGATCCTCTTTGGCAACATTGCCGCGCTCACCCAGCACAACGTCAAACGGCTCATCGGGCTCTCCGGTGTTTCACACGCGGGCTTTTTGCTGCTCGGGGTCGTCGCGGCCCGCACGGTGCCGATGGCGGTGGGCGCGATTTATTTCTATCTGTTCGCCTACCTCATCGCTTCGTTTGCGGTGTTTGGCGTGATGACACACTTGGCGGGGGAGAAAGATGCCGACCAAGAGCTTGAGCATTATGCCGGGTTGGCGAAGGAACGGCCCTTCCTCGCGATGGTTTTGGCCGTCGGCCTTGGCTCGCTTGCCGGTATTCCGCCCCTTGCGGGCTTCATGGGCAAATTCTTCGTCTTCATCGCCGCCTATCAGGCTGGTGCGCGTTGCATGCTCGCGATCGCGGTGGTGGGGGTGGTGATTTCGATCTATTACTATTTCGGGTGGATCAAGGCGGCCTTTTTCGAGTCATGGACGGTATCGACCGCGGCGAATCAAGATACCGCCAAGCCGGTTCCGACTCCGGTTGGTTTGATTGCGGGCGTGACGCTCGGTGCTCTGGCGCTCGCGTCGCTCGTCCTTGGTTTCTACCAAGGCCCGCTCGGGCAGTGGTTGACCCTACGCTAGGTTGATCGGGCGCCGGCGATTTCTACGTTACGTTCTTGCGCCCATGCCGGCTCTTTGCGGCCATCGCAGGCGCGCATGAGAATCACCGGTATCGCCCTTGTTCCGCCTCCGACCGCTGCTGATTGCCCCAAGGTGACCCCGGAGCTGCTCGCTTCCGTGCTGGCGCGCTACTCCCGGAGCAACGAGGGCATCCAGGCGATTCTGGCCAAGGTCGATCTTGCCAACCCGGATGCCTCGATCGACCGCATCCTGAAGTTTGTCGATTATGGACACGCTTCAATTGGCGGCCTGACCGGCGGATTGGCGGTCGCACTCGACGACGTGTCGATGTGGCTCGCTTATAAAATTTTCGAGATCGCGCAGATGGCCGACGGCCAAGAGTCGAGCACGCGATATATCACGATGGATGCGTCGAACCTGCCGACGGCTGAAGCACTCGGTATTCCCGCCGACCTCGCGGGCCGCTGGAGCGATGTGATGGCCCGGGCGTTCGCCGCGTACCACGCGGAATATGAGCGACTCGACGCCCTTGCCACCGCCGAGCCGCAGCGCGTGCGTGTGCCGGCTGAGCCTAAGCCCGCCGTAGTGACGCGGCTGCGTAAGAACTACGCGTTGGATCGCGCCCGCTATTTTATCCCGTTCGCGACGCGCACCAACCTCGGACTCGTTCAGTCGTCGCGGATGTGGGCGACGACGGTGAAACAACTGGATTCACTTGCGCATCCCGAGGCGAAAGCGGCGGCGAAGTTGATCCGCGAGGAATTGCTCAAGCAGTCTCCGCGCCTAATGCGCCACAGTGCCGCCGAGGCGTCTTGCGTGGAGCAGGCCCGCCAGGAACTGGCGACGTCGCTCGCGTTAGGGAGCCAGCGGCTCTCCGCGGCGCCGTTGGCCGACGAAGTCTGGGTGAAAGTCGACCGCGAGGCGCCGCCGTGGCTGGCGGAGCGGCAGCCGATCGCTGAGGCGCTCCGGCACCGCTTCAACCGCTACGGTCAGCAGGGTACGGCCACCCGCCGGATGCGCGTCACCTTTGCGTGGAACAACATGGCTTTGGCTGAGCTCCGCGATCTCAACCGGCATCGCACGGGGAATCGTTTTACCCCCTTGATCCAGGCAGGATTTTATTTGCCGCCAGAGATTGAGCGGGCGCCGCATGCGGCATTACTGGCGGACCAGTTGGAACTCACCCGCGAGTTGATGGCGCGCGGTTCAGCGTCCTACGTTTATTCATTGTTGCTCGGGGCTCAGACGCCTTTCGAGCATACGACCCAGGCCGACAAATATATCTATGAGGCGGAGCTTCGCACCGGGATGGGTGCGCACTTCCGCTATGCCGAGCACCTCAGCGCCACCTTGAAGGCCTTCTTCGCCCAAGTGCCGGAGGCCCGCGAATGGGTGGTCGAGGGGACGGCTGAGCCGGAGTGAGTTTTCAATTTTCCCAAGGTAGTTCGCCGATTTTGCCCGCGCTCCGGATGGTTTATTTGATTTGCTGCAAATTGCTGACGTCGCCTTGCTCGTAGGTACTGTCAGCCATGCGAACGCGCGGTATTATCCTCCTCGGGACCCTTGCGGTTTTCGCTGTTTTGGCGCGAGGCGCGGATGCCACGACGCCCATCGATTATACGCAGCGTAACGGTCCGTTTGCCCCGGCCGGAAGTTATTCCGCGGAGAAGCAGACGCCGAACACGAATGCGAGCGTTCAGGAGAAGCGGGTGGATACCAAGACCGTGGAAAAAAAGCCTGCGGTGGTGGGGGAACGCCGCGCGGCGATCGAACTCAAGGAAGCCAAGGAGAAGCAGGTGCGGGAAAAGGATTCGCACCGTCCGGAGAAGATCGACGTGCCGAATAGTGCGTTTAACCACCAGCAGGCGTTGATTTCCACCGGCGCGGATACGACCAAGCCGCCCATGGTGACAAAATACCAAGATAAGCTGGTTTCGGCGAGCGCCACAAACATGGCTCGTTTTCCTGCGATCGACGGTGCGACCGGGGCGAAGATCAACCGCTTTGTTTTTCGGAAGAACCCCGAGGAAAAAAGTGTCACCACGACGGCCGCGGATAGTACCCCGGCGGCGGGCGGTTCGGTGATTCAGAAGTGAACCGGTCGCTTTCCCGACGATGAATCGCTTCCGGGTTTCCCAATTCAACATGCAGTTCGGTCAGATTTGGGATGATGCATATCCCGATCGCGCGCCGATCCGGCTGGACGCCACACTGCAGGAGCTGCAACGGCATGAGGCCGACCTCATTATTCTGCAGGAGGTGGAGCGCGCTTCGCCTGGCGGCGTGCAGGCGACCGTGCCCCCCAACTTTACCTGGCTCCGTCAGCAGTTGGCGGGCTATGATAGCTGGTTCAGCTATCCCAAGGCCGACCCGCGGGAATTGCCCTTCGGAATCGGGCTCGCCATTTTTTCCCGTACGCCGCTGCGCGAGCGCGTGCGGTTCGACATTCCCTCACCCGCGATTGAGTTTAGTTTCTTCGGCCAGAAGATGACCCCGACCGACCGTTTGATGATCGGGGCCAAGACGACAGTGTGCGGCCGCGAGTTGCAGGTGCTCAACACCCACCTTCTGGCGTTTTTCATGCTCGGTTCCAGCAGTTCGCTCAATCCCCAGCAGCGCGATTTCGTGGCCGCGCACCTCGCAACGATGCAGGGGCCGACGGTGCTGGGTGGTGATTTTAACGTCAGCCACCACCGCGCCCTTGTGGAGCAGTTCGCCGCCCGGGGATTCGCGACCGTGCAGGAAACAGCCGTGACGTGGCGCCGCCGGCCCTTCGTGCTCGATCATATTTTCCACAATCCGGCGCTGCGTTGCATCGGCCATCAGGTCGCGCCGACGCTGGCGAGCGACCACCATGTGATTACGGCGGACTTTGAGTTTTCCGCGTAGCTGCAACAATTGAATCCACGGAGCGCCTGAACTAAAACCCGATGCGGAAACCGGGCGCGGCGATCAGTCAATTTGTTTAGCCCGCGCTTACTTGCGCCGGCGAATCCGCTCCTTCTCGTCCTCGCGCTCCTCGTCGATCCGGGCCCGCTCGCTGGCGAGCTGCTGCTTGATCTTCTCGGCGTCTTCAAATTTCTGCGCTGAGAGCGCTTCTTCCAATTGCTTCTTCAGGAATATTTCCCGCTCCGCGAGTTTGCCCTGATACAGGCGGTCGATTTCGGCCAGCCGGGCCTTTTGCTCCGGGGTCAGCGGCCGGGACGCCGAAGGGTCCGACTTGGCGAGACGTTCCATCGCGAGTTCGTAGGCGCTTTTCATGTGGAGTGGACGAAAGGATCGCGCATCGCCTAATGCGAGCAAATCAGAAAACGCCTGCGGTCGTTCCGTCGGGAACATTTAGACGAGGCTCTGGGGCTCAGTCGAATCGCATCCCCGCCAAAAGGGTCAGGGCCACGATAACCACCGGCGGCCACCACCCGCCGGTCCGGCTTTTCCATTCGGTCGCATAGCCGGTGAACAAAGCTGCGAGCACCAATCCCAAGGCGAGAGGCCCAACCCAAGTCGACCTATAGTGCGCGGATAAAAAAGCTCCCGGCACTTGCACGCTGGCACGGACCAAGTGCTCGATCACCAGGAGCAGGAGTGCCGAACCGTGGTTGCAGAGGCTTGCGCCGGCCGTCCAGCCGGCCAAGCCGCACAGCAGCGAGGCGAAGCCGCCAAGGGTCACGATCATGGCCGCCGGGATCAGAATCAGGTTCGTGGCCAGTGCGCCAGGAGTCAGAAGCTGGAAAAACTGTACGCCGGTGAGGAGGCTGACGCCGGTTGTGGCCAAGCCCACCGCGAGCGCCGAAGCCGTGGCAGCCCAGAGCCAAGCGACCCGGTGTTGCCACCCGTGCCACGTTACTTTCGGCACCGCTCGCCAAGGCGACCAGGCGGCTTGCCACGCCTCGCCGAGGGGGGCGCCGTGCAGCAGCAGGGCCAACACGATACCGTAGCTCATGATGAAGCTGGCGCTGAAAATTTGCAATGGAGCCGCCAGTTCCACCGCAAGGGCGGAAATCACGAGCGCAGCGAGCAGGTTGCCGGGACGCCGCAGGAGTAATGCCGCCTGCATAAATGTCGCCATGCCGAAGGCGCGAACCGCCGAAGGCGAGGCTCCGGTGAGGTCGACGAACATCCAGAGCAGGACCGTGGCGACGACGAAGCGGCCCGCAGGGGGTAGCCGGATGAGCGCGAGCATTACCTGCAGCGCGGTCGCAATTACGCCGATGTTAAGCCCGCTGATTGCGAACAAATGCATGGTGCCGCTCTGCATGAACAGGGTGCGTTGCTCCCCGCTCAGGTCGTGCATTGAGCCCAGCATCATCGCCCGGAGCAGTCCTGCCAACTCCGGCCGTTTAAGGGTCAGGCCCTCCCCAAGAACCTCGTGGCACCACGCGGCTGCGTCGGCGCAATGGCGGTAATAGGCCTGTGCCGGAGCTGCCCGGCTCAGGATGCGGCCGCGGGTCAAACGGAAGTTGACCCCTGCATCGGCCAGATAGCCGTCAAAGGTGTCCGGCGGTGGACTACGGGGCAGGGTAACGAGCACTCCGATTGCCGCCAGGTTTTCACTGCGGATCGGCTCGGGTTCGCCGGCTCGGAGCGCGAGTGAAAAATAGATTCGTTGCCCCACCAGATCCCACAGGTGGGGTTCGGCCAGCACGACGGTGGCGAGACCGTTGACCTTGCGTGCGTCGGGCCCGGAGAAAACGCGGTCGATTGCCACGCTGAGTCGCACCTCGCGCGCGGGCAGACGGTCCCATTCGACGAGGCGGTTGCGGTGGAGCGAATAAGCTGCGCTGCCGGCGCCAAAAAGCCCGACGACCAGAGTCGCGGCCCAGAGCCAAGGCGCGCGGTTAACAAAGCAGATGGACAAGCCGGTCGAGCCCAGGGCGGTCGCGAGCGTCGCGGCTTGACCGGATATCCAGCCCAGCCGACCGAAGACCAATCCCGCGGCGAATGGTAGCACCAGCCAGAGAAGGGGGGCGCGATGGCCGAGGGTCCGGCTAGTCATACACGGCGAGTGTGGGCGCGCGCGACGCGACGCGAAGTGCTTTGCCTACTTGATTCACGGAGGTGCGGCGGTCCAAGCCTCGGCCGAGTAAACTCCTAGGCGCCGGCTGGGGCATGATTTCTCGTAGGCGGTCTTTCGCCTTTGAACTTCGCCGATTCGGCTGCATTGCTTCGCCCGATGCCCGCCGCGGACCAACCAGATCTCTTCGGGACCCCCGAGCCGTTACCGCCGGCGATGGAGCCGGGGAAGTCCGCGCATCAACCGCTCGCGGCGCGGATGCGGCCGCGCCGGCTGAGCGAGGTTGTGGGGCAGGGGCATTTGCTCCAACCCGGCAGCCTATTGCCGCGCTTGGTGGCGCAGAACCGTTTCGGGTCGCTGCTTTTCTACGGTCCGCCCGGTTGCGGCAAGACGAGCATTGCCGAAGCCATCGCGCGCGAAACGAAGAGCCGTTTTGTCCGCATCAACGCGGTCATGTCGAATGTCGCGGAGTTGCGCGAAATCCTGGCCACGGCCCGGCGTGCGCCCGAGGCGGCGACGATCCTTTTCATCGACGAGCTCCATCGCTTCAATAAATCACAGCAGGATCTGCTGCTCCCCGATGTGGAGGAGGGCAACGTGCGTCTAATCGGGGCGACCACGCACAATCCGGGTTTCTATGTGAATCCGCCGCTGCTGTCGCGGAGCCACCTTTTTCGCTTGGAGCCGCTTTCGACCGAGGCTGTCGTAGGGGTTTTCAAGCAGGCCCTGGAGGATCCCGAACGCGGCTTGGGTGCGCGCTTGGTGCGCACGGACGACAAGATTTTGGCGGATCTCGCGGTGCTGTGCGGCGGCGACTTGCGGCGCGGACTCAATTCCCTCGAGGTGATCGTACTCGGGCTTCCGGCCGGCGGCGTGATCGGCCCGGCGGAGTTGGAGGTCTTTGCGCGCGAGCGGCGGATCCGATACGACGCCGACGAGGACGAACATTACGACACGGTTTCGGCGTTTATCAAAAGCTGCCGCGGCAGTGATCCTGATGCTGCGATGTACTGGCTGGCCAAGATGCTCGCGGGGGGCGAGGACCCGCGCTTCATCGCGCGCAGGCTCGTGATTTTGGCCAGCGAGGATGTCGGCTTGGCCGATCCACAGGCACTTCCGCTGACGGTCGCGGCTCACCACGCCGTGGATTTCATCGGGTTACCCGAGGCTGAATACACGCTGGCGCACGCGACACTGTATATCGCAACCGCGCCGAAGAGTAACTCGGCCACCCTCGCGCTCGGCGCGGCGCGGCGCGCGGTGCAGGAGCAGCCGATGCAGTCGATTCCTTCGCCGCTTCGGAGCAAGTCGGGTCAGGCGAATAAGCGGCTCGGGCAGGGGAAGGATTATGCCTACTCCCACGATTTTCCTGAGAATATCTCCGGGCAGGATTATCTGGAAAATCCGCTTACCCTCTACGAGCCGAAGGCCGCCGGATGGGAGGCGAAGATCGCCGACCGTCTCCAACGCTGGAAGGAACTGAAGGCCAACCTGCGGCGCTGAGGGCCGCTCGTCGCCGCCGCAATCAAAGCGCCGCGAGGGCGCTTTCGTACTGGGTGTGGGCCGTGGTCGGGTCGCTCGCGGTACAATCGAGGTCGCGCAGCAGGCCGTCCTTGAGCCCGTAAATCCAGCCGTGGACCGCGAGTTCCTGACCGCGGGCCCAGGCGTCGCGGACGATCGTGGTGCGGCACACGTTGTGCGCCTGTTCGACGACATTCAGTTCGCACAGGCGATCGCAGCGGGCCGACCCATCGTCGGCGAGGCATTGCAGCTTGCGCTCGTGTTTGTGCCTTACGTCCTGCACGTGCTGCAGCCAGTTGTCGGCGAGCCCGATCCTGTCCCGGTGGAGCGCGGCGTGCACGCCGCTGCACCCATAGTGTCCGCAGACGATGATATTCCGTATCTTCAGCACCTCGACGGCAAACTGCATGACGGAAAGACAATTCAAATCCGTGTGCACGACGACATTGGCGATGTTACGGTGGACGAAAAGTTCACCCGGCAATAGGTCGACGATTTCGTTGGCGGGCACGCGACTGTCCGCGCAGCCGATCCACAGGTAGCCAGGCGATTGCTGCCGCGAAAGCTCGACGAAGAAATCGGGGTTCTTGGTGCGGATCTTCTCCGCCCACGCTTTATTTTTGGCGAAAAGATCGCTGAGGTTCGGCATGGTTTTACGGTACTGGCGCCAGAGCATTGGCGGGGCCGGTCCGGCGTCAAACGGAACTGAATCCCGGAGGGCGCCGCCAAGCCGCTTGCGGCCGGCGGGAGCGCTGGTATGGTGTGAAGCATGAAGACAGACGTTGCGCGGCTCCTTTTGTTGGCGGTGTGGTTGGCGGCGGGCGTTCCATTGGCAACCGCCGCGACGGGCGGGCCGGCCAAGGGGCAAGCTCCGGCGGTCAAGGTGGAAGAAGTGGCCAAGGTCGAGGGCATGGAGGTTGCGCGGGCGGGCGGGGGCTTGCTCGGAGTGGCAATGGTCGGAGGCACCTTCAAAATTTCCTTCTACGATGCGAAACGTAAGCCGGCCCAGGCCGACGTATCGCGGGCACTGCTGCGCTGGGATCCGAAATACAAGCTGGGGTCGGAGCGGGTGGTGTTAACCTTGGGTGCGGACGGGAAGTCGCTTGTGTCGCCCAAGCCGATCCGTCCGCCTTATGCTTTTAAGTTGTTCATCACCTTGCTAAAAGACGCCACGGGAGCGGAGGAGTCGGCTGCCGGCGAGGTGTTGGTGATTGATTTTCGCGGGTAGCCGGCCGGCCTCTTGGCGTGTGTGGAGCCTCTCCGCACTTCCGCTGGAATTTCGGATTGCGGATTGCCGATTTCGGAGAGTCCCTGACCGTCCGCGTTTTTCCAGCGCGCCACCGCCTCCATGAGTTTGTCTGCTCCATCCTCCCGCTCCATCCGTGCCACTGGCTTTCGCTTTGGCCTTGCGGCGGCGCGTTTCAACGAGGCGTTGGTGGACGGATTGCTGACGCGGGTTGTCGCCGGTTTGAAAAAGGCCGGAGTGAGCGCGAAGGATATTCGGGTAGTCCGCGTACCCGGATCGCACGAGGTGCCGTGGGCCGTGCAGCAGTTGGCGGCGGCCGGGCGATTGGATGGCATCATTGCTTTGGGTGTACTTATTGCGGGCGACACCAACCACCATGAGATGGTGGGCAATAGTGTGTCGCAGGCATTGCAGGGCATTGCGGTCGGCACCGGCGTACCCGTGATCAACGGGGTGATAGTGGTTAACTCCGCGGCGCAGGCCCGCGCGCGCTGTGTGGGCAAAATCAACCGCGGGGCCGAGTTTGCGGCCGCGGCGCTGGAGATGGCGGCTCTCCGCCGGGAGTTTTCGCGATGAGCAAAGCCCAATTCGCCCAGCGACACGATGGCCGTGTCGCGGCCCTGCAATTCCTCTACGCGTGGAGCATGAACTCGCCGAAGAACCTCACGGAGGATCTCCGCGTGTTTTTCGAGAATTGTGAAGCGCCGCGCGAGCACTATGCCTTTGGCGAGGAGCTGATCCACGGGGTCATCGAGCGGATCGCCGAGATCGATGCTCAGATCAAGGGTATGGCGCATAACTGGGAGTTTGAGCGCATCGCCAAGATCGACCTCGCGATTCTGCGCGTGGCGATGTTCGAGATGATCTATCGGAAGGACATTCCGCCCGTGGTCTCGATCAACGAAGCGATCGACCTTTCCAAGGAGTTTTCGAATGCCGACGCCAAGCGTTTCATCAACGGGATTCTTGACCGGCTGAAGGGTCAGCTCGGGCGTGACGCCCGCAAGGCGGAGTAATTCCGTCCGCCTGGCGGAAACGGCGATTACATGTTCGGACTCTTCAAGAAGTTTAAGGAGGGCTTCGCCAAGACGGTTTCGGCGATCGCCGCGAAAACGCAGGGCCTTTTCGGTGGCCGCAAAATTGATGCTGCCTCGCTCGAAGGCCTGGAGGAGGCGTTGTACACGGCGGACTTCGGGGTTGAGACGACCAACGAGATTCTCGCCGAGATCAAGCAGGCCTTCGCGAAAGACAAAGAGCTGCAGGGTCGGCAGGCCGCTGAGATCGGCGTCGCCGTACTCCAACGTGTTTTGGCCGGTGCCGAGGGGAACCTTGACGCCCTAACCGCGAAAGGTGCAGCCGGCGCAAATCCGGTCGTGATCGCGATGATCGGGGTCAACGGCTCCGGCAAGACCACGACCTCGGCGAAACTTGCCTGGCGGCTCAAGCAGGAGCAACGCACCGTGACTTTGGCAGCCTGCGATACGTTTCGCGCCGCGGCCGTCGAGCAGTTGAAGACGTGGGCCACGCGGCTTGAGCTCGACATTGTGGCGAGCCACACCGGGGCGGACTCTGCGGCGGTGGCCTTCGATGCCTGGCAGGCGGCAAAATCCCGCGGGCGGGATTTCCTGATCGTCGACACGGCGGGCCGCTTGCACACGAAGAGCAATCTCATGGAAGAGCTGGCGAAGATCCGCCGGGTTTTGCAGAAGAACGATCCCACGGCGCCGCAGCACCGCTGGCTCGTCGTCGACGGTTCGCTGGGCAGTAATTCGATCGAACAGGCGCGCGTATTCCATCAAAGTTTCGGCCTCACCGGGTTGGTCGTGACCAAGCTCGACGGCACCAGCCGCGGTGGCGCGTTGGTGGGCATCTACCGTCAGCTAAAGATTCCGATCTATTTTATCGGCCTCGGCGAAAAGGCCGAGGACCTCCAGCCGTTTAGCGTGCGTGACTACGCGAAGGCGGTTTTCGGTTTGGAGTGAGTGGGCGGTACGCTTCAGGGGGCCGGCTCAAGGAAGCGGAGTTACCGGTTGCGCGAGCGCCCGCTCGATTTGTTGCCGCAGCGGGGCGTCCGAGGCTTCGTTGAGGGACTTCAGGGTTTGCTCGAGCGCAGCGCGGAAGTGTTTTCGCATCGCAAACAACTTCGGTATGTTCTCCGCAAGAGCGGTCCGATCTCCGGCCTCGGCCTGGAGGCGGATCAGCTCGGCGAGTGCGGGCTCGTTGTTTCCATCGAGTTCACAGGCGCGCTCCAGAATGCGACGGGCCTGCGGTAGCTGGCCGACGGCCTTGAACTGGCGGGCCAAAAGGAGGGCGTCGTTGGCGCGAACCTTGGAATTTTCGAGAAACGCAGCGAGCATCACCTGGCCGCGCACCGGCTCGCCGCCCCCGAAATAGGCCACGGCCCGCAGGGCGCCGAGGAGCGTCACCATGTAATCCGACGGGTTTTGGTCTGGGCGCACGGCGGCTTCCGCCAGCTCCAACGTTCGAGGGTAGTCCTTTGCGGCGAGGTAAGCCTGCACCCGTGCGAGGTGATGGGCTCCGACGGGAACCTTCAGTTCGCGGACCAGGGTGAAAACGCGTTCTGCGACCATCGGACGGGCGGTGTCGGCGGCGAACCAGGCGAGCAGAAGCAGCGCGTGGGCATCGTTCGAGAACTTCCGAAAATATTCCTCCAGTTCCCGCTGCTCGGCGGCGGTGTCGCCGGAGGTCCGATACGAGCCGAGCAGGTCGATCCGGGCCCCGGGGCTCTCGGGGCTATTGAATTGGCGGAGCAGCGCGTAGCGACGCGCGTCGCCTTGATGGCCGATCTCCCGGTTCAGGCGGACCAGCTCGACATACAGCTCGTCCCGACGGGGGAACTTTGCCACCGCCCATTCCAGGCGGGCCGCGGCGAGGTCATCGAGTCCCTGCTGCCGGTCGCAGCGCGACACCAGAATCACGCCCTCGAGCGAGTTTTGCAGATTCCAGTTCCGGATCAGCTGGACCGCTTCGCCGAGCCGGCCGCGGTGATAGTGGGCGGTTGCAGCCTGCAAGGCGATGAATTGATGGATGACGACATTGTCTTGGGCACTCGGTAGCATCGTGCCGGCCAGACGGATGATCTCGTCGTCCTTTTGTTGTTCGAGCAGGACCCCGAACAGTAGTTTGAGATACTCCAGATCGTTGCTGGCATACTTGATGCCGTCGCTAAGCGTTCGGACGGCGCGGTCCGACCGGCCGATCATTCCCTCGATGTTCGCGACATAGCGCCGAGCCTGGTTGTCGTCGGGGACGCGCGCCAGGCCGGCCAGCAGCAGAGCGTACGCTTCGCGGTAATTTCGCTTGTTCCATTCTATCCGGCCGCTTGCGATGAAGTGCTCCCCCAGGCCCTTTTGGTAGTGTTCCCGACGCCACGGATAGAAGGCTATATCGACGTAGCTTGCGGCGGCGAAACCGCGTTCAAACCTGACGAAGGCCCAAACCCCGCCCGCCGCGCTCAGCCAGCCGAGCACGGCTAGGGCGAACAAGCCGGTCGCGATTCGGCCCCAGAACACATGATAGTAGACGTGCCCAACCCCCTGTACGCGCAGCCAGAGCTTTCGACGGTGCTTGGGACTTTCGGGGTCTAAGATAGTGTCGTCTGCTTTGCTGTATTCCAAGGCCGAAGGATTAACCGAAATGGCCTGGTGACGTCCAGACGGGATCCACGTGGCGCTAGAATGTAA
Source organism: uncultured Opitutia bacterium (assembly GCA_903820035.1). Classification (GTDB taxonomy): domain Bacteria; phylum Verrucomicrobiota; class Verrucomicrobiia; order Opitutales; family Opitutaceae; genus ER46. The sequence continues at coordinate 50,622 of CAIJFT010000430.1, forward strand.
GGCGTACGCCCGCGAGGAAACCTCGACCTGGCAGGGGCGCAAACGCTTTGAGGAAGGAGGTGTGCTCACGCGCCTCCGCGTTGGTCAAGTTTCGCCCTCGTACGAATAGCTCCCAACTTAGCCGTGGGCCGGGAAACAGCCGGCTTACGCTTGCGTTAACCAGGGTGTATGCAGCCGTCGGTGCCTCTTCCGGGGCCGTCCGGTCTTGGGCTTCCACATGGCGGAGCTCGATCAGCGCGTGCCAGCGCCCGTCTTCGTAACCCAGGCGTGCCCCGTGTCGGCGGCCGGGAATCCGAGGGAGTGGGCGGCGGGTGCGGGTTTCCGTGGCGCGGACCCGATCCGAGCTGAGTTCAAAATACAGTCTCCGGCCGTCTGACTCCAGGAGGTGTAGCCGCAACTCGGCTTCGCCGCCGACGTACTGGGCATCGGTCGCGACGAATTGGTAGGGCGTCAGGCCGTCCTTGTTCCACAATTCCGGAATGGTACCGTCGGGAAGTTCCTGTTCGAAGATGAAATTCTGGAAACGGTTCACAAAGGCGCCGATCGAGCCCGTGACGAATCCGGCGCGCCGCCGGACGCTGAGATCCAGCCCGAGGGAGCGCTCGCGGGCGAGCGCTTGGTTGCCAATCTCATAGGCGCGAGTACCAGCGTGCGGACCATTAGAAAAAAGTTCCTGGTTGGTGGGTAGGCGCTCACTGAGCGCCAGGGAAGCGGCGATGGCCCAGTCTGCCGCCGGGTGGACCACGATCCCGAGCGAACCGCTAAGCCCGGCGTGGCTTTTTCGCTCTCCGGTCTGGGCAGAAAATCCTCCTGCGGCGGGCCGTCCGGCGGGAACTTCCCCCAACCTGATAGATTGACCTTCGTAGCGGGCGCCGAGTTGAACGGTGGTCGTGCGGCCGAGCGTAAGTTCCTCCAGAGCGAAAAGGGCGCCGCTGCGCGTGAGCGACGGTGGCGTCGCCACCTCGGCACCGGCCGCGGCGAAGTCGCTTTGTGCCGCCTGTATGCCGATCGTGCCGCTGACGGGTCCCCCCGGAGCATGGCCCAACTCGAGCCGCCCCTCCCAGGCGTTGTTGGTGAAGCGCGTGTTGATGGTATCCCCTCCGCTGAGCTCGGCGTGGTGGTAGCGGCTGGCGCCGAATCGGGCCTTCACACTGCGCCAAAAGCCCGTCGCCTGGTTGACCTCGGCTTCCAGATCGAGCCGCGTCCGTCTCATCTGGATACTGGTGGCCGGCGTTTCACCGGTTGGCACCCCGTAGTCGGACTCGTAGCGGCTGAGCGCCGCTCCGGCCCTTCCCTGTGTCCAGAAATAACCGCCGCCAATCGAGCCGCTTTGCGAGTCCGTTGCGCTGCCGGGTAACGTGCCTCGGGGTTGTCGGGGCGGGGCCTCGGCGTCGATGCGCGCGAAGCCGGGGACGGCGACGTCTCGGGTGTGTTGTTTGAGCAGGTTCACCCGCGTGGCGAACGATCCGCGTCCGCCGCCGACCGAGGCGACCCCTGCGGTTTCTCGGGCGGCGCCACCGGCGCGGACTTCAACGTCGCCGTGGGTCCGCCCATCGGGGGCCTGATCGGGAACGGCATTGTCGATGACGTTGACCACGCCCCCGACTGCGGAGCTGCCATAAAGCAGGGTGCTCGGGCCACGGAGGACCTCCATGCGCGAAGCAAAGAGCGGCTCAATGGCTGTGTTGTGGTCGGGACTGATGGTGGATGCATCCAAAGTACCGATGCCGTTGTCGAGGACGCGAACCCGGTCGCCGCCGAGACCTCGGATCACCGGGCGGCTAGCGCCGGGGCCGTAGTAGGTGGAGCTTACGCCCGGCGTGCTGGAGAGGGTTTCGCCTACCGTGGATTGGATCAGGCGGTGCAGTTCTTCGCCGGCGAGCACGGAAGTGCCCTGGGCGACGTCAAACGCGGTTTTGGGATCGTGGCCCGCGCTCACGACGAATTTGTCGAGGTGCTGGACGTTGTCTCCCGTACGAACGGGAGAGGGCGGGCTGGCGGTTTGAGTGCGAGCAAAATTTGCCGACAGAAGAAGTGAAAGAAAGGATACAATAAAATGATTCGATGCGGGCATGGTGGAATGGAGTGCTTGCGTTCAATGACACGGGCAGCCGCCGCGAACGGATGCGGTCTGCCCCTGATCCCGCGCGCGTCGGCGCGGTTTTGCTTCAGCTCAATCCAGCCAAAGGTGGCCCACGTTCCGGCTGACGGAGATAACGGGGTGGCACCAAAAGAAGCTCGCATCTGCCGGGTAGTCGGTCGGCACGTAGCGCCGTCGCTGATCGCGCAACGGTGATGTCAGTCACGGGGCAGCTCGTTCCACCGGAAAAAAGCACGACGGCGCAGTCGTCTATTTCCGAGGCCCGAGCCTCGCCGGTAGCGTGAAAAATCGCATGCAGGGCCGGACTGAACGCGGCCAGAGCCAGCAACAGAGCCAAGGCCGAGCAACCGGCCGCCAACAGCCGTTGCACGCGGTCGGTCGGGCCTTCGCTCTGCACGCGTGAGTTCATCTAGAGGCGCTGCGTATAGGATCCGGTTGTCCCGTCAAGCACCTGCCAATGGATCGCAAGGTCTAAGGGCGGCGACGCCGTTGTAGCAAGGTGACGGCCAGCAGCATGAGAAACGAAAGCCCGAGCAGGACGGCGGAGAAGACGTGGGCCTGAGGGTAGTTCAGTGTTTGCACTTCATCGTAGAGCGCGATGCTGGCGACTTTGGTTACGCCTGGGATCGAACCGCCGATCATCAGGACGACCCCAAATTCGCCCAAAGTGTGGGCAAATCCCAAGGTAAGTCCGGCGGTGATGCCGCGCCAGGCCAACGGGGCGTGTACGCGCAGGAACACGCGCGTCGGAGAGGCGCCAAGCGCGGTACCAGCGTCGAGCAGCTCCGCCGGCACCGTGCGCAAGGCGGCTTGAAACGGTTGGACGGCGAACGGTAGCGAATAAAACACGGATGCCACCACCAGCCCGCCGAACGTGAACGCGAAAGGGGTGCCGGTAAGTTCTCGCCACCAACTTCCGGGCGGGTGATTCGGAGAAAACGCCACCAGTAGGTAAAATCCGATGACGGTTGGCGGAAGTACAATCGGCAGCCCCACCAAGGTTTCCACCAGCGCGGCCATACGCGAACGGGTCGTGTTCAGCCAATGGGCGAGCGGCAGCCCGACAAGCCCCAGGGCCAGGGTGGTGATGGCGGCGAGACGCAGCGTCAGGCCCAACGCCTCCCACAAGGGGCCCGACAGGCTGAAGAAATTGGAAGCGGGATCGGGCAAGACGACAGAATGTTCGGAAGGTGAATTCCGAGGCTCAAGGCTTTCAAAACGGACCGGTCACTGGCAAGATGGCTTTCGACACGGGTTGGAATTACTCGGGCCCTAGCCGATCGCGTTGATTTAGGCCCTGTCGTGTTTACGAACCATGAATTTCTGTAGTCGCGCCGGTTTTGAACTGACGCTCGACTCGAGGTCATCACCCCCTCAAAGCTCTCGGAGAGTCTTCGTCCGATCCCACTCGGCCCGCCTCCCTCTTTTTCGGCTTTCCCCTGCCTCATGAAAATCACGACTGGCTTTTTCAGGTCACTGCTTGCGAGTACCGTTCTCGGTTTGGTTCCGGCCTCCGCCGCGGAGTTCAACCAACGCTTGTCGAACCTCTCAACCCGTACCCAAGTAGGCACCGGCGCCAACGTAGCCGTGGTCGGCTTTGTGGTCGGTCCGGGTTCTTCGAAGAACATTCTAATCCGAGCGGTGGGCCCCGGCCTTTCGGCCTTCGGTGTGTCCGGCGGATTAGGTGATCCGAAGATCGACCTCTTCGACAGCTCGACGCCCGCAAAACTCGTTGCAACCAACGATAACTGGACTGCTGCCAGCGTGGGCGCGACGACCTTCGCCACGGTCGGGGCCTTCAACTTGAGCACCGGCAGCCGAGATGCGGCGTTGACCGCGACCCTCGCACCCGGCTCCTACACGGCCCAAGTGAGCGGGGTGGCAAATGTTACCGGTATCGCGCTCGTGGAGGTTTACGATGTCACGGGCCCGGCCCGGCTCATGAATTTATCCACCCGTGCCCAGGTGGGAACCGGTGCCAGCGTTTTGATTTCCGGCCTTTCCATCGCCCCAGGCGGTGGCGCGAGGAAGATCCTCGTGCGCGCCGCCGGTCCCACGCTCGGGAGCTTTGGCGTGACGGGCACGATCGCCGATCCGGCGATCGCAGTACTCGACAGCACGAATACTCAGGTCGCGTCTAACGATGATTGGGGTACCGGTAACGCTACTGCTCTTGCGGCCGCGTTTGCCCAGGCCGGCGCGTTTCCGTTCACCGCCGGATCGAAGGATGCGGCCCTGATTGTCGACCTTCCGCCGGGGCGCAACTACACGATTCAAGTCAGCGGCGTGGGCGACACCACAGGCGTCTCTCTGGTCGAAGTCTACGACCTTACGGCGGAGGGCTCCGCTTCGGTTACGGTCGCGGCTACGACCGCGAGCACCGATGCCAAGGGCGCGCCTCCGGCGGTCTTCACGATTTCCCGCAGCGGACTCACTACGTCCCCGCTGACGGTATACTACCAACTCGTTGGCACGGCGGTGGCGGGGGTGGATTTCGCGAGCGTTCCGGCTTCGGTGACTATTCCCGCGGGGGCTATCAGTGCCAGCGTCCGTATCTCGGCAGTGGGCTCCGGCGATGCCAACGCGCTAAACAAGGATACCACGCTGTCGATTTTACCGGGGCCAGGCTATGAGATCGGTGGCAGTAGCGCTGCGGCGGTGACGATCTTCTATAATCCCGGCACGCTCTACGTCGCTTCGCTGCGCATTCCCTCTACGGTTAACGCCTCGACTGCTTATGGCACCGCATCCCTCCAGCTGAGTGCGGATGGCCGATTTGCCGTCGTATCTGTGACCTTCTCCGGGCTTAGCTCTCCGCAAACGGTCGCCTATCTCCGTTACGGTAGCACCGGCGAAGTCGGTACCGAATTGCTGCGTCTGCCCAACGGGCAGGTGAGCGGTGTATCTTGGGTTTTTACGGGATCCGGGACCCTTTCGGCTGCTGATATGGTGAAGGCGATTCAGGACGGTCGGATTTTCCTGAGCATCGAGTCCTCCCGTTATCCCTCCGGGGAGCTGCGGGGAACATTTCTTCAGACCAGCGGCACCCTGGCCTTCACGCCCCCGCCGGCACCCCCTGCTCTGGCGGATGCGCCGTTGAATGCGGTGGATATCTCCCGATTCCTCACCCAAGCCACGTTTGGCCCGACAAAGACGGAGATCGATGCCCTGACTGGGAAGAAGCTGGCTGACCTGAATAACTGGATTTCGGCTCAGATCGCATTGCCTGCGTCTTTGCATCTCACGGCGACGGATGAAGATTGGCGGACCTATACCGCCATCGCCGATAACCCCCAGTATTCACAACAAAATCGGCAGGCAGCATGGTGGAAACTCGCGTTGACCGCGCCCGATCAGCTAAGGCAGCGGGTTGCCTTTGCCTTGAGCGAATTGATGGTGGTATCCGACTTGAATGGGGTGCTTGCGAACAACGCCCGGGCGCTGGCCAACTACTACGATATCATGACGCGCGGTGCCTTCGGTAATTTCCGCACCGTCCTTGAGGAGGTGACTTTGAGTCCCATCATGGGAGTCTACCTTACCAGTTTGCGCAACTCCAAGGCGACATTCGACGCCAGTGGCAAAGCTATTACGCTCGCCGACGAAAACTACGCTCGTGAAATCATGCAGTTGTTCACGGTCGGTCTCAGTCAACTCCAGCCGGACGGCACTCTGAAGGTGGATCCCCTGGGCGTGCCGATCCCGTCCTACGATAATAAAACTATCACGGAAATGGCGCGGGTCTTTACCGGTATGGCGTTCTACTCCGCCAACCCGGTGCCGAATTTCCGCGGCGAGCCGACCAACTATCTCCAGCCGATGATGATGTATCCCGCGTTTCATGACGACGGAGCTAAGACGATCATCGGCGGCATGACGCTGCCGGCCAATCAAGGTGCGACGAAAGATCTCTCCGACGCCTTGGATGCGCTATTCAATCACCCCAACACTGCTCCGTTCATCTCGCGGCAGCTGATCCAGCGCTTGGCGACGTCCAATCCAAGCCCCGGTTATGTTTATCGTGTGGCACAAGCCTTCGCGAACAACGGTCGTGGAGTGCGCGGCGACCTCGGAGCGGTCGTCCGGGCGATTCTAATGGATTACGAGGCGCGTTCGAGCGCGGTCGCTGCGACGGCCAGCTTCGGCAAGCTCAAAGAGCCGTTGCTCCGGGCGACGGAGATTTTACGGGCCTTCAACGGCGGAGCGAACAACGGTCGCGTCGGCATATTCAATCCGGAGGGCACCCTCGCGCAGGCGGCCCTCCGCGCCAGTACGGTCTTCAACTTCTTCGAACCGGCCTATGTCTACCCAGGCGATCTGGCCGCTGCCGGTCTTGTGGCGCCTGAGTATCAGTTGCTGACTGACACTACGGCGATCAGTATGCCGAACCAACTCTGGAACTACATCTATGGCAGTCGCTCGGGCATGCCCGGTACGACCACGGCGCTCAATCCCGCTGAGGGCACGGTTGCGGTGCTGTTCGACTCCACAATTCTAGCAATGGCCCGAAATCCGCAGGCCCTCATCGACTACGCCAACCTTGTGCTGGCCGGCGGCAGCTTGCCGAAAACGGTGACCGACGGCTTCGTGCGGGCGATCACCACCATGCCCAACAGCACCGCCGCTGCGCTGGGTTCCACCGATGTCGAGCGCGTCCGCTCTGCCATCTACCTCACCGTCACCGTGCCCCACGGCGCCATTCAAAAATAATCTGTCGCGATGAAATCCCAAAAGAATACTCCTGACCTTTCGCGCCGTGGTTTCCTCGGGGCCTGCTGTGCTTCCGTCGGGGCTACCGGACTATTGTCGTCGATGGCCCAGATGAGGTTAATGGGCGCCGTGGCGGATACCAGCACCGGTCCTGCGACTCCGTCCCGGGCCGGCGCCCCCCAGTCGGATTACAAGGCGCTGGTTTGCTTGTTTCTCGCCGGTGGAAACGATGCGAACAATCTCGTGGTGCCGACCGATACTTCGACCTACGCTGCCTACGCCGCTGGTCGTGGTGTGCTCGCGATCCCGCAAACCTCGCTACTGGCAATCAAGCCCAAGACGAGCGATGGCCGGACTTGGGGCATGCATCCCGGATTGAGCGAAATGAAGGCGCTCTTCGACCAAGGTAAGTTCGCTGTGATGGCGAATGTCGGTACCCTTGCTCAGCCGCTGACAAAGGCACTTTATAATTCTCGGCCGGACATGCGGCCGCTGCAGCTCTTTTCCCACAACGACCAGCAGGTTGAGTGGCAAACAAGCGTCGCCAACAAGCCGTTCACCGAAGTCGCCACCGGCTGGGGGGGGCGCGTGGCCGATCTGACGAACGCGATGAACACCAATAATCGCATCTCGATGTCGATCACGCTCAACGGTCAGAATACGTTCCAAGTCGGCAAGACTGTCTCACAGTATGCGGTCGGGCAGGGTGGCGCGATCGCTCTGACTGGTGAAGGTACAGGAACTTCGGTAAACGGGCTGCGCACGGCGGCGTTGAAAGACGCTTTAGTCATGCAGAATCCGAACTTGTTTGAAACGGCCTTCGGCGGCTTCACGGGAGGGGCCATTAATACTAGCGCCCTGATCGCTTCAGCAGTTTCCGGCACTAGCCCGGTTCAGTCGCATTTTTCGGCGGTCCCCAGCACCAGTCTCGCCCAGCAACTTCATATGGTGGCGCGCCTCATCAATTCGCAGGCCTCCTTGAATCTGAAGCGGCAGATCTTTTTTGTCCGCATCGGCGGCTTCGATCTGCACGATAATCAGGTAGTCATCGGCAACACGGTCAGTGGCGCTCACACCAATCTCCTGCGCGATATTAGCCAGTCGCTAAATGCCTTCAACAACGCCCTCGTCCAACTCGGCGCGCAAAATCAGGTCACGGTCTTCACGGCCTCAGACTTCGGTCGGACGTACGATACCAATGGCGATGGCTCCGACCATGGTTGGGGAAGCCATCACTTTATGATGGGAGGTGCCGTCAATGGCGGCGACATCTATGGCCGGATGCCGGACTTCAGCATCAACGGTCCGGATGACACCGGTCGTGGTCGATGGATTCCGAGTACGAGTGTCGATCAGTATTCCGCCACATTGGCGAAATGGTTCGGGGTCAGCCCGACCAACATTCCAGTGATCTTCCCGAATGTCGGCCGTTTTGATACGACGGACCTCGGCTTCATGGGGGCATGAGACGCAGGCGCTGGCTAACGCCAGTGATCGTGGCGGCGGTTCTTCTCGGGCTGCTTTTTTGGATCCTTCCGCGCAGTCAACCGCGGGCCAAGGCCGGCGCCTCTGCCCGTACTCCGGAGCCGACTACCCCGCTACCCATCGCGCCTGGGATCGAGGTCCCGGACGCAGCGTCCTCGCTTTCCGGTCAAAGCCGAGTAGCCGACGACCTTAACCTGTCCGCCGGAACGATTCAGCGGGACCTCCGGATTCTCAATGAGGTTTTCGAAACGTGGCAGACCAACTTTCCCCGCACCGGCAACCCCGTCGGGGAAAACGGTGAAATTACCCGGGCGCTGACGGGGTTGAACGAGCTCAAGTTTGCGTTCATCGTTCCGGGACATCGCGCGATCGATGCCCGCGGCCAACTCTGCGATCGCTGGGGCACGCCGTTCCGCTTCCACCAATTGAGCGGACAGCAGATGGAAATTCTTAGTGCGGGACCTGACCGGACTTTCAATACACCAGATGATGTGGCTTTTTTCCCGGAGATCTTGGTCCTGCGCTAGAATTTAGCCGGTTTGGAACAAACCTGTGGATTGGCGCGTCTGGACATTCATCGGCACTCCCTCAACCCTGCCGATGTCATGTTCCAATCGTCCCATCCCCCCCGCGGTCTTCTTCGTGGTCGTCCGGGCCTAAGTGCCTTTACCCTGCTGGAGATCTTGGTCGTACTGGCGATCATCGGTCTGCTTGCCGGTCTCGCGATCACCAATGTGGATAAAATCTTTGGCGGGGCGCAGCTAGGGACGGTGCAGATTTTTGTGAAGGAGAGCATGAAAACCTCCCTGACCACCTTTCGCATCCAGATGGGGGACTATCCCTCGACCAGTGAGGGGCTGCAGGCCCTGATCGACCGTCCGTCGACCAAAGGCGAACGCTGGAACGGCCCGTATATTTCCGGTGGTAAAGTCCCGCTGGATCCCTGGGGCGAACCTTACCAGTACGCGTATCCGGGTTCTAAAAACAAGGGAAGTTATGACCTTTGGTCCAAGGGGCCGGACAAGCAAAGTGGTACTGAAGACGACATTGGCAATTGGGATTCCGGTGGCGCGACCGCGAAGTGATGTCATGGAGTGACGGACTCGATCGGCGGAAATTTGGACGGGGTTCGCCCGCGTCCCGCCCCCGTCCCGTACAAGGGGTAAGTGGTCGGCCGAAAGCAGGTTTCACGCTCCTAGAAGTGCTGCTGTCGATCGGGATCATCGCACTATTGGCCGGCGTCCTGGTTGGTGGGGCCGCGAATATGGTCTCGGATCAGCCGGTCACTCCATATGAGCTATTCTGGAAGTCCGTCCAGGAGGCGCGTAAGTCAGCTCTCAAGTCCGAGCATGATATCCGGCTTAAGTTTGATGCGGAAAAGAAGGAATTTTTTCTCGTCGATGGACTCGCTCCGCCCACGGAGGAGGCGGGAGTCCAACGGGAGGAGATTCGCTTAAAGGCATTCCCCATTTCCGCCAAACATGCGGCGGACCTGACGGTTGATTTTCTCGGATCCCTTTCGAAGGGCACCAACATGATTCTTGTCGGCGGAGTCGTGCTCGAGTCGAAAACGATTCCTTACGTCACTTTCTATTCCGACGGTACCTGTGCTCCCTTTAGAGCTCAATTCGTCCGAAACGGTGGTAGTAGCACTCTCGCCATCGACCCGTGGACCTGTGCTCCGGTCCTGACCCCGCCCGATCCCAATGCACCGCCACCGTTTTGATCCGTGGTCGCGAGAGCCGGTCCGTGGCTTCACCTTGTTGGAGGTCCTCGTGGCCTTGAGTATCGTGGCGATGGCCGTGGTCGTGTTGGGTTCGTCCTATCTCAACGTTCTAAACAGTTATGAGGTCGTGCGCCGTGGGGTCATGATCAACGAAGACTTTGCCTTCGCTCGAAAGCAGGTGCTGCGGCAGCCCGACCGCAAGAAGCTGGAGCAAGGGGGCGACTTTGAGACTGCGGATGGCCGTCGGGCGCGGTGGGAGGTTGAGATTACCTCCACCACGCTACCCGACGTCTTTAATGTCGCGTTCACCTGCGAGATTGCGGATCCGGTGCGACCCGAGCCCGAGCGTGCCATGCAGACTTTTACGGTCCTGCGGCCGACGTGGTCGGTGGATGCCGGTGAGCGGGGCAAGTTAAAGGAGGAAGTGAAGCGGCGGATCCAGGAGATCCAGGGAACTAAACCACCGTGAGAATTTCTTCTCTCAACCCACGGACCCGGCCGGGATCAGTTCGTGCCTTTACCTTGCTGGAAATTCTGCTCGCGCTGGCGCTGGTCGGTCTGCTGCTCGTGGCGCTCAACACCTTTGTGTTTTCGATGAGCGAACTATGGGGTCAGCGCACGGAGTCGCGGCTCTTCGACCAGCATGTGCGGGCCGTGACGCGTTTTCTGGAGCGTGAATTGCGCGCCGCCGCTCTGCCGCCGGCCGCCCGACCGAATTCCACCCCAATCGGACTGCAGGAGATTCGGCCGCAAAGTGGACTTGCGGAGAAAATGCTCACGTTTGAACTGCCCGGAGGAAGCCGGCTCTTTCGGTGGCCAGAACGACCCTTGCCCGAGGTAGTATGCTCCTTTCAGGCCCGCAAAGAGGAAGGGCTGATAATCCTTTGGCATTCCCGGCTCGAGAAGAACTTCGAATCCGACCCACCGAGGGAAACCGTAATCACGCCGCTCGTGACAGCGCTCGCCTACGACTACTTCGATGGCGATACCAACCGTTGGTCGACCGAGGCGGCACTCAAGCAGGACCCGCAAGGCCAGCCGATGACGCCGCTTCGACTGCGCCTAAAGTTTGCTTATGCGGGCATGACGAGGGAAAGCGTCGTGACTCTGCCCGTCCCAGTCGAGGGCTTGCCGCTGTTCTGAAAATGGACCCTTCACTTTCAGTTTCACGTCGCGGTTCGGTGCTGGTCATCGTGATGGTTACGTTGCTCTTTGCCACTTTCGCGCTGCTCGCGTTCATGGAAAAGGCCAGTGTCGATCTGCTCGTCGAGCAGCGGGAGGCGGTTTCCCGTCGTCTGCGGGTCGAGGCCTATTCAGCCCTCGAGTTTACGCTTGGTGTATTAAGCGAGTTCCGCGAATTCGGCAACGGCCTGCACAGTCCCGCCGAAGGGTGGGGGAATCCGCTGACTTTTGCCGCCTACCAACCGACTGAGGGACGTACGGTGGAGGTCGCATTTGAGGACGAGAGCGGGAAGATCTCGCTGCCTCACGCCAACGCGGTGGTGCTGTCGAACCTGTTTCGCCACTGGGGCATGACGCAGGTAGACGCCGACACCTTGGCGGACGCGATGCAGGGCTGGATGAAGCAAAACCACGTGTATACTACTGCGGTGCAGCCGATGTACGATGCTGGCGCGATTCCCTACGAGGTGCCGGGGCGTTCACTCCGGTCGCTGCAGGAACTCGCCGCGATTGAAAAAGTGCGGG
>CAIJFT010000431.1 GCA_903820035.1 uncultured Opitutia bacterium
GACGGACCTGTCCGCGCGGCTCAGTGCGGTTAGTGCCATCGGGGAGGAAATTGCCGCGGGGCCGGGATTTGCTGAGGTTACGGGAAGAGCGCTATTGGGCGTTTCCGATGCCTCGGTTTACGACGCCACGCCGAATCAAATACCCTTTGCGGGTGTGGCAGATATCCCGCCTGCCCTTATCTGGACGTGGGTGCCCCAACTGCTGGCGCCGAATAAACCTAATTTGTCTGACGGCAACGACATCGTTGTCAGCTACACTGGAATCCGGTATGAGCGCTCCTATGATAGCATCTCGCTGAGTGCGGACCTATACCGGCGTATTGGTTGGCCGGGGCTGATGGTTGGATTGCCAATCTTAGGGGTGTGCTATGGGTTGTTCGTGCGGCTCGTGCTCGGTCTGTTGAGAAATCACTACCCCGTCCAAGGGCTGGCCCTACTAGTGCTGCTCGTGAGCGGCCTGCAAATGCCTTTCACCGGAACCGTGCTCGGAACTTGGTGGATTTTTGCCTATGACCTACCTAAACATGTGCTGCCACTCGCTGCTCTGATTTGGTTGGCGTGGCCGCTCCCGCTCGCGCCGGTTGCTACGCCCCCTGGACAAATTTTGATTGGAAAAAACGGAATCCGGAGAATATCGAATCGTAAATAACATGATAGATCAAAACGCCGTTATCAAACGCAAGCTCCGCGAGCGGTCTTGCAGGAAGGGTGTGCCGGTCTGTAACCAAAATAGTGGAAGACAATGGCGATTGGAAGGTTCCGGGAGGGAAAATATACAGGGGAGTAAATGAAGATGTCGGAGATGTTGTTGTGAAAGCCATCGCAGAACAGGCGCCACTAGAAGAAAGCTCTGGCTAATCGAAAAGACAGTTGCCTGCCAATCGTTTTGCCCATCGATGTTCTTTCAACCTCTTTTTGCTGGTGTCTCAATGCCAGGCTGTGAGCCGGGCTGGCACTAAATTCGTAAAATGTCTATAAGCCCAGTAAACAGATTATGACGCTGACGAAGATAAAAGTACGTCACATTCACAGAAAGCCAGCAAGCCGTAACCATAGCATTGAGCGGCTCTTTGGCTACATCCGGGATGCGTTTCCAGAAGACATTGATTGCTCGGTCTTCGAGTCTAAATATGTCAGTGCTGGGATTGCGAAGCGTGCATGGAATCTAGCGGAAATCGGCTGCAAGGCATTCGATGGGTCGATAAATCACATCACCGGCGATGTGCATTTCCTTGCTCTGGGAACACCGCGCAGAAATACAGTTCTCACTATCCATGATTGTGGAATATTACATCGTAGTACTGGAATTAAGCGGGAAATCTTTAAGTGGATATGGTTCCGCCTTCCAATTCAAAAAAGCCGAATTATAACCTGCGTCTCTGAGGCGACAAAGAGGGATTTGATGGACACTATCGGCTTATCAGGAGACAGTATCCGAGTCGTCCATGATTGCTATTCGCCTAACTATAAATATGAGAAAGCGGGGCAGACGCCGTGCTCATCTGGCGGAAGAGGCGTATTGATTCTCGGCACCGCGCCGAATAAAAACTTGGCAAGATGTGCTCTAGCCCTGGAAGGTTTGGATTGCTCTGTTGAGCTGATTGGCGTTCCGTCATTATCTGATCGTCAGGCCTTCGAGCGAGCTCGGGTTCCAGTGAAAATTCTCGGAAACATTAGCGACAGCGAGGTACATCAAGCTTATATAAGATGTGATTTAGTTCTTTTTCCTTCTCTACACGAAGGTTTCGGCATGCCGATCGTTGAGGCGCAGGCAATTGGAAGACCAGTGGTCACCAGCGATTGTTCATCCATGCCCGAGATTGGAGGTGACGGGGCTGCCTATGTAAATCCTCTGGATCCGCAGTCCATCAGGGATGCGGTGGGAGGTGTGCTTGCCAACCGCGATTATCGGGAGAATTTGGTCTTATGCGGCCTCAAAAACGCAAAGCGGTTCCAGCCGTCGAGAATTGCCTCCGAGTTTGCGGAAATATATCGTGAGTTAGCCGGTTCCGCGCCTAGGGTGGTTTGCCCGTGCAAGAAAAAGCGTTCGTTGCAAATAACTGCGCTTTCCTCCCCCGAAGAGGGCGGGCTTTACGTGAGCACTGGTCAATTTCGGGCCGCTCTTGAAATGCGCGGCGACCACAGCATCGTTAATATTGTGTCTGAAGCTCAAAAAGAAATAGGGGCTGAGGGTGTTGTAGTCACGGTAAAAAAGGCGAGTTCAAAAATTTTGACGTCCTACGGATACATTAGCCGTGAAGATAGGATGGTCATCCGTGATGCGATAAAAAAAGCCGATGTAGTAATCATACATGTCGCATTTATGTATCATTCCCAATGGGCGGCTGGTGTTTGTCGCCGTATCGGTAAGCCATATTTGTTCGTTCCCCATGGCTCATTTGATCCCTACGTGTTCAGCTATAGGCGAGTGAGAAAGTGGATTTGGAGGTTGCTGGTTGGGAGGCGGCTGGTACGGGGTGCTTTCGCGACGATCTATTCAACCGAAGCAGAAAGGGTAAAGGCCAGATTAACAATGGGGACGCATCGCTCTGCGGTAATTCCGTGGGCAGTCGAAATTCCTGCTGAGCGTAATCGCCTGGCTTGCAGGGATCGCGTTGCGAATTTACTTAACATATCACCACGCAAGAAAATCCTCATATATTTCGCGCGACTCCATTCTATGAAGCGGCCACTAGAAACTATCAGCGCCTTTAAGGCGGTGATAGCTGATGACTGGCTTCTCGTGATTGCTGGGCCTGATGGCGACATATCGAAGAGTCAAATCGCTGAGTTTGCCGAAGGTGATGCGCGCGTCCGAGTGGTTGGCGGGGTCTTTGGTGAATTCAAGGAGGTTCTTCTAAATGCCGCTGAGGGCCTGGTTTTGTTTTCCCACCGCGAGAATTTCGGCTTTTCTGTTATGGAGATGCTGGCTCGCGGTTCTCCTGTATTGATTTCCGAAGAAATTGATATTGCCCGTGAAATCCAAGAGGCTGGGGTTGGCTGGGTGGTCAATGGTAGAAGAGAAGAAGATCGTATTGAAGGCCTGCGGCGCTTTATTGGGGCATCGAGCGCCGAGAGGATGAACAAAGGTAAGCTTGGGCGCGGTTGGGTCCAAGAGAACTTCGGTTTCTTGAAATTCCAGGAGCGACTTGATGCTTTAGTGAGTCAGTGTGGTCGGTAGTCCGCCTTCTGGGAGCGTGGTTCGGTGCAGCGAGTTGCGCTTGTGTGATCCTTGGTTGTTTTTACTTTGAATCTTCAATTGCTTATTTATTTATAAATTAGCGGGTTTGCCCATGCTTATGTTGGTCGGGCATAGATTGAAGTTCATGCGAACCAATAATGGGGCCTCGTCTAAAGGTGTTCGGAGGATGCATATTCTTCGAAGAGGGTTCTTTGGAAGTGGGGTGAAGCCGGATGTTAAATTGGCGAATCCCAATAAGGGACTTCAGCTGGTTAGTATCCGTGACTGCAATTGGCTAAATACGCCTTTAAGTTGATCCTGATTTTCTCACAAGTCTTCCACCCAGACGAACAGTCTACCAGCCAGCTTCTTTCCGGGGTTCTGGCGCGGCTCGCGGAAGGAAGCTGCGCGTTGCTTGTCGTCGCAGGCTTCCCCGGCTTGCATTGCGGGCAATTGACGCTGTCAGCACGGGAGTCGTGGCGTGGGGTTCAGATCGAGCGGGTCGGCTTGAGGGCCAGCGCCAAGAAGAATCTGCTGGTGCGCGCGGCGTCCTATGGGAGCTACTCGCTCGCGGCGCTATGGCGCCTCGTGCGCGCGCCGCGGGGCTCACGGGTTTTTGTGGTGACCAATCCGCCTTTCCTGCCCGTGGTCGCCGCGTGGTGCTGCGCCGTGCGGGGACACCGGCTCAAGGTGATGCTGCAGGATATCTATCCGGAGGGTCTGGTGGCCGTGGGGCGCCTTCGGCGGACCGGGGTGGTTTCAAGGCTTTGGCATGGGCTCAACCGGCGGGCGTTTCGCCGCGCGGATGAGCTATGGGTGCTCGGGCGTGATATGGCGGAACTGGTGCAGTCGCACTACGGGGTGCCTCCGGGCAAAATTCGTCTGGTGCCCCATTGGAGCCCGGTGGAGTTCGCCTCCCTGTGCACAGCTGAGCAGACCAACCTGTTTCGCGAGCTGGAGCTCGAGGGCAAGTTCGTGGTGCAATACTCCGGCAACATGGGGCTCTGGCACGACCTGGCGGCAGTGGTCCGTGCGGCCGAATTGCTGCAAGCGGATCCCCGAGTTGTTTTTCTATTGATCGGGCAAGGCCGGGAGCGGGTTCCGGCCGAGCGACTCGCGCACGAATTGGGCCTGAAGAATATCCGCTGGCTGCCCTACCAGCCGAAGGAGCGGTTGGAAGATTCTTTGTCCTGCTGCCACGCGGCGCTCATCTCGCAGCGGGCCGGCCTCGAAGGCGTCGCGGTGCCGTGCAAGCTCTACGGCATCCTGGCCTCGGGTCGCGCGGTTGTGGCGCAGGTGCCTGCCGCCAGCGAGGTCGCCCGCGTGGTGGCGGAGGAGCGCTGCGGTTGCGTGGTGGCGCCGGGCGACGCGCAGGGACTCGCCGACGCGATCGCGGCCCTTGTGCGCGATCCGGAGACCACGGCTCGGATGGGGGCGCGGAGCCGCGCGGCTTATCTGGCCAAATATACGATCGAGGCCGGGACCCGGGCCTTCGCGGCCGGCTTTGCGCAGTGGTGAGCGTCGGCGCGGGGTACTTGTTGTGAAGGAACTCATCGCAGTGACCGGTGCGGGAGGCTGGGTGGGGTGCAGCGTGGCCACGGCGCTGCGCCAACGGGGATTCCGGGTGCGGGAACTGGCGCGGACCCCGGCCGGTCCGGACGGGGCGCCGCTTGACCTCCTGGCTCCGTTGGCGGATGGGCGCTGGAGCGCGGCGCTGGCGGGTTGTGCGGCAGTCGTCCATTGTGCGGCCCACGTGCATCGGCCGGATGAAACCGCGGAGGAGATCCGTTTGTTCGAGGCGGTGAACGTGGAGGGCACCGCAAAGTTGGTCCGCGCGGCGCAGGCCGCGGGCATCGAACGCTTCGTGTTGGTGAGTTCGAGTGTGGTCTATGGCGCTTCCACGGGAGTTGCGGCGCAGGAAGGCGCCGCGCCGGCCCCGATGAGTGCTTACGGTCGATCCAAGGTTCAGGCGGAAGAGCTCGTGCGCGGCTCAGCCCTCGCTTGGGTCATTGCGCGGCCCGCTACCATTTTTGGTGGCGGGGATCGGGCGAACTTTCGGCGGCTGGCGCACGCGTTGCGCCGGGGCCGGTTCGTGGTCCCGGGCGCGGGTGAGGCGCGGAAGAGTGTCCTGCCGGTTGATCTCGCCGGAGCATTACTCGCGCGCCTGGCCGTGGAGCCGATACCGGCGGGGACGGTCGTCAACTTGGCGCTGCCGGAGGCCCCGACGCTGCGTCAAATCTGCGATGGTTTCAGCCGCGAGCTGGATTGGCCGCGGGCGCGGTCGGTGCCGCGCTGGCTGTTGAGCCTGGCGGCCAAGGCGGGGGATAGCCTGGCCGGTGTCGGCGGGCGGGCTCCGTTGACGACGACGACCTTGGGCAAGCTGACGGCGAGTACCGTGGTCGATGTGACGACGCAGCTTCGCCTGTTGCCGCGGGAAAATTGGCCGGACTTTGCCGGGGCGTTGCGCGAGTGCGCCGATTCATATGCGACTGCCTGAGACGATTGTGGAACTGGCCGGTGTGGGCGCCGGCGCAGCGGCGCTCAGCTACGGAGCCGGTTGGGTTGTGTTCGTTGCTCTCGCCAAGTGGCGGATGCTCGACGTGCCCAACGCCCGTTCGAGCCATTGGCGGCCGACCCCGCGCGGGGGCGGCCTTGGCATCATGGCGACCTTTCTCGGGGCGACCGCGCTGCTGGCGGCGGTGACCGGAGTGTGGACCGCGTGGCTGGTCTGCGGGACGGTCGGCGGGTTGGCTTTTGTCTCGTTCTGGGACGATCGCGTGGCGCTGAGTTGGCGGGTGCGGCTCGGCGGGCATCTGGTGGCCGCGGCGCTTGGCGCGCTCTGGCTTAGGCCGGATACCGGGGCGGCGAGTTGGTGGCTGGTCCCGTTGCTGGTACTGTTGCTGGCGGGGCATGCCAATGCGTTTAACTTCATGGATGGTATCAATGGCCTCGCCGGCGGTCAGGCGGTCGTGGCCGCGCTGGGCCTCGCGGTGCTAGCGGTCGGGCGCGAGGGAGCGGTCGTACATCCCGCGGGGGTCTTGGCGGTCGTGCTGGCCGGCGCGGCGGCGGGCTTTCTGCCGCACAATTTCCCTCGGGCGCGCATGTTCATGGGCGACGTGGGCAGCGTGCCGATCGGTTTTGCGCTGATGCTGTTGTCCGCGTGGCTGGCGCGCGATCGCGGGCTATCCGCGTGGGTGCCTCTGCTGGCCATCCAATCGGGATTCATCCTGGACGCCGGGCTGACGCTGGCGCGCCGGTGGTGGCGCGGGGAGAGCGTGCAGGAAGCGCATCGCGAGCATTTCTACCAGCGATTGGTCCGCTCCGGGTGGACACATCCGGCGGCGACCGGTTCGTTCCTGGCGGTGTCGAGCGGAGTCTCGGCGGCGGCGCTTGCGCTGGCTTGGAGCGACAGAGCGCCGGGTTGGACCATCGCCGTGTCGGTATCGGCGTGGGGAGTTTATTTCGGGATTTGCGAAGCGATCTTCCGCGCGAAACACCGAAACTGAGCCACCTGCAATTGACGGCCGAATGTTTAACGCTGAAGCGACGACCGCCGACGATGGCAGAGGGGCCGCTCGCGTGCGGTGGGCTGAATCGTGCGTGGGGTGTTTGGCAATGCAGGCGACCCTCCCTGCGCCTGCCGCGCTCAACGGAATCGCTCCGGCCCGGGGCCAAGGCTTGCCCCCACAGGTCGGACGGGTGGTGATGAAGAAGACCGCACATGCATCGACTTGACGCCAAGCGGCCGCTGACGGCCCGCGACCTCATCATCCTCTCGGCCTACGCCCTGATCAGCGCGGCGGCGTTCTTTTGCGCGTATGAGCTGCGGTTCGATTTCCTCGTGCCGCTGGAACAGCAGGCCACGTGTCTGTTGGTGCTGCCGTTCGTCGTCGGCCTCAAGCTGGTGGCATTGGTGCTGGCGCGGCAGCTGAGTATTCTGGTGACGTTCTTCAGCCTGCCCGACCTGTTGCGGGTGCTGGCGGCGATGAGCGCGGCGAGCGTGCTGCTGCTGGGTGTACGGCTTTTCGAAATCCCGGGCTTTTCGGTGCCCCGCGGCGTGCTGCTCATCGACTACGGGCTGTGCCTGGCCGGCCTGTGCGTGGCGCGGACGGGCGCGCGCCTGCTGCGGGAGCGGCTGCTGGGGGCGAAGCGGGTCGATTTGGGCGCGGCGGAACAGCGGATCGCCATCATCGGGGCGGGCGATGCCGGGGCGTCGTTGGCCAAGGAATTCATCAATGCACCGCACCGCGGCTTTCGGCCGATCCTGTTTTTCGACGACAATCCGGCCAAGCACGGCCGCCTGATCCATGGTTTGCCGGTGGTGGGGCGGCCCGAACTCATTGGGGAGATCAAGGAGGCGGCGACGCTGACCAAGGTGGTGATCGCGATGCCCTCGGCCCCCGTCCCGCGGGTGCGGGAAATCGTCGCGATGCTGACCCGGCGGGGGATCAAAGTGGATACGATGCCGTCGCTCGAGGCCCTGGCGTCGGGCCGCGTGAAGGCATCCCGGCTGCGTCCGGTGGAGGTCGAGGATTTGCTGGGCCGCGATCCGGTGCAGCTGGACGTGGCCGCCATGCAGCACCTGATCGCCGGGCGGCGGGTGCTGGTCACGGGGGCGGGCGGGAGCATCGGCAGCGAATTGTGCCGGCAGATCGCGGGACTGCAGCCGGGTCGGCTGCTTTTGGTCGATCAGGCCGAGGGCGCGCTGTTCCTGATCGAGCAGGAGTTGAATGAGCGCGGCGCCGGGGCCTTGATCGTGCCCCTCGTGGCGGACGTTTTGGACCGCGGGCGGATGGAGTTTATTTTTGCGCGGTACCGTCCGGAAGTCGTGTTTCACGCCGCGGCGCACAAGCACGTGTACCTGATGGAGCGGCAGCCGGCGGAGGCGCTCCGGAACAATGTGCTCGGCACCCGGCAGCTGGCGCGGTTGGCGCGGGAGCACGGTGTCGGGGCGTTTGTGTTTATTTCCACCGACAAGGCGATCAACCCGACCAGCGTGATGGGGGCGACCAAGCGTTTGGCCGAGCTCCAGCTGATGGCGCTCGCCGCGGAGGCGGCGGCGCAGGTCCCGGAGGATGCCGGTTCGAGCCCTCCGGGCTCCGCTCTCAACGCGCAACGTTCTTCGTCCGCCCCCCGGACGAAGTTCATGGCGGTGCGGTTCGGCAATGTCCTGGGGTCGTCCGGCAGTGTGATCCCGATTTTCCGCCGGCAGATTGCAAACGGCGGGCCGGTGACGGTGACGCATCCGGAGGTGACGCGTTATTTCATGACGATTCCGGAGGCGGTGGGCCTCGTGTTGCAGAGCTTTGTGTTGGGGCGCGGCGGGGAGATTTTTGTGCTCGATATGGGGCAGCCCGTGAAAATCGTGGACTTGGCCCGGCACATGATCGAGTTGAGCGGGCTGCGGTTGGGCGAGGACATCGAGATCACGTACACGGGGCTCAAGCCCGGGGAGAAGTTCTTCGAGGAGTTGAAGTACGACAGTGAAGAGCACACGCCGACGAGCCACCCGCGGATCATGCGGTTTTCGAGCCGGGCGGTGTTGCCGGGCGAGGCGGAGCGGGATTTCGAGCAGGACCTGCATGCGCTCGACGCGAACCAGCTGAAGGCCCTGATCAAGCGGTACGTGCCCGAGTACACGCCGTACCTCGAGTGAGGCGGGGCGGAGGCGGAGTTAACCGCTGATCTGCGCTGAGGCCGGAGGCAGGGAGGAGCCGGGGCGCGGAGTGAGATTCACCTGATCGGTGAATCCGGCAGGTGGCGACGGGCGGGCCTGGACCGGGGAAAACACGACGCGAGGGGCCACCGGTGTGGGCGCGTGCGATGCGGTGGGGCTCGGCGTTTGAACCGGGAGGGCGGGGAGGGCGGAAAGAGGGTGGGCGCTGACCGTGATCCGTTTGGTCAGCACCACGTCTCATCCCATCCGAGTTCGGAAGAAGTGAAGCGAAGTGAGCACGGGGCCTTTACCCTGCTCTTGAAAATACAAAGGCAAAGCCCGCTCTGGCCAGCGGCTCGCATCCGGACGCTCCAGAACCTGATCGCGGCAAACCGGCCGCTGCGGAATGCGGCGTTCCCGAGAATTTCCGAGGGTGAAGTCGGTCCCAGGGCCTTCCAGTCCGGGTGGTGCACCTCGTCGTCGGTTGTGCCGAGCGCGGCCAGCACGCGCGGATCGGTCAGGTCCAGGACGGCGTCTGGCAGGTGCGCGCGCGCCCAGAAGACCGACGCGGGTTCGGCGGTCGTCTTCGCGAATGCCCCGAGCAGGGCGGCACGCTTCACTTCCGCCGAGCCGACCGCTTCGTCCTCTCCAACATACAGGCTCTTGGGCCCGTTACTCGGCGTGAAGCGATTCCTGCGGCGGCTGGAGTAGAGGAACTCCAGGTCGGTCAGGCGTGACCCGGTCGTGAGGGGCGCCAACAGGGCAGCGAGGCCGAC
>CAIJFT010000432.1 GCA_903820035.1 uncultured Opitutia bacterium
CCCGGTTTGTTGCCCGACTGACGGAACTACCGCTGGTGACAAAAGCGGCGGAGATCGAGTTTGACGAGAACTTGCTGAAGCTCACGGGTGACGCCGCGGTCCGCAGCGAGGGCGTACTGCCGTACCGCCGGACCGGTCCCAGCTCTGTCGCCGTCCTGATGGTAAATCCGCTGGACTACACCCGGCGCGAAATGTTTTCGCGCCAAACGGGGTTGTCCATCGACGAGGTCAAGGTCGTATCTTCAAAGCTGTTCGACGAGCTCGTCCGCGCCCAATTCAAGACCGAGGGACCCACCAGCCCGGCCCCGGAAAACGTTAACGTCTCCGAAGTCGCCGAACTCCTCACCTCGACCTACACATCGGCGGTCTCATCGGAATTTTCAGCCTCGGATCTGGAGCACGAAGATTCCGCCCCGATGATTCAGCTGATCAATCGAATCATTGAGGACGCTTACGTGTGCGGGGCTTCAGACATCCATATCGAACCGGGACAGAAGCAAGTCGGGATACGCTACCGCATCGACGGCCGCTGTCAGGATGCCCTGCAACTACCCAAGGAAGCGTCCGGGGCCCTGGCCGCGCGGGTGAAGATTATGGGCAACATGGACATCACCGAGTCACGGTTGCCGCAGGATGGACGAGTCGAGTTCAAGCGTTTCACCAAAAAGAATTTTGACATCGATCTGCGCGTGGCCACCGCGCCGGTGACCCACGGCGAAAAAGTCGTTATCCGAATTCTGGATAAAACGAAGAGCGCGCTGCCGCTGACCGCGCTGGGTTTTTCCGCGGAGAACCTCACGAAGTACCGTGATTGCATCCGCCAGCCGCACGGCATGGTGCTGCACTGCGGTCCCACCGGTTCGGGCAAGTCGATGACGCTTTATTCCGCGCTCGGCGAACTCAATACGCGGGACCTGAACATCCAGACGGCGGAAGATCCGGTGGAATATACGCTCGCCGGTCTCAATCAGATGCAGATGAATCCGCAGATCGGACTCACCTTCGCCAAGGCGCTGCGCACCTTCGTGCGCATGGACCCGGATGTGATTCTTGTCGGTGAAATCCGCGACCAGGAAACCGCGCAGATCGCCACCGACGCTGCGCTCACGGGTCATATGCTGTTGTCGACGCTCCACACCAACGACGCGCCGACCACGATCACCCGTCTTTGCGAAATGGGCGTCGAGCGATTTAATGTCTCTGGCTCGATGGTGTGCATCTGCGCGCAGCGACTGCTGCGCCGGGTGTGCCGTTCGTGCCGCATTCCTTACGAGGTGAAGGATCGCGAAGAGGAAATCATGCAGCGCGCCATCGGCTGGAGCGGTCAAATTTACCGGGCTAGCCCCAATGGTTGCCCCGCCTGCGCCGGCCAAGGTTACAAGACCCGCATCGGCATTCACGAGTTGATGGTCAACAGCGAGGAACTGACCGACACGATCAACCGGACCGTCGAAGTCGCTGAAATCAAGCGCGTCGCCATCCGCAACGGTATGAAGACGCTCCATCAGGACAGCATGCTCAAGGTGCAGCTCGGCATTACGAGCCTTGAAGAAGCCATTGGAACAGCGCCGCCCGACCCGGGCGCAATCCGCGCCTCGCTCGCACCGATCTCTCAGTTTGCTTAAACCGTCAGGCTGCCTGCTTGGCTTCGGGCCGCCCGCAGGATTGCAGCCACGCTGGTATCCACATCGACATCGGTCGTGGCCCACGAGGACACACTGATTCGCATCGCAGTCCGGCCCTGCCACACCGTGATGCCCGCCCAGCAGGTCCCATCCGCCTGCACGGCGTCGATCACAGCCTTTGTGCGCGCGGCGTCACCAAAGGCCACCAACACCTGATTGAGGACCACCTCGTTGAGGATTTCGCACCCGCCGGCGGCAAGTCGTGTCGCAAACCTACGGGCCTGGGCGCAATTTCGCTCGATCAACTCCGCCACCCCCGCGCGACCGAGAGTGCGCAGCGCCGCCCACACATCCACCCCGCGGGCCCGGCGCGAAAGCTCAGGGGTAAAGTCACCGGGGTTACGGAATCCACCCTGGGTCGGCAGGTACTCCGCGGTGATCGCCATCGCCGCCTGGAGCGCCTTAGCATCCCGCACGAACGCCAGCCCGCTGTCGTAGGGCACGTTCAGCCACTTGTGTGCATCGGTGGCCCACGAGTCCGCTTCGCCTACGCCAGCCACCTGTGGTGCCCGGGTTGGTGCGGCAGCCGCCCAGAGCCCGAACGCGCCGTCCACGTGCACCCAGGCCCCCACCGGTTGCACCCGTCGACATACGTCGCCGACCGCGTCCGCCGCCCCGGTATTAACATTGCCCACCTGCAGACAGACAATCGTCGGCCCGCTGATCGCCGGCAAGAGATCGGCGCGCATCCGGCCCTGACCGTCCACCGGAATTTTAACCACCCGCGAACGCCCAAGCCCGAGCACGCCGAGCGATTTGGCGACGGAAGGATGCGCTTCCGCCCCGATGATCACGGTAATCGGCGGGGCTCCGAATAGTCCGTCGGCTTCGACATTCCATCCGGCCCGTTTGAGCACGGTGTGTCGGGCCGCGGCCAGGCCACAGAGGTTCGCCACCGTCGCACCCGTCACAAAGGCGCCGCCGGATTCCGCCGGCAGACCGAGCACGTCGAGGAGCCAGCGCAGCGCAACCTGCTCTAGATACGCCGTCCCCGGTGTCGGTCGGTAGAGACCGGTGTTCTGATCCCAAGCGCTCGTCAGCCAATTGGCCGCCAGCGCCACCGGCAGGGAACCACCGATGACAAAACCAAAGAAGCGGCGGCCAGCCATGGCGGTCGTCGCCGGCGAACCGACCTCGTCAAGGAGGCGCAGGACCTCCGCGGGATCACCCGGCGTTTCGGGCAACGGTTCGTCAAATGCCCGCAGGGCCGCCACCGCCGCATCCGTCGGTGCCACACTCCTCGCGTCCAAGCCATCCAGATACCGTTGGGCCCGTACGGCCGCATCCGCCAAGAGATCATTCATCGCCGCCAGCAAACCGACTGGTCCTGGCGCGGCAAGCCCCGGCCTCGGCATCACAGGTCAGGCGCCACCGTCAGCCCTCGGCCGACCAGGAACGTCCGCAAATCCGGCGGCAGCGGCGCCACGAAGGTAAACGCCAACCCCGCAGGCCGGAGGTCGATCGCGGCACAA
>CAIJFT010000433.1 GCA_903820035.1 uncultured Opitutia bacterium
GCCGGCGGCATCGCGCTGGTAGTTGCGCGTCGGATCGTTGAGCGGGCCTTCGGCGTCGATGTTGGTCTGCTCGGCGCGGAGGCCGCCGACGAGTTTCAGGCGACGGCTGAAGAGCGCGAGGTCACCGCGGAGGTAGGCGGAGGAGACGACTTCCTGGGCGAGCTTGGAGCCGTTGACCTCGGAGGTGTAGAGGCTGTTCAGGTTCGTCGTGGTGTACGTCGGGTGGTCGCGGTAGTAGTTATAGGCCTGTTGCGTGCTCGTGTATTGGATTTGGGGGAAGCCATAGGGCGCGGTCCGCTGCGAGAAGACCTCGTCGAGGAGGAGGGTCGCGTTGTCGTCGCCGCCCGCCGCCGGATTGCCACTCGAACGGCCGTCGGCACCGACCAGGGTGTAGGAGGGCGTGCTGCTGCGGTTGTCGCGGATGGATTGGCGCACATCCAGTCCGCCCTTGAGTGCGAAGGGCACCCCGTTGAGGTCGAACTCGCGGCGCAGGTTGGCGTAGGTGCTGCGTTTGACATCCTGGGTGCGGCTGGAGGTGCCGTTGGCGGTGGAGAGCGCGTAGTTGGAGAGAGTGTACGGATCGAGCGCGGCGCCGGAGGTGCCGTCGAACACGCTGATCCGGCCGGGGCGCAGGTAGAAGATGTCGTCGAAGTTGATCGTGACGTTCTGGCGGATCGACGTCACGTTGTTCAGGTAACCCTTGTCGATGCTGCGGAAGGTGAGCTCCTCGTGCGAATGGCCGAGACCGGCCTCGGACTTCCAGACGGGGCCGTTGTGGCGGTAGGTCAGCATCGGCATGTATTTCAGCCGCGAGTGGTGGCGCGATTGCGACGCGGTCGTGAGCTGACCGCGGCCCGCCTGGCCGTGCGTGTAGGCCGTGGTGAAGTCGCCGGGATTCACCCGCTGCACGAGGAACGTCAGGTTGCGCTGGTTGAGCGGCGAATCGAAGAGTGCGTACTCGAAGGCGAACGAGACGCGGTCGTAGGGGGAGAACTTGTAGTCGAGCGTCGCGCCGAGCGAGGTGCGCTGCGTGTGTTTGCCACCGTCTTCGACGACGTAATCGGTGAGGTAGGGCTTGTCCGAGGTGGTGTCGGGGTACTGTGTGGCCGTGGTCGCGGCGGTGATGCCGTTCGTGGCGGACCCGGCCCCGCGCCAGGTGTTGGCGGTGCGTTCCTCCTCGGTGTACTGCTTGGTGCTCGCGCCGGTGAGGGTGAAACCGAAGCGGTCGTTGACCGGCTTGATGTAGGAAAAATCGATGCCCGGATGCACCTTGCGGGTGCGCACCCAGCGCGGTCCCGGGGTCTTGGTGAACAGGTTCCGGTCGTTGTCGCGCAGCATCATGAACGCGCTGTAGCTGAACACCGGCCGCGCGTAGTCGAAGGCGCTGCGCGGAACCATGTTCACCGAGCCGGCGAGGGCCGAGCCGGGCGACTCCGGGGTGGGGGAGTGGATCGCCTCGATGCGCGCCATGTTGTTCATCGAGATGGTGTGGAAGTCCACGTTGCGCGTGGTGCCGCCGCCGGAGACGGTCGAGAGGTCGAAGCCGCCGACGGTGATCGGCACGTATTCGGGCGGGACGCCACCCATTGAGATCGAACGCGCGGCGCCGCCGATGAAGTCGATGGTGATGCCGGGAAGGAATTTCAGGAAGTCGCCGACGTTGTTTTCGAGAATCGCCCCGAATTCATCGGCCGCGAGGACGTTCACGATGTTGGAGGCAAAGCGCTGCTCGTTGATCGCGATGGCGGCGGCGTCCATCTGCTTCGACGTGGAGACGACCATCTCGTCGAGTTTCACCACGCCGGCGTCGGCGCGCCCGGGCTTGTCGCCGAGGTTGAAATCCTGCCGGGTCGTCCTGCCCGCCGCGATCGTGACGGTCTGCGTCTGTGGTTCCAAGCCGGTGAAAAACGCCCGCACCCGGGCCGGACCGGCGGGAACATTAACGAGGCGATACTGACCGCCCGGATCGCTGAAGGCTTCGAGGCCGGTGCCCTCAACGGTCAGCCGGGCGCGGGCGACGAGATCGCCGGAGTGGGTGTTGACGATCCGGCCCTCGATCGTGCCGTTGCCGGCGGGTTGGGCGGACGCGCCGGCCGTGGCCACCACGAGCGCCGTGGCGGCACGCAGGAGGGAAGAGAGGAACGAGAGGAGCGTTTTCATCAGATTGCAGGAGACGACAAGTCCTCGGCGCCGGTGACGGCGAAAAGGGAGGCGGCAACCTGCAGCCTGGAAACGGCGAAGCGAGCGTGGCTGTGTTACGAATTGGCGGATGCGTGACAGACTGTTTTTCGGCCAATTGACGCAACCCTCGTCCGGTTTTTTTCGGTGGTTTCACGCCCATGCCGTCCGGTTCTGACGCAACTCCCGGCCAACCGTAATCTTGATGACGCGATCCTCGCCGCTGGTCGCGAAGTTCACTCTGCCTTTCAGTCACGCGATCCGTCCTTCCGCCGGGATCGCGCGTTCCGTTGACCGTTAGAATAGGAATGCGCCGAAATGGTGTAACTGGATGCTGCCGGACCAATTTTCCGTGGGCTACACGGGCCCGGTTTTGTCTTCACCGGATACCTCCCCCCATAATCTCCATCCGGATCCGATCCCCCGGCAATCCGGCTTCCGATCCGCAACTCGGTTTCGTCGGGGCAGAGTCTCGTGCCGGAGTTTGGAGTGGTCGATGGATTGTACTCCGGCACCCCGCCGTGTAGGCATGTCCTCATGGCCCCGCCGAACACGATCACGATGCAACAGGTCGCCGACGCAGTCGGTCTCAGTCGCTCGGCCGTCTCGCTCGCACTGCGCAACCATCCCTCTATTCCGCCCGCCACGCGCGCTCGCGTCGCAGAGGCGGCCAGAAGTCTCGGCTACAGGATCAACCCGCTCGTCGCCGCCTTGATGAGCCAGCATCTTCGGCTCCGGCCACGACGTCAGCGACCTACGCTCGCCTATGTCACCTCGCACCCAAAGGATGATCCGTGGCGCAACTACCCCGCGTTCGTCCAGATGTATGACGGCGTCACTCGCCGTGCGGCCGAACTCGGCTATCGCGTCGAGGAGTTTGCGCTTGCGCGCCTGCAGTCGAATCCGGCCCGACTGATCGAGATCCTGCGGGCCCGAGGCATCAACGGCATCTTTCTCGCGCCGCTGCCCGGATCTATGCGCACTTTGGATTTGGATATCACCGATTTTGCCACCGTGGGATTGGGCTTGAGCGTCATGGAGCCGGTAATACGCCGCGTCACTGCGGACATTTTTCAAGTTGGACGGCTGGCGGCGCAGCGATGCGCTGATCTCGGTTACCGGCGCATTGGTTTCGCCGCGAGCGCCGAGATGAGCTCACGGCTCGAGCACCGAATGTTCGCGGGTTACCGACAGGGGCTCTGGGATCGCGGGCTCGACGAAACCGTGCCGGCCCTCATGGCGCCGCACCGCGGGACCTTTTCCACGTTTCTTCCGTCGTGGTGTCGGACGGCCAAACCCGAGGCGGTGCTCTTCGGCACCTTCGACCCCGGCTGCCTCCGCGCCGTGCCGCCGGAGATCGGCTGCGTCGACCTCAACGTGAACAATGTGCGGAGCCCCACCACGGGTATATATCAGAACCTGCCCCGCATTGGCGCCATGGCGGCCGAACAATTACACATGGCGCTGCAGCAAAATGCCGGTGGCCCACTCGACCAGCCCCAGACCTATCTCCATGGGGTCCTATGGGTCGCCGGAACGACCGCGCCGGGCGTCGGCGTGCACCGTGCTGCCGCCCCCTGAGCGCGTCCGGTTCGCCGCTGCCGGAGTCCACTGCGGCAAGTATACTCAACGGGTGTAGTATAGCCGGTGTTGCTGGTGGCCCGCCCGGGGCATAGACTCATTCCGGATTAGCCCCTTTAACCCCAACCCGTCGGTTGATACCTCAATGAAGACTCGCAACTTGGCCACACTCGTCTTGCTCGTCCCGGCTGCGCTCCTGGCCCAGGTTGTCGCCCCACCCACGGCCAAGCCCGCTCAGGAGGAAGCCGTCGTGCTTTCACCCTTCGTGGTCAACAGTTCCGCGGACAACGACGGTTACCGTGCTACCTCGACCCTCGCGGGCAGCCGCATCAAGACCGACCTGAAGGATGTCGCTGCCTCGGTTTCCGTGCTCACCAACGAGTTTCTGGACGACCTCGGAGCGAAGGACGTGGCCAGCGCGATGGCCTTTGTCTCCGGCGCCGAGAACGATTCCACCTACCATCAGGAAGGCATCGCCGCCCTCGGCAGCGCGAACGGCTATGTCGGCGGGGACTTCGGCGACAACAACACCCGCAGTGGTGAGATTCGCGTGCGCGGGCTGGGCCGCGCCTCCAGTGTGGTCAACTTCATCGAGGTCCTTGGTTCGACGGATCGCTACAATACCGAGCGGGTGGAATTTCTGCGGGGCCCGAACTCGATTCTTTTCGGCCTGGCCGAACCGGCCGGCCTGGTTAATTCCTCCACCAAGGTCGCGGGCCTCAGACGGAACTCCACCAAGGTTGAAAACAAGGTCGATAATTTCGGCTCCAACCGGGTGATATTGGACCACAACCTGGTCTTGATTCCCGGCAAGTTGGCCGTGCGCGGTGCCGCCCTCTACGACGACGCACGCTACAGCATCGACTCGGCGTTCCAGCGGGACAAGCGGGGTTTTGTGACGGCCACCTATCAACCGTTAAAGGGCACGACGATTCGCGCCTATGCCGAGCAAACGAAAAGCGTCGGCCGCCGGCCCAACTATCGCACGGTGCAGGACAACGTCTCCGAATGGCTGAAGGCCTATAACACCTACGCCCCGCAGATGACAGCGGCCCAGATCGCGCAGGCTTTCTACTGGGACCCCACCGTGCCCAATGCCGACGGACTTGCGCCGGTGACCACCTTCACCCTCGCGAACGGCACGACGGCGAATCTCGGCCTGATCCGTCGGCCTTTGGATGGCGGAGGCAGCCCCAACCAGACGCTGCTCATCTCCAGTGGCAACGGCAACTGGACCAACCTGCTGGACAATCTCATCACCATTGGCGCCAACCGCACGATCACGGGCGCGGCGGCGAGCCCGGTCGCCAGCCGCAGCGCCTTCATGCGGTCCGGCGCCGCGCGGGAAAACAACCCCGCTTTCCGCGCCGACCCGCAGGTCACGGACAAGGGGATTTTTCCTTACGACAAGGTGGAGATTGCCGCCTTGCCCGGCAACCTGCGCACCGAGAATGACCGCAAGCTGAACCTCACGATCGATCAACGCATCACCGACGATCTGTATATTTCGGCGACCGTGCAGCGCGAGAAACGGAATTCCGGCCAGTATTTCGCGTCGATCACCCAGACGAACGAAATCCAAATCGATATCAACCAGAAGCTACCCGACGGCCGCACCAACCCGAATTTCCTGCGGCCGTTCGTCTACGGTCGTAACATCGGCGAATACGGCGATACGACCTACACGAATTACCTCGTGCAGGCCAACTACGACTTCAATTTCGCGAAGAGAACCACGAGGCTCGGCTGGCTCGGCTCGCATCGTCTCACGGGAGTCTATACGAACGCGAAGCAGGACCGGTTTCTCACCCGGTTTAGCTACATTTTGGACAGCGACCTTCCCGGGGCGCTGACGGCGGCAGGGGTCCCGATCACCAACGCCGCCCGGTGGGCCCATCAAATGTGGTATGTCGGCGATGCGGTCAAAGTGGGCGACACCGCCCTGCGTTTCACCGGGTTTCCCGACACGCTGACCGCCGACTTGGACAATTCCTACGACTATCGTTTCTACAACAATCTGGCCACGCCGCCGGCCTGGCAGACCGCCGCGCAGAAGATGCATATCGGCAAGGTCGTTCAAGCAGGCGGCAGCTGGACGGTGGCGCGCAATTCGAGTTTTGGGACGTCCCTCCAAAGCTTTTTCTGGAAAGGCCGCATTGTGACGCTGGCCGGTTGGCGGCGGGATTCGGTTAAACAATTCCTCGGTATCGTGAAGCCGCCGGCCTCGTTTGCTTTTCCGAGTTACCCGGGTGGCGACCGCAGCGACTTCCTCCCGGCCGGCACCAACTTCAAGAACGAAGCCGACACCGTCACCCGGAGTGTCGTGTTCAAGGTCACCGACAAGGTGCGCCTTTTCGCCAATCGCTCGGAGAACTTCGCCGCCACCAATCCGCGACTGGACAACCTATATCGCTCGATCGCTCCGGCCGCCGGCAACACCGACGAGGCGGGTTTTGGCGTCGCGCTGTTCAACAACACGCTGGATGTCAAAGTGACCGCTTTCAAATCCAGCCAGCAGGGCACCACCAACAACACCGGCGTCGCGAGCCTGCGCATCGCGGCTTTTGAGGACAATCTCTACAACGCGCTGAGCAACGCCGGACGCCTCGCAGAGTGGAGCACCATCAGCCCCAGCGGCGGCACGACCAACGAACGTTACACCACTCCCAACAACGCCTCGAGCACGCAAGACACCGTCTCCAAGGGCGCCGCGGTCGAAATCTATTTCCGGCCGAATCGGAATTGGGACTTTGTTGCGAGCTTCGACAAACTGGAAAACGTGGTCACCCGCGTCGGCCATGAAATCGGGGACTTCCTCGCCGCCCGCGCTCCTTACTACAAAAAATACTTCACCGAGGGCCTGCGCGTGGACGGCACGAACAGCACGACCGCGTCCTCCTCCACTCCGCTCACGACTCAATTCGTCTCCGCCATCGCGGCCAACTGGGTGAACGAAATCCTCAGCGAGGGCACCTCCAACCGCGGCATTGCTCCCTACACCGGCAAGCTGGTCGGTCGCTACAGTTTCACCGCAGGCAGTCTCAAGGGCCTGGGCCTCGGCACCAACCTCCGCTGGGAATCCGGCAAGGTGATCGGCTACGGCCAGAAGACCGCGGCCTTCAATATTGGCGGACTCGAAAACTACTCGGGCCCCGCATCCGACCTGACCAAGGAATACAAGAGCGATCCGATCATCGCCGGGGGCATGGTCCTCAATTACTCGCGGAAAATCATGAACGACCGCGTGCGGTGGAAGATCCAGTGCAACGCGCAAAATCTCTTCAGCAAAACCGGCCTGCGGGCGGTGGCGGCAAACTCGGACGGATCCCCCGTCTGGGCCGTATCACCACCGCGCGCTTATGAACTTTCGAATTCGTTCGAATTCTGAGCGAGCGAGGGGACGCAACCGCGTCGGCTGCAAGTGTCAGGGCAAGGACAACAGGGTTGCGTTGACTCTCGACCGATGTGCTTGCGCACCGTCGCAGCGAATTTCCCATCGGCAGCTTGATCCCTGGACACGGCCTAATTGCTGGGCTTGAACCGGCCCTTGAAGGCGCGGGAGTCGCAACGCCCCGTTCCCGAAACCGCCGGAATCAGCCGTTTCTAAATGATTTGAGGGCATGAGGAACGCCGTCCACGCCGGCTCGGTGTCGCGACGGGGATTCGCCCGTGGTCCCCGCTCAATAGGTCAGTTTCACGCCGGTGGCGTAGAGGGTGCCCTGCTTCTGCGAGTTGTATTTCAAGCCGCCCTCGCGGACGAAGGTCTGGTTGAACTCGTTCGTGAGGTTCATCACGTCGAGGTAGAGTTCGATCCGCCGGCTGATCCGGTACTGCGCCTTGAAGTCGATCAGCAGGCGAGGATCGCTGTAGATTGAGGTGAGCCCTTCGCCGCTCCGGTAGTACCGTCCGTGCCAGTTCCCGAGCAGCCGGAGCTGGGCGCCGTAGCCGACGTAGGAGAGGCCCGCGTTGGCCGCGCGGGGACGCTGGTTGGCCAGCTGGCGCTGAAACGTGGTGCCGCCGAAATCGCCTTCGGCCTGCGTGTAGCTGAAGTTGGCGAACGAGCCGAAGCCGCGCCAGAAGCCCGGCAGAAAGCTGTACTGCTGCTGGTAGCTGACCTCGAAACCGCGGATTCGGGCACTGCCGGTGTTTTCGTTCCGACGCAGCGTAAAGCCCGTGAACTGGCCCTCGAAGCCGTTGTCCGGGCCGCCCGGCACCACGGTGTCGATCGAACGCGTGTAGTTGGAAATTTCCTTCAGGAACGTGCTCACTTCAAAAAGGCCGACGGGTTCGAAGTATTTTTGGACGGCGAATTCGAAGTTGTTCGACGTGTACGGCCGGAGGTCGGGGTTGCCGGTCGTCACGAGGCGGGTGTCTTCGTTGACGTTGGTCGTCGGCAGCAGGCTTGCGACCGCGGGTCGGGTGATCGAGACGTTGTAGCTGGCGCGGACCTGGAGGCGGCGCCACGGTTCGGCCACCAGATGGAGGCCCGGGAAGACGTTCTGGTACCGGCCACTCGAGGTTTCCTGGCCGCCGGCGAACTGCGCGAGGGCGCGCGCGGCGTTTTGCGCCGGGGGTAGAGAAGTGATCGACGTGGTGCCCGCGGCGGCGGAGGTGCGACGACGGTAAGCGGTGCCCTCGTTCTCGGTCGTCTCGACGCGCACGCCGCCCAGGACCCGCAGCGGCCCCAACGTGAATCCGCCCATGCCATACGCGGCGTTGATGGTCTCCTGGAATGCGGCGTCGCCTTGCAGCGAACTGGTGACGCTGCTGTAGGCATCGGCCGCGGTCTGGGTCCAGAGGTCAGGCCGCAACGCGAGGTCGTGGTCGCCGCCGGAGCCCGGCGCCGTGATAAACGGAAACGGTCCGTAGTGTCCGGCCGCCTGTTTGAACTGGGCGCCGACGAACGGGGCGATGCCCTTGGGGCCGGTGTAGGTGTAGTTTTGGATGTCGTTGCCCTGTTCGCGGGTGTCGCGTTCGTGGCGCAGGCCGACCTTCCAATAGGCCGGGATGCCGACGTCGACGTTGCGGCGGAAGTCGAGGCGCAGCCCGAATTTTTCCGCGGGTGCACGGTAGTTCTGGCGGAAGTACGTTCGCGGCGTGTAGTTGGCGGGATCGTAGATCGAAGGTCCGGCATACTGCGTGAACGCGGGGTACCAAGCCGGTTGACCGCGGCGGTCGATTTCCCAGCCGACGCCGGTGACGGTGGCGGTGATTGCGGCGTTGATCGGATACCAGGTCGTGGCGCGCGAGAAGCTCGCGTCGAAGGCGAGCAAGCCGGCGTTGTCCGCGAGCTTGTGCTCAAGCCCGCCGGAGGCGGCGTAGGTCACGGCCTTCTTGCGCGATTGGCCGGAATACACCTCCGACTGCGAGCTGGCGATGGGCAGGGCGCGTTGGAAATCGTAGGTGCTGCCCGGCTCGAAGCTCGCGACGGCGGCGGCCGTCGAGGTGGATTGCCGGTAAATGCTGGCGACCTCGGGTGTGACGTTGAGGTTCACCGCGTTCCTCAGGTACACGACGGAGCGTGCACCCAGCTTGTAGTCGAGGTTGAGCCCGACGTTTTGTTTGTTCACCGGAGCATAGGTTTCCCCGGAGCCCATGGCGCGCAGCAGCGGGGTCTTCAGTCCGTTGGTGGCGGAGGGCATGACGTGGCCGGCCTGGGCGGCCGCGGCGCCGATGCCGCCGACGGCATCCGTCAGGGTGGGCGCCGAGCGGTGGCTGGCATTGAAGGCGATGCCAAGGTTGCGCTTGCCGCCGAAGACGTCGACGACGTCGGAAAAATTCAGCGTCACCAGGTCGAGCTTGGCGGGATCCTTGGAGGGACTTCTCCCCTCGTACAGGTCCGTCCAGCGCGTGCCGAGCGTGAGGTCGAGGCGCCGGCCGCGGCGGTCAAAGCCGCGCTTTGAGACGAGGTTCAGATAACCGGCGATGGCATTGGCCGGCATGTCGGGCGTCGGGGCGCGGACGATTTCCGCCGACTCGATGTTGCCGGTGTCGAGGGCGGTGAGTTGGAAGTCGCGGCTCGACGACGTGCCGACGGACGAGGCCAGGTTGTTGCCGTCCGTCATGAGCCCGATGTAGCTGGTGCCGAGCCCGCGCATGAAGATTTCCACGGCTTCGCCCGCGACGAAGTTCACGGAAACGCCGGGCAGGCGCATTAGCAATTCGCCGGGGTTGGCCGCGGGGTTGCCGAAGGTATCGGTCGCGGCGACGGTCTTGGCGTTCTCCGCCTGGCTCTGCAGTTGGATGGCGAGCGCGTTGCCCTCGCGGAGGCCGCTGACGGTGAACTTTTCCAGCCGGTAAATGCCGGCCTCGAGTTTCGCCTCGACCGTCGCGGTTCCGCCGGCGGGGACCGTGACCGCGAGCCGGTTGGTTTCGAGGCCGGAGAATGAGACGATCAGGGTCTGCGCGCCCGCGGGGGCGCTGAGGGTGAAGCCGCCGCCGCGTTCGCTCGTGGTCTCGCCCGCGGTTCCGTTTACCTGCACGCGGGCGCCCGCGAGGAGGTCACCGGTCGCCGCGTTGGAGACGATGCCGTTGATGGTGCCGCTGGCGCCCGCGGCGCGGGCGACGGTCAAAGACAACCAAGGAAAGAGGAGCAGGGCGGCCAGGAGCCGAAGGTGGGGCGAGGGCATGGGGTTCGGGCAGGGAAGCCGCGGCGCGACCAACTGACAAGAGAGTTGGAGCGGCGAGCCGTTTCACCGGAGGGGCGGCGCCCGTCGGTGGCTTCGCCCGAGCGGCGGAGTTTCGGCTGAAACGGCCCGGCCTTCCGTCTTGCGCCGCCGTGGTGACTTACTGAAATTCGCGCATGATCCTTACCCCTGTCGTTCGTCGTGCGCTCGTTGGCGCGCTCGCGTCATTTGTCATGGGGGGAGCGGTTTGGGCCCAAACCGTCGCTCCGCTCAACCCCCGCGTGGGGTCCGACGGGAAGAGGGACGTCATCGTCGAGCTCGCGCCGTTCGAGGTGAAGACCGACCTCGACACCGGTTATCAGGCGGCGGACACGCTCAGCGCGGGGCGGCTGAGCACCAATCTGCTGATGACGCCGTCGGATACCACGGCGCTGACCCGCGAATTTCTCAACGACATCGGTGCGTTCAACATGGTCGAGGCGTCGTCGTGGCTCACGAGTGCGATCGAGCAGGATCAGGGGGCCCAGAACGGAACGTCGTCGAACATCGATCCGCGCGACGGCGGCAGCAACACGCAGATCCGCGGTCAGGCGACGCAGGCGAGCACGCGCAATTATTTCCCCAGCAGCACCACGCCGGGTGAATTTGTCGTGGAGCGCCTCGAAGGCGAGGCCGGCCCGAACGCCATCCTCTACGGCGTCGGCGGGCCCGGCGGTCAGGTGAACTACATCACGAAGCGGGCGCAGGGGCGCGACTTCACCCGGATCCGTGGCCGCTCGACTTCGTTCGGCACGCTTGCCGGTTCCATCGATTTCAACCGCCGGCTAAGTCCGAAACTGGATCTGCGTTACAATGGCTTTTGGAGCCGGGGCCGCACCTGGCAGGATCGCGTCAAAGACAACACTGTCGGCAACGCGCTCAATGTCATCTACCGGCCGGTGCCGACGCTCCGCGTGTCGGTCGATGCCGACTTCGGGCACTCGTACCGCAGCTGGCGCGTCGACACCTACACCGACGGCGCGTCCTCGTGGAACGGCACCGCGTTCAGCGGACCGATCACCGCGGCGCAGGCGGCGTCGGCGGGTCTGGCCGTCATGGGCTCGGGCAACTCGCAGAACTACTGGGTGTGGATCAACGGACTCGGGCTCTTGAACTGGAAGGGCTACGGCCAGACGGCGGGGACCTCGCACAACCTTTATCCCTACAGCTATCCGGACAACCGGATCATTCCGAACCTGCCGAAAATTCCGCACTGGTCGTTCAACGTGGCGCCGGACGACGTGCACGTGACCGCCGCCACGCGCGACCTGCAGGGCTCGGTGAGCAAGACGTTTGCATCGGGCCTCACCGCCGAGGTCGCGTTTGTGTCGACGGCGATCTTCCAGGACGGCGCGAAGAACACGTTCTCGCCCGGCATCCAGGGCATCCGGCTCGATCCCAACCGGCTGCTGCCCACGGGCCAGCCCAATCCGAATTTCGGGAAATACTACACGCAGATGGAGTACGGCTACAACGTCGACGGCTCGTATCGGAAATCCCAGGCCACGCGGGCCGCGCTCGGCTATCCGGTCCGGCTGCGTGATTTCGGCGTCCAGAATTTCTCGGTCATCGCCCAGCGGCAGGAGGACCGGACGCGCCAGCGGTTCAACCGGCTCTTCAACCCGTCGGCGCCCGGCGCGGTGCTGGCGAACAACAACATCGTTTATGTCTTCCGCTACTTCGACGACCCGACGACCAAGCTGCCGGACCTGCGGGAAACGATTCCGTTCAAGGTGATCCAGGACACGGACGCGATCGCGCGGAACACGGACGACTCGGTGACGATCGGCACGGCCGGCAGCTATTTCCGTGACCGCCTCTCGCTCGTCGGCGGGTTCCGCCGGGAGCGCTACAGTTCCTTCTCCCAGGCGATCGGCACGCGCGATCCGGTGACCTCGCTGGTGACGAGCTACATCGAGACGCCGCTGAAGGCCATGCACAGTTCCTCGTCGGTCGGGGCGGTGTATTTCCCGGTGAAGATCGCCGGCGCCTATGTGCACTACGATGAGGGCTTCACGGTGCTTTCGAATCCGAATCCGAATCTCGACGGCTCGTACTCCCCGACGGCGATCGCGGCCTCGCGCAACTTCTCCTACGGCCTCCGGTTCAATCTGCTCCAGGGCAAGGTGGTCGGCTCGATCGGGCACTACCGCACGAACACGAGCGGCATCACCGGCGTGACGCTCACGCCGTACAACAACGCCCTCAAGGCGAACGGCGCGCCCCTGATCCCCGCCGGCAACCTCGTGACCGCGGCGGCCACGATCGCCGACGCCACGGTCACGCAGGGCAGGGGTTGGGAGGCGAATGCGACCGCGGCGCTGGCGAAAAATTTCCGCCTGCTCGTCAATGTGGCGCTGCCCGACGTGAAGATCGTCGACCAGTATCCGGCGTTTGCGCGCTGGTTCACCGCCAATCTGCCGACGCTGCAGAAGTGGGCGAACGACGCGTCGCTGCCGGCGGGCGACACCCGCCGCAGCCTGGCGTTGACGGCGGTGACTTCGGGGCAACGCCTGCTGAGCGACTCCGCGGTGGGCCGGACGCAGAACCGCATGTTCGACTACCGCGTGAATATTTTTGGCAACTACACGATTCCCGCGACGTTCCTGAAGGGCGTGCGCGTCGGCGCCGGGGCGCAGTTCTTCGGCCCGCGCGTGATTGGGGCGCCACTCAACGATCCGTCGGGTTATCTGTACGACCGGGCGTACCACCTGGCCACGGCCTCGCTCGGTTACCGCTGGGTGCAGCGCGTCGCGGGGCAGAAGCTCGACGTCGACGTGCAGCTGAACCTCGTCAACGCCTTCGCTTACGACAACCCGCTCTTCGCCGGCACCGCGGTTTACAACAACACGTTCCAATACCCGAATTACTACACGATCCCCGAGCCGCGCACGGTGCGCTTGACGACGACGTTTTCGTTCTGAGTTGAATCGGCGGAGATCCGGCGCGACGCCGCGGAGCGTGGTTTCCGGCGCGGGCTTTTCGCTCGCGACTCCGGGCGATTTGCGGCACGGTGCCGCCAGCATTTCCCTATGAAAACGTTCGTTTCCGGTCTGTCGCTCAGTCTCCTGGTGAGCACCGCGGTGCTCGCCGCCGAAAAGGTCATCGCCTTACCCAACCCCGGCTTCGAGGAGCAGACGGCGTCGTGGAACGCGGCCAACGATCAGGGGATGAGCGTGGCCATCCCCGAAGCCGCGCATGGCGGCAAGCTGGGGCTGCGGGTGACGGACGACAGCAAGACGCTGGGCTCAAGCTTGGCGGCGCAGCGGTTCCCGGCGACGCCCGGAAAAAATTATGAGGTGCGCTTCCACGGGCGCAGCGTGAAGGGCGAGGGCATTGCGGTGTACCTGCGCTTCTACAACGAAAAGGGCGAGTTCCTGAACACGCCGGCGCTGAAGAACCAGATCAACGTGCCGATCCGCCGCGCCGACACCGAGTGGAAGGCGTACAGCAAGAAGGGCGTCGCGCCCGCGGGCACCGTGCAGGTCGAGGTGTGGATCCACTCCTTCACCGCCAATGTGGTCACGGCCGACTTCGACGATTTCGTGCTCGTCGAGCTCGAGGGCTGAGGCCGCGCTTGCGACGGGTCACCGCTGACCGTTCACGGCTGCGGTGCAAATGCCCGGCGAGTCGCCGCGTATTTCTCCGCCTCGGTCGCTGGATTTTGATGACAGTACACCATCACGCCGTCGCCTTGGGCGCGTCCGGCTTCCAGCACCGCGGCCACGTAGGCCGGCGTTGAGGCGCCGAGTGAACTGTGGCGGGACGCGTACACGTCGATGATGACGGGCAATCCGGGCCGGAAGAGCTGCCGTACCCGCGAGATTTCGGTCGCCACTTGGCCCGGGTCCTTGAGATCGGCCTTGATTGACTCGTTGCGGTAAGGGAAGAGGACGCCGTCCACGAGGTCACCGTAGGCCGCGGCAAACTTGGGCGTGAGTTGGCGAAAGTAGAGGCAGGGCACAAACGCGAGTTTCGGGTTCACCGCGCGGGCCGCGGCGAGCATGGTGCCGAGCGTGGCGGGGGTGAACACGGTCAGGTTGTGGGCAAAGTCATCGATGCTCCACGCGACCAGGTTGGGGTGGGCCAGACTCAGTTGCGCGATTTCCTTCGCCCAGCGGGTGTAATCGAGCCGGTAGGGCTCCGAGAAGGATTTGGCCTTGGGCGGCGATTCCGACGGTGGCACGAGGCTGACCCACACCCGGAGGTTTTGGGCTCGGGCGAGGGGCAGAAAGCGCTGCAGGTCTTCCCAGTCAGTGGGTTCGTGCCAGACCAGAAAATTGTAGGTGTTGGCCCCGAGCTCGGCGAGTTGCTGCAGCAACAACGGGAGATTCGCGCGGTGATCCGCCAGACGCGGGATGCCGGCGTAGGTGCCCAAGGTTCCGCGGAGAGCCGCCGTGCGATCCGGGGCGGCGGGAGATTCCGCGGCCGCGGCGCTGAATAAAGCCAACGTCCCAAGCAGGACGGCGGCGGAAAGGGGACGAAGGCAGCGCATGACGCAATAGCGACGTCCGGATTCTTTGCCATGTCGATGGTGTAGGCCCGCCGCTGGGCGATTCTACTTCCCGCGTCAACGTGAGCCCGATGTCACTCGGAATGGAATCCCGTGTCGTCCTCGGTGCCGTCAGACGCTTTGTTAATGGCGTAGAAGAGCACGAGGTTGCCGATCAGGATACCGGTGGTGAGCACGACCGGAAAGGCACTGAGGATTTGATGACTCTCGAGCATGGGAAGGAGGAATGGTTCGGACGTCCCATCTTAGCATGAACCACGCAGCAGGCGCCGCATGGGTTGGGTTTGCCTGCGCATGGTTTGTCCTGCGGGGCGTGCTGCCGCGGGGCGCCGTTGTTGCCGGGAAAGTAAATTCCGCGCGGCCGCGCCTTGCCTCCGGCCCGCGCGCTGGCCTGCGCCCGGTCCCATTCGAACTGCCCCAACTGCGCTCGCGCGCGCTGGCCGACCGGGCACGCGTTACGGCTGCAGGATGACCTTCATGTACTTGCCGCCGTCTTTTGCGCTGAGCTTTTCGAACCAGCCGGCGCCGTCCGCCAGCGGCGCGACGGTTTCGATCATCGGCTTTACGTCGATCACGCCGCGCGCAATCAGGTCGAGGCACAGCGGATACTCGCCGGCGCTGGAGCAGGAACCGAGCAGCGAGAGTTCTTTCGTCACGACCGCCTGCAGCGGGAAATCCTGGGTCTTGGGCGCGAGATTGCCGACGAGCACGCAGGTCCCGCCGCGTTTCAAGA
>CAIJFT010000434.1 GCA_903820035.1 uncultured Opitutia bacterium
CTTGCCGTCGGCCATATGCTTCAGGTCGTGGATGCCGTGGTTGAAATGAATGACGTCCCACTTCCCGGTGCCCAGCCAGTGGCTGAGGCGGGCGACGCCGTTCTTGGTCGGCCCGCCGTTGGTTGGAATGCGGTGCACGTTCGCCACGCCCGCGAGCTGCGAGCGCACCGGCAGTGTGTAGCCCATCGAGATGGAATCGCCGATCAACAACACGCGGGGCAAGCCCGCCACGTCTTGGATCGGGTCAAGCACAGGGTTGGTGGCCTTCGCCTTTTTCTCCTGCGCCCCGACCGGCAAGGCGAGGGCGAGCAGAACGAGGAACACCGGGGTAGGGAATCGCATCGCGCGAGGTTGGGGGGCGGCGGATCAAAATCGAGCTTCGGCTCATCTGAGCGCGCCAGACCGCCCGGCAAGGGCGTGCCGCGGTGCTTGCCCAGGCCCTCCGTGGCGGGCTAGGTTTTGTGTACGCATGAAACCCCGGCGGCTGGTATTCCTCGTGGCGTTGTTCCTCTGGGCGGTCGACGGTGGCGCGCAGCCGCTGGACTCCCGTTTTGAATCCCTCGGCGTGCCGGTGCGCGTCGGCGGCCTGATGGGCTGCATCGTCGGGCCGAACGGTCGCGGCGGCGAGGCGCTCTATTTCAACTTCAACCAGACCGCCGGGAAACTGTTTCTCGTGCAGGTCGATCCCGACACGGGCGATGCGCGGCAATTTGAGACGCCCGAGGGCCCCGGGGCCTGGGGCTTCATTGCGGGGCCCGACGAAAAGATCTATCTCGGCACCTGGGACGGCGGGCTCGTGCTGCGCTTCGATCCGCGGCAGCCGGAAAAACAGATCGAGGTCGTCGGCAAGCCGTCCAAGACCGAGACCTACATTTGGAATTATGCCGCCGGTCGCGACGGCAAACTCTACGGCAGCACCTACCCCCAGGCCAAACTTGTCAGCTACGATCCGCAGACCGGGGCGCTCGCAGACCACGGCCGGATGCACCCGACCGAGATGTACGCCCGCAGCGTCGCCGCGGGGCCGAACGGCAAGATCTACGTCGGGGTCGGCACGGCGAAGGGCGACCTCGTGGTGTTCGATCCGGCGACGAAGCAGCACCGCAGTCTGATGCCGGCCGGACTCGAGGGGGCGAAGGGCTGGAGCACCGTGACCGTTTCGTTGCGCTCCGACGGCAACGTGTACGCGGAGTTTGGGCCGAACCTGCTCCGCCTCGACGACGAAGTTGCCACGCCGGTGAAGACCGCGCCCGGGAAGCCGGCGATGAAACTGCGCGATGGCCGCGAGGTGACGGCGTTTGGCCGCGGCACGTTTTCGCTGCGCGATCCGAAGACCGGGAAGAGCATCGACCGCACCTTCAAGTACGCCGGCATTGGCGACATGATCTTTGTCGTGGGCAACGGCCCGGGTGGAAACATCTACGGTAGCACCGCGCTGCCGATGGAAATTTTCCGGCACGATCCGCGCACGCAGCGCAACGAACACCTAGGTGGCATGCCGGGCGGCGAGGTTTACTCCCTGCTCGAGCGCGAAGGAAAACTCTACCTCTGCTACTACGGCGGCTCGGTGATGAACCTCTACGATCCGGCGGGGCGGCCCTGGAAGTATGGTCCGGAGGCCGATTCTAATCCGGTCACGTTTGGCGGCGTGGGTGACGGTCACCTGCGACCGCGGGCGATGATTTACGGGCCGGACGGCATGATCTACGTCGGCAGCGAGCCGCCGTACGGTCAGCTCGGCGGTGCCATGGCCGTGTGGGACCCGCGCGTGAACAAGACGGTCGAAAACTACCGCCATCTCGTGAAAAATCAGGGCATCGTCTCACTCGCGTGGGAACCGAAGAGTGGACTCATCTTCGGTGGCAGTGCGAACTGGGGCGGCGGCGGGACCCGTCCGGTGGAGAAGGAAGCGAAGTTCTTCGCGTTCGACCCGAAGACGAAGACGAAGGTGTTTGAAACGGCGCTCGCGCCGGGTGCGAAGAGTTATCCGGCGACGCTGGCGGTGGACGGGCTCGTGTACACGACGGCTGGAAGCGAGTTGTTCATTTTCGATCCGGCGACCCGGCGGGTCGTGAAGACGCTGCCGCTGCCGGGGGCGCAGGTGGAGATTTCCCTCGGGCGTCACCCGGGCGGCAAGCTGGTTGGCTTCGCGGGCGGCACGGTCTACGTCCTCGATCCCGCCACGCGGGAAATCACCCTGCGCGACAAGGCGCCGGTGGCGATCCGCTGCGGCTTCGCGCTGACGGACGATTCGGTTTACTTCGGCTCGGGCGTGACCCTCTGGCGTTATCGCCTACCGGCGATGGCGAAGTAGCGGAGAATTTCCGTCGGCCGGATGCAGGCCGGAAACCGGCGCGACCATAACGGCGTTGGAAAAAGCCGCCGGTTGATTATCTGGGGAGGCATGTCGTGGCCCGTCGCAATCGCCGTTGAATCCGGCCTCCCGGAGGAGGACCTGGTTGAGGTGGGCCGTTATGCGACGGCGGAGCAGGGGGCGG
Source organism: uncultured Opitutia bacterium (assembly GCA_903820035.1). GTDB lineage: Bacteria > Verrucomicrobiota > Verrucomicrobiia > Opitutales > Opitutaceae > ER46. Next base: position 2,499 of record CAIJFT010000434.1, read on the forward strand.
CGCACGGCTTGGTCGTGTTGGCGACAGGGCAGCCCTACTGGCTCGAGGAGACGGTGGATGGTTTCCGTTTGCGGGTGGAGCAATCCGGTCTGGCCTACGCGCAACGCCATCTCGCCGCGTACGACCGTGAGCGCCTGCGTTGGCCGCCGCCGCCGATCGCGGATCCATGGACGCCGCGGACGTTCGAATTTCTCACGCCGTTGCTCTGGTCGGCGACGGTGCTCGCGTTGTTTCGATTTGGTCCGCCCGCGCCGGCGTGGATCCACCGCGGGGTGTTGGACGCGCGCGCGGTTTTCGCCGACGGCGAAGTGTGGCGGGCGTTGACCGCGCTCTTCCTGCACGGCGATGCGGCGCATGTGATCACCAACGCGCTGAGCGGCCTGCTGGTATTTCCCGCGGTGCTCACCACGTTTGGCCGGAGGCGGGGCTGGCTGCTTCTGCTGCTGGGCGGGATCGCGGGCAATCTGGCCGTCGCGGCGGTGAACTACCCCGGACCCTACACGTCGCTCGGCGCCTCGACCGCGATCTTTGCCGGTGTCGGCTTGTTCGCGGGCCGGGCGGTGCGGCTCGCGTGGCGGTCGCGGCACCCGCACCGCGGTCGGGCCATCTTTGCGCCGTTGGCCGCGGGCGCGACCGTACTCGCCTTGTATGGGACGGGGGCGCAGCGCGTGGACGTGGGGGCGCACCTCACGGGATTTCTGGCCGGGGTGGTTTTAGGATTTGTGGCGGCCCCGGGTGAAACCCGAAGAACCGCTGGGATCGATCGAGGCTGACGCAGCGCGTGGCCGAAGCAGAGCGATCCAGTCTTTGAACAGGAAGACCGGAAGGGCGGGGAGTGGCGGGTCAGATCCTAGCCGATCCCCCCGATCTTCCTGTTCAAACCCCGATTGGGTTCGGCCGGTCATGAACCGTGCCTTGCCATTCGCGGTGGCGAACGGCACAGGCGAGGGCTTCATCAGGCATTCATGTCGCGTCTTCCGTTCAACGTCGAAGGAGTTTCCCCGGGTTCCAAAGCGCGGGCGGGACGCTTCCGTACGGTACACGGCGAGGTGCAGACGCCGGTTTTCATGCCGGTGGGGACGCAGGCGACGGTGAAGAGCATGTCGGTCGACACGCTCAAGGGCGTCGGCGCGCAGATGCTGCTGGCGAACACCTATCACCTTTCGCTGCGGCCGGGCCCGGAGGTCTTCAAGACCTTCGGTGGCATCCACCGGTTCATGGGTTGGGACCGGCCGGTGCTGACGGACTCGGGTGGCTTCCAAATTTTTTCCCTCTGCGCGGACCGCGCGATGACCGAGGCCGGCGCGGAGTTCCGCAGTTACGTCGACGGCGAGCGGCATTTTCTTTCGCCCGAAAGCAGCATCGCGATGCAGCGTGCGATCGGGAGCGACATCATGATGGTGCTCGACCAGTGCATCCCGGCGACGGCCGGTCACGCCGAGGCGGAGGTGGCGATGCACTTGACGCACCGCTGGGCGGAGCGGTCGTTGCGGGCGCGGGAGGATTCGCCGCAGGCGTTATTCGGCATCGTGCAAGGGGCGTGTCACCGCGATTTGCGAATCCGCAGCGCGGAGTTTTTGCGGGCCTTGCCGTTCGACGGCCTGGCCATCGGCGGCCTGGCGGTGGGCGAGACGCAGGCGGAGCGGTACACGTTCACCGAACTCGTCACCGAACACCTGCCGGCGGACCGCCCGCGCTACCTGATGGGCGTGGGCACGCCACTCGACATCCTTGAGGCGGTGCACCGCGGCGTGGACATGTTCGACTGCATTATGCCGACGCAGCTCGCGCAGCGCGGGACGGCGTTCACATCGCATGGGCGCGTGCAGTGCCGCCGGACCGCCTACAAATTTGCCGAGGAGCCGCTCGATGCCCGCTGCGACTGCCCGACGTGCCGGCGGTATTCGCGCGCGTACCTGCATCACTTGGTGAAGTGCGACGAGCCGCTCGGTTGGACGCTCCTCTCGACCCACAACTTTGCGTTTTATCACCGGCTGATGGCCGAGATGCGGGCGGCCATTTTGCGCGGGGAATTTGCCGCGTACTACGAACGCGAGCGGCAAAGTTTGGCGCGGGACGACGAGGTGGATCCGCCGGTGAAGGCGCGGCCGCGCGTGCAGGCGCCGCCGCGGCTCGGGGATTACGAACGCGTGACGGCACCGCAGGGCTTTTCAAGCATCCGGCAAATCAGTTCCGGCGAAGTGATGCATTCGGTGTCCGCGCCGGCGGACGAGGCCAACCGGCTTTATGTGGCGCAGTCGAAGCTCGTGTCTCGGCTGCGTCCGCGGACGCCCGACGACCGCGAGCCCGTCGTCGTGTGGGATGTGGGCCTCGGGGCGGCGTCGAATGCGATGGCTGCGATCCACGCGGTGGAGGCGGCGGTGACGGAGGCGGGAGCCGAGGGCCTGCGGCCGTTGCACCTCGTGAGCTTTGAGCGGGACCTTGATCCTTTGACGCTCGCGCTGCGGCAGGCGCCTTGGTTCCCGCACCTGCAGCATGGGGCGCCCCACGCGCTGCTGCGCGCCAGCCGGTGGCGGCACGCCGCCGGCGCGGTCGAGTGGGAGCTGTGGCGCGGGGATTTTCTGGCGCACCTCGATGCGGCCCCGGTGCCCGACGTGATTTTCTACGATCCGTTCTCGGCGAAGACCGACGCGGGGCTCTGGCACCGGGACGTCTTTTCGCGGATCCACCGGCACTGCGCGGGACGGACGGCGGCGTTGTACACGTACTCGGCGGCGACGGCGGTCCGCGTGGCGCTACTTGCGGCGGAGTTCTATGTCGCCGCAGGCGTGGCGACCGGACCGAAGGAAAGCACGACGATCGCGTTTACGCGCGCGCCCCTGGGCGAAGCGCCGCTGCTCGGGGCGGACTGGCTGGTGCGTTGGCGGCGCAGCGGATCGAAGTATCCCCTGGATATGGATGCCAAGGAGCACGCGGCGTTTGCGGCGAGGATCGAGGGGCATCCGCAATTTGTCCGGGCATAGGGAGACCGGCGCGTGAGCGCGGGGGGCGTTCCTTTTCGAAATCGAATCCCGCGGCTCAGGGTTTGGCGGCGACGGCGTTCCAGACCTTGAGGTCGTCGAAGTAGCCGTCCTTGCCGGCGACGCCCAACTCGATCTTCGACTTCGTCGGGTGCGCAATACCGGAGGACTTCAGGTAGCCGGCGGGCTTGCCGTCGATCGTGACGCGCATCTCGTCGACGATGGTCTCCACCACGAGTGTGTACCAGCGGCCGGTTTGCAGCTGCAGCGGGTAGGTCGCCGAACGTCCGACGAGGAGTTTGGCGCGCTCGGCTTTTTTTGCCGGGTCCTGGTTCATTTCGTAGATGTCGTTTCGCATCGTGCCGTCGCGCTCGTCGATGAGGGTGACGCCGTTGAGCCGGACCTGCGCGCGGCAGAGGTGGCCGTAATGCGCGCCGGTGTACTTCCGGTCGTCGAATTCTACGTCGATCATCGAGGCGCCCTCGAAACGGATTTTGACCTCGACGATGCTGTCCTTGGTCGGGATCTCGAGGCCGTGCACGGCGGCGTGGGGGGTGACCGCGGGTTTTCCGTCGGTGGGGGGAATGCTTTTGTCGCGGGTCTGCGTGCCTTTGAGCGTGCCGTTTTCGATGACGAAGGCGGGTACAACCTTGTGCCAGACCTTGGCGGGTGCGGCGCCTTGAAAGTCGTCGGCAAAGAGGAGTTCCGCCTTTTCCGCGATGGGTCGGACCGGGACGCGAGGGAGTTCGGCGGCGCAGGCGGCGGTGGTCAGCAGGCAGGCGAGGGCGAGGGAGGGGCGCATGAGGTGGGAGCTAAGCGCGCGGTAGCCGGAGGGTCACGCCGTGAATTTCCGGCCGCGGTGAGGTGCGCGGCGGATTGGTCCGGCTGGAAACAAACCCGCGATGCCCCTTGCGTTTCCGGGCCTGCCGACGAGGGTGGAGGCTCGTAATAGCGTAAGATGACAGTGGCAGGTGATTCTTCAGGTGAGCTTTAAGTTCAGGTGATGATTCGAAACCCGACCCTCGGGAACTGACTGACAGCGAACGAAGCATACGAAACATCATCACATGAACTCTAAACTCTACGTTGGTAATATGTCATTCAAGACCTCCGAGGCCGATCTCCGCGACGCCTTTGGCAAGTTCGGCAGCGTGACCGACGTCTACATCGCCACCGATCGCGAGACGGGCCGCCCGCGCGGTTTCGCCTTCGTGACCTTCGGCACGGCCGACGAGGCCAAGGTTGCCGCCGAGAAAATGAACGGTTTCGACCTCGATGGCCGTCAGTTGACGGTCAACGAAGCCAAGCCGAAGGAAGAAATGGGCGGCAGCCGGAGCTTCAACAGCCCGAACCGTCGTCCTGGTGCGTTTCAGTCCCGTTACTGATTACGCCGCGGTTTTCGAACCGTGACTTTGCGGCGGAGCGCCTCGGCGCTTCGCCTTTTTTGTGTCCCGAGCGGCCGTTCCGGCGGATTACGCTTCGTGTGATCGTTGGAATGCGCTGCCCGGAGAACGGGTTACCTCCGTGGCAGAAGCGTGGCGGGCTAATCCATCGCTATTCAACAGACCGGTTCGTACGATGAGGGCGGCCGAAGTGCTTAGCGGCGACAAACGCCGGGCGCGGCCAGAGTCCGTATTACCCTTTATGCAAAAAACCAAAAAATCCGTAGCCAAGCGCTTCAAGTTGACTGCGACCGGCAAGATGGTGCGGCGCACCCCTGGCTTCCGCCATTTGTTAGGCGCGAAGAGCACGAAGTCCAAGCGCCGTGCATCGCGCGACAAGTTGGTCGACCCCGGTCACGCCAAGCCGCTCATGCGCTGCCTGCCGTTCGGCCTGTAACCGGATTTCAGCGACGGTCCGGTTTGGGCCGGACCGTTGTTTCGACGGGTCGGGCGGGCCTACACTGGGCAGCGCTGTCGCCGCGTGGGAGGTCCAGCACCACGGGGTCTTTTTGCGCGTCCACGTTTTCGTCCACGGCCTAAACGCGGCCACGACGACTCCACCCCCTCCGGTCGTTTCACGTCATCCGTGAAACGCCAGCGGGGGGGGCTCAGGCCGTTAGCATGGCTTGGATCTCGGTGGCGCTGACGGATTGCGTCGCCTGCACGAACGGGATCGCGGCCAGCACCTGGGCTTCGGTGGCGCTGCGGAGCACGGCGAGACCGATGAGCATCTGCCGGAGGTTGTTTTGGCGGAAGCCGTCGACGAACAGGTCGAGTGCGCCGTTGGCGGCTTGTTGGGTCGGCGTGATCGGATATTCGCGGTTGATCATAAAAGGGGCGGGTGCGAGGTGGCAGCGGGGCGCGCCGAACGCGCGCGGGCGGTTCCGCATCCACCACCTCGGCGGGTGACTCCGCGGACCGACGTTCGGTCGGTGTCACGCCGCTCCCGTTCGGGACGCGGTTGCGCTTGCGCGCAACCCGGGCAAATCAGTTAGGGCGTTCGAAGTTCAGTCCAGGTCGGCGCTCGGTGCAGTCGGGACGCCGTTCGCGGGCAGGTCGGTGATCATGCAATCGATCGTGAGCAACAGCCCGGAGATCGAGGCCGCGTTTTGCAGCGCCATGCGCGTGACCTTGGTCGGATCGACGACCCCGGCTTTAACGAGGTCCACGTACTCGCCGGTGGCGACGTTGTAGCCGAAGTTGCCTTTACCGGCGATCACCGCGGCGGCGACCACGGCGCCCTCTACGCCGGCATTGGCGCAGAGCATCCGGATGGGGGATTGCAGGGCGCGGCGGACGATTTGGGCGCCCACGGCCTCGTCGCCTTCCAGCGCGACGGCGTCGATGACTTTGGCGCAGCGCAGCAGCGCGACACCACCGCCCGGGACGATGCCTTCGGCGACGGCGGCCCGCGTGGCGTGCAACGCGTCTTCTACGCGCGCCTTCTTTTCCTTCATTTCAACCTCGGTGGAGGCGCCGACGTGAATGACGGCGATGCCGCCGGCCAGCTTGGCGAGACGTTCCTGGTACTTTTCGCGATCGTAGTCCGAGGTGGTCTCGTCGATCTGGCGCCGGATCTGTTTCACGCGGGCCTGGATCGCGGTGGATTTGCCGGCCCCGGAGATGATCGTCGTGTTGTCCTGGCTGACGGTGATGCGCTGGGCGCGACCGAGGTCGGCGAGGGTGATGCTTTCGAGCTTAAGGCCGAGGTCCTCGGTGATGCATTTGCCGCCCGTGAGGATGGCGATGTCTTCGAGCATGGCCTGACGCCGGTCACCGAAGCCGGGGGCTTTGACGGCGCACACGTTGAGACCGCCGCGCAGCTTGTTGATAACGAGCGCGGAGAGGGCGTCGCCCTCGACTTCCTCGGCGATGACGAGCAGCGGTTTGCCGGATTTGGCGATCGCCTGCAGCAGCGGCAGGATGTCCTGGAGGCCGGAGATTTTCTTTTCGTGGATCAGGACGTACGCGTCCTCCAACACCGCCTCCATTTTGTCGGCGTCGGTGGCGAAGTAAGGGGAGAGATAGCCTTTGTCGAATTGCATGCCTTCGACGACGTCGAGGGTGGTTTCGATGGACTTGGCCTCTTCGACGGTGATGGTGCCGTCCTTGCCGACCTTGTCCATGGCGTCGGCGATGATGGTGCCGATGCCGTCGTCCCAATTGGCGGAGACCATTGCGACCTGCCGGATTTCCTCGCGGTCATTGACCTTTTTGGAAATGCGCGCGAGTTCGGTGACGACGGCGGTGACGGCCTTGTCGATGCCGCGCTTGAGGAAGATCGGGTTCGATCCCGCGGTTACATTTTTGAGACCTTCCCGGTAGATCGACTCCGCGAGGACGGTGGCGGTGGTGGTGCCGTCGCCGGCCACGTCGCTGGTTTTGGAAGCGACTTCCTTCACCATCTGCGCGCCCATGTTTTCGAAGGGATCGGCCAGTTCGATTTCCTTGGCCACGGTCACGCCGTCTTTGGTGACGGTCGGCGAGCCGAATTTCTTGTCGATGACGACGTTTCGGCCCTTGGGGCCGAGCGTCACCTTGACGGCGCGCGAAAGCAGCGTGATGCCGCGGAGAATTTTGTGACGGGCGTTCTCGTCGAAGAGGAGTTGTTTGGCGGCCATGAAGTGGGAAAGGTTAAGGAACGGGGAGGGGGTGATCGGGGGGCGCGCTTCAGGAGAGAATCCCGAGGATCTCGTCTTCGCGTACGAGCGTGAGCGTGCGACCGTCGAGTTTGACCTCGGCACCACCGTACTTGGCGACGAGGACGGTGTCGCCCGCCTTGACCTCAAACGGGATGACGGCGCCATGCTTGTCCTTACGGCCGGTGCCGAGGGCGATGACCTTGGCTTCCTGCGGTTTCTCGCGAGCACTGTCCGGAATGATCACGCCACCGCGGATCTGTTCCTTGTCGGCCACATACTCGATGAGCACGCGGTCACCAACGGGTTGGATGAGAGGACGGGACGAGGGGGCGGATTTGTTTTTGTTCAAAGGGGGGGCGAGCGGCGCCGACGCGGATTTATTTCCCAGTCGTTCAGGGCTCGTTCGCCATTCTACGAGCGCGGCGCGGGATTCGCGAAGATTATCGCGGTGCCGTACGGCGGAATCGGTCAACCGGTTCGCCGGCCATGGGGTTGTCCGAGTTATTACCCCGCGCGATTTGCGGCGGCTTGGCCCCGACGCGTGGTCGGGGCGGTCCGCGGGCACCGGCCGGCTGGCCGGGCGGACAAGGCATCGCAGCCGCGAGGCGAACTCGGCC
>CAIJFT010000435.1 GCA_903820035.1 uncultured Opitutia bacterium
GATCGGGGTGAAGGCGGCGCGCAGCAGGGCGGAGACGTCGCCGGCGGCGTCCTCGAGCCGTTTGCCGATCAGGGCGTTTTCGGCCGTGTTGGCGCGCTTGGTCCGGTCGGCGACGCCGCCGTAGGCGAGGCGCGCGTGGCGAACGAGGCCGGTGGCGTCGGTGTCGATGAGGAAGGCTCCCGACACGATGCTGATGTCGAGTTCTTGCCGGTGCGCGACCTTGATGAAGTCGGCGCGACGCGTGCACCCAGACGCCGGCGCGTACGGCGGCAGCAGGATCTCCACGATGATCTCGTCGGCGGCGAGGGCGGTCTTGCGGTAGCCGATAAAGAAGTCGGCCAACGCGAGCGTGCGCTGCCCGCGCGTCGACGCGACGACCAGCGCAGCGTCGAGTGTGAGCAGCACGGGCGCGCTGTCGCCGATGGGGGAAGCGGTGCCGAGGTTGCCGCCGAGCGTGGCGCGGTTGCGGATCTGCCGCGCGGCGAACCAGCGGAGCATCTTGGCCAGCGGCGGATAAGAAGGCGCCACCACCTCTTCGATGGCGGTGAGGGTTGCGGCGGCGCCGATCCGCCAGCCGCCATTCGTATCCGGCGTGAGCGCCGTGAGCTCACGCACGGCGGTCGTCGCTATCAGGACGGGGAAGAGTCTGAAATGCTTGTTCACCTCGACGCCGATCTCGGTCGCGCCGGCGACCAGCCGTGCTTCGGGGTGGGCGGCGCGCAGCGCGAGCAGTTCGGCGAGGGTGTCGGGGCGGAGAAACGTGCCGTCGTCGGTGGCGTAGGTGCCCGCGGTCGGGGCCGGCAGCGGCGCCTCGAGCCGGGCGGCGAACGGGTCGCCGGCGGGGCGTGCGTTGCGGTCCGAGCAGACCGAGAGTGCCGCGTCGCGGATCGCGCGGTAGCCGGTGCAGCGGCAGAGGTTGCCGCAGAGTTGGTCGTTCAGGCGCTCGGGAGTGCGGCAGTCCTGGCGGTAGTAGGCCTCGAAGAGTGAAACGGCGAAGCCCGGCGTGCAGTAACCGCACTGTGAGCCGTAGTCCGCGACGAGCGCGGCCTGCACGGGATGTAGTTCCCCGTCGACCGGAGCGAGGCCCTCGACGCTGACGAGTTCACGGTCGGCCACCATCGGCAGCAACGTGATGCAGCTGTTGATCGCGCGGTAGGTGGTCTGGCCACCGCCGTCGCGCTCGAGGATTGCGACGGTGCATGCGCCGCAATCGCCCTCGTCGCAGCCGCGCTTCGAGCCGGTCAGACCGTGCGTGCGGAGATATTCCAGCAGCGTGCGGGTGGGCGGCTCACCTGCCACGCGCACCGTCGCGCCGTTGAGGGTGAAGGCAAAACTCGAGGAGGTCGGCATCGCGGCGAATTACAGCGCGGCGCGGTTGACGTCCTTGTAATACAGATACCGTGCCGGCTGTTTGCCCATCGCGACGAACCACTGGGCGCAATACGGGGCCATCCAGATGACGTCGCCCGCGCGGACCGGGTACCATTGGCTCTCGAGCCGGTAAACGCCTTCGCCGTCCAGCATCACGAGGCCATGCTCCATCACGTGGACTTCGACGAACGGCAGGTGTCCGCCGGGCTGATACGCAAAAACGTTGACCGCCATATCAAACCCCGGCTCGTCGGGGAGCAGCACCTGCAGGTTGGCCGCGGGATCGCCGAGGAACGGAGTGCCCTGGACTTTGTTCGC
>CAIJFT010000436.1 GCA_903820035.1 uncultured Opitutia bacterium
GCCGAGTGGACCCAGACCGAGGCGGCCGCACGGCAGACCGCACCCGCGGCTCCTACCACCGCGACGAAGAAGAGCGCAAAGAAGTCCGCGCCGGTCGTCGCCGCGACGCACGCAGACTGGCTGCGGAAGAACCCGCGGCCCCGGCCCCCGCGCGGTGCCGGCGATCCGTGGACGCCGACCGGACTCTTCAACGGCATGATCAATCCGCTGCTCCCGTACGCGCTGCGCGGCTTCCTGTGGTACCAGGGAGAGAGCAACGCCGAGCGGGCCGCGGAGTACCACCCGTTATTCTCTGCGATGATCACGGCGTGGCGCGCCCACTTCGGGCAGGGCGAGCTGCCGTTCTATTGGGTCAGCCTGGCCAACTACGGCGTGGCGGGCGACGGCAACGAGAAGGGCCGCACGTATGCGTTCCTCCGCGAGGCCCAGACGAAGGCGCTGGCGTTGCCCGAGACGGGCCAGGCGCTGGCGATCGACATCGGCGACCCGAAAGACATTCACCCGAAAAATAAACAGGAGGTCGGCCGCCGCCTCGCCCTGCTGGCGCGCAACCGCGTGTACGACATCGTGGGCGACGACACCGGTCCGTCGTTTGTGGCGGCCCAACGCGAAGGCGCAGCCCTGCGCGTGCGGTTCACCCATGCCGGCGGCGGGCTGATCGCGCGGGAAAAGCCGGTGCAGTCGCTCGAGCTCGCCGGAACGGACCGCGTCTTTCATCCCGCTGACGGCAAGATCGACCGTGAGACGTTGCTTGTGAGTTCACCCGCCGTGCGCGATCCGGTCGCCGTGCGTTATGCGTGGACGAACGCGCCCGAGGCAAACTTGTGCAACGGCGCGGGTCTGCCCGCGGTGCCGTTTCGTAGCGACGCGTGGTAAGCAACCGGGATTGAGGTAGGCCCGGCCGGTGGCCGGGCGACGCGTCTCGGATAACCCAACCTATCGCCCGCCCACCGGGCGGGCCTACAACAGAGGCGGGAACCGATGGGGACATCGGGTCCCACCAGCTCTGTCCACAAAAAAGGGCGCGCTGCTCGCGCGCCCTTGAAAGGAAAAGCGTTTCCTTGGCCGAACCGACTCAGCGCACTACGTAAACCTCGAGTAGCGCGGTGCCGTTATTGGTGCCGGTGACCTGGATCGTGTAGGCGCCACCGGGGAGCGTCGCGAGCACGGCCGCGTCCTTACTGCCGGTCGCAAGGGCGAAGGCGCCGACGCGGCTGGTGGCGAGGGAAATGTCACTGACGCTCGACACCCAGTTGTCGTTCGCACCGAGGGCGCGGCCGGCGGAGTCAAAGAGCGAAATCACCGGATCGTTGACGACGCCGAGGGTGCCGAAGGCCGCAAGGCCGGGGCCGACCGCACGGAGCAGCAGACGGTCGACTGCGCTACCACCTGAGATCACGAAGCCGCTGATCAAAGCCGCATCACCGGTGCCGGCCGCACCGCGACTGGAAACATTAACAAGCTGCGAACCGGAGCCGGTGTCGGCGTCGTAGATTTCCGCGAGGGCGATGCCGGCCACGCCGCGCGGGTTGGCGACCTGCATGGTGTAGGTGCCCGGGGCGAGTTTCAAAACGATCGCGCTATCGGCGCTGCCGGCGGCAAGCGGGAAAGCGCCGGTGGCAGCCGCGGTCTGCACAAGTTCGGCGGCGGAGGCCCAGCCTTCATTGCCGGCGAGTTGGACGCCCTTGGCATCGAAAATCTGCAGGCTCGTGGCGGCGAGGGCGTCGGTGACACCGAAGGTCTTCAGGCCGGGACCGACGGCGCGCAGGAGCACGCGGCGCGGTTCGTTGCCGGCGATGGCGAAGCCGAGGATCAACGGGCTGTCGACCGCGACGAGGCCGCGGGTGGAGAGGTTGGAGAGGCGCGCGGTCGAGTTGCTGACGGCGCCCTGGGTCTGCGTCGCGAAGATTTCGATGACGCCGTCGGCGACCTGAACGAGGGTCGAGCGCGGCGCGATGCCGGTGACCGGATCGAGCGAGAGGCTCGGCGCGGCCGCCTGAGCCGGCGCCTGCGCGACCACCCCGGGCGCGGTGGCGAGCGGGTTGGTGAAATTAAACTCCCGCTGAACCTGCGTCATGCCGGACGACGTACCGCCGGTGGACGGCGTAATGCCGCGGGCGCGAACGTAGAAGGAACCACTGGCCGGCAGGCTGAGGCCCGCGACCTGCCAGTTGGCCGTACCCGGAACCCGGAGACCGTCGCCGAGACGGGTCCACGTGGAGAGGTTGGTCGAGAGTTCAAAGGTCACCGCCGAGAACTCGGCGGAAGTTCCGCCGCGGTTTAGCACCACGGAACCGCGGTTGGCCGCGACGCCGAGCGTCTGGGTGGCAACACCGGTAGCGGAGAGCCGGGCGATGCTGACGCGGGTGACGCCTCCAACACTGGAGAAACCGCCGCCGATCATGAGGCGGCCGTCGGCCTGCAGGGCGATGGCGCCGACGGCTCCGTTGGGCGCGGGGTTGAAACTGGCATCGATCGTACCGTTGGCGTTGAGGCGCACGAGGCGCGAGGGCGCACCCGCGACAATGAGGCCACCGTCAGCCTGCACCGTCAGCGCAGAGACGCCGCCCGCGGGCGCGTTGAACGACGGGTCAGCGGAGCCGTCGGCGTTGAGGCGAGCGAGGCCGGCTTGGTTGATCGCGTAGAGGATCTTGCCGTCGGCCTGAACCGCGACGGAGGTGACGGTGCCAGTGACGGCCGGCGCGAACGCGGCGTCAGCTGCACCGGCCGCGGTGAGGCGGACGAGGCCGGAACCGCCGACGAGCACGCGGCCGTCGGCCTGGAGCGCGAGGGCGCGGACGGTACCGACGGCGCTGGCGTTATAGGCGGTGTCGAGCGAGCCGTCGGTGTTGAAGCGCGCGAGGCGGCTGCGGGCAGCACCAGCGATATTGGTGAACGCTCCGCCGACGATGGTCTTACCGTCGGGCAGGGCGAGGAGGGCGTTGACCGCGCCGTCGGGCCGCGGCTGGAAGGCGGTGGTGACGGAGCCGTTGTCATTCAGCATCGCAAGATTCCGGGCGGAGACGCCGCCGATGGTGGCGAAGCTGCCGCCGACGAGGATGGAGCCGTTGAGCTGCAGTTCACTGAAGCGGCCTCCGACGAGGACGGTGCCGTCGGGACGGGCGCCGACGTAATTGACGCTGCCGTTGATGTCGGGGTTGAAGTTCAGGTCGAGCGAACCGTCGGCGTTAAGCCGGGCGAAGTGATTACGGCTGATCGGGCTCGCGGCGCCGTTGGGTTGGAGCGTCGAAAAGGTGCCGCCGATCAGCAGGGCGCCGTCGGCCTGCCGGGCAATCGAGGCGATGGACGCGTTGGCATTTGGGTTGAAGGCGAGGTCGACGGTGCCGTCGCTGTTCAAGCGGGCGACATTGTTGCGCGTGATGACCGTGCCGGTCGCGCCCGGCTGGAGCGTCGTGAAGGTGCCGCCGACAACGAACTGGCCGTTGGGCTGGGTGACGATGGCGTTGACGGTGGAATTCGTACTCGGGTCGAAGTTCTGGTCGAGCGTGCCGTCGGTGTTGAGGCGGGCGAGGTAGTTGCGGACCACGGCGGTGGTCGAACTGTTCGGGGAGAGGCTCGTGAAGCTGCCGCCGATCACGAGCTTGCCGTCGGGCTGCGCGACGAGGGCGTTGACGTTGAAGTTCGGCGACGGGTTGTAGTTCGCGTCGAGGGTGCCGTCGAGGTTGACCCGGGCGATGTAGTTGCGGGCTACGGCGGTGGTGGTCAGATTCGGCGTGAAGCTGGTAAAGCTGCCCCCGATCACAATCTTGCCGTCAGCCTCGAGCACGGCGCCGCTGATGAAGCCGTTGGCGTTGGGATCGTAGGTGACGTCGACCGAGCCATTGGCGTCGATGCGGGCGATCCGGTTGCGGGTTTGTCCCCCGACAGTGGTGAAGGAGCCGACGATCACGAGGCGACCGTCGCTTTGTTCGATGATCCCGGTGACGGCGCCGTTCGGGCTGGGGTTGAAGCTGGTGTCGATGACGCCGGCGGAGGTGAGGCGGACGAAGTTCCCGCCGGTGCTATTGCTCACGTTGGCGAAGGTGCCGCCGAGGAGGAGATTGCCGTTGCGGTCGATGAGAGCGGCGCTGACTTCACCGGTGAGGCGCGTGGCGCCGGTGGCGAAGGCGGTGCGCAGCGTGCCGTTGGCGTTGAGCCAGGCGAAGCCGCTGATCTGCGTGGCGACGGGCTCGCCGCTCGGGCGGACGAGAACGGCATTGAGCGGACCATCCGTGGAGAGCGCGGCGCTGAACTCGGAGTCCGGCGTGCCTTCGGAGCGGAAGCGGGCGATGTTGGTGCTGCGGGCGCCGCCAAGGTCGCTGAAGCTGCCGACCGCAATTACGCGGCCGTCGCGCTGCACGGCGAGGGCGTTGACCGTGGCTCCGGTCGCGCCACCGGCCGCGGCGTCGAACGCGGTGTCGACCGTGCCGTTGGCGGCGAGCCGCACGAAGTTCTTGCGGGCGATGCGGGCGGCGGTGTTGAGCGGCTGCAACGAAGTGAAGACACCACCGATGAAGAGCCGGCCGTCCGACTGAAGGCGGAGGAAGTCGACGCGGTTGCCGGGAAATTCGCTCAGATCCAGGTTGAAGGTGGCGTCGACGGTACCGTCGGCGTTGAGCCGGCCGGCGTACTTGCGGAGCGTCCAATCGGCGGCGCCGTTGGGTTGGAAGGTGGTGAATGAACCGCCGGCGATGACCTTGCCGTCGGACTGAAGCGCGAGCGTGATGACGGTCCCGTTGGCGTTCGGGTCATAGGCGGTGTCGAGCTTGCCGTCGGCGTTGATCCGGGCGAGGCGGTTGCGCACGACCGGAGTCGTGGTGGTGGTGGAACTGGTGGGGATTTCCTGAAACGCGGTGAATACGCCGCCCACGACCACCTTGCCGTCGGATTGCACGACGATTGCACTGACCTGACCGTTGGGATTCGGAATGAACGTCGTATCGAGGGTGCCGTCGGCGTTCAGCCGGGCGAGGAAGTTGCGGGAGAAGGTCTCGGCCGTGCTGAAAGTGGTGGTGACCGTGCCGTTGGCCGCGGTCGTGACCGTCGGCGCGCCGCCGGGCTGAACGGTGGAGAAGGAGCCGCCGATGACGATCTTGCCGTCGGATTGGACGCCGAGCGCGGCCACCGAGCTGTTGGGCTCCGGATTGAACGCGGAGTCGAGCGTGCCGTTAGCGTTCAGGCGGATCAGGTTTTTACGGCTGAGCGGGAGGGCCGCACCGACCGGCTGGACATTCGAAAAACTGCCACCGACGAGAATCCGGCCATCGGACAACAACGCGACGGTACCGACCTGACCGTCGAACGACGGATAGAATTCGGAATCGATGGTGCCGGA
>CAIJFT010000437.1 GCA_903820035.1 uncultured Opitutia bacterium
GACCACCGGATTGGGACCGGAGCGTCGGTCTTAACTCAGCGCCGTTCGGGTCAGCGTACGGGAGATAACCCCGCCCAGCTCCGCAAAGTCGATCGGCTTGGAAACATAGCCCGACGCTCCGGCCGCCAGGCAGGATTCGACATCCGAGGGACCGGCAAACGCCGTGATGGAAATGACCGGGATATCCCGCGTATCAGCACCGGCCTTCAGCCGGCGAATGGCCTCAAGGCCGTCCATTCCCGCCATCCGCACGTCCATCAGAATCATTTGCGGCGCGAGCGCCGACGCGAGGTCGAGCGCGGCCTCACCACTCTCCGCCTCCTCCACGCGGTAGCCTTCGGCCCTCAGGAACAAGCAGAGAATGTCGCGGTTATCCGGCATATCATCCACCACGAGAATGAGCGCGCCGCTCGGACGCACCGCTGCCGCGGTAAGCTCGGACGCCATCTTCGGCACCGGCACAAGCAAAAGTGCCCCATCACGGATGGGAATGCGCAGCGTGAAAACGCTGCCCTCACCCAGCGCGCTTAGCACGTGCAGCCCCCCATCGTGTAGCTCCGCCAAGCGGCGGGCGATCGGCAGGCCAAGGCCACTGCCTTCCAACGGGCCACGCTGCGGCAGCTGCTCAAATTCCTGAAAGATGCGATCCTGATGCGCGGGATCGATGCCGATGCCGGTATCGATCACCTGCATCACCAACTCGGCCGGAGCCTCGTTCTCTTCCACGCGCAGGGTGATGCGGCCACCGGCAGGCGTATATTTCACGGCATTTGTCAGCAGGTTGACCAAAATCTGTTTCATCCGCAGCCGGTCGCAGGTCACGCCTCGCGCCCCACGGCGGTACTCTTTAACGAGAGTCAGTCCCTGCTCCTGAGCGGAAGCCTGCACGAGCCCCAGCACCTCGTCCGAAAGTTCCTCAATCTCCACGATTGTCAGCTCCAGCTGGAGCTTGCCCGCTTCGGCCTTGTTCATGTCGAGCAGATCGGTGATCAAACGTAATAAATAGCGACAGCTCTCCAGCGACTTGGTGACCTGACCGCGAAGCGCCGGAGTAATGCTGCCGATGGCCATCAACTGCAGGTTCCCCATCACCACATTGAGCGGGGTGCGCAGCTCATGACTGACGTTGGCGATAAGCGCGGCCTTCGCCCGGTTGGCCGACTCCGCGCGGCGTTTCGCGTCCAGCAGCTCGCGCTCGGCAAGCTTTCGCTCGGTCAGATTGGTGATGATGCCCACGTAATTCAGCAGCGCCCCAGCCTCATCTAAGAACGGCTGCACCGCGACGTGGACCCACAATTTCCCGCCATCCTTCCGATACGCCACATCTTCAAAATGGAAGGGTATGCACTTTTTGAAATTCACCCCGATCTCGACGATACTGGGCTCAGTACTATCCTCTCCGGTGAACAAATTCTTGGGCAGCTGGCCCCTCACTTCCGCGGTCGTGTACCCGGTGGTTTTGGTAAAGGCTTCATTCACCCACTGGAAGCGCAAATCCGGGCCCAGGATGGCCACGCTGCTGTTCGCCTTCTCCACGATCACACCCATCCGGTCCGATTGCGCTTTTTGTTCGCGCAACTCCCGGTTCGAAATCTGCAAATCGAGGGTCTTTTCCTGCACCAACTGTTCGGCGGCGCGGCTGGCTTCGTGCATGCTCAACATGCGGCTGCTGACCAAGGCCCCGCCAAAAACGATCCCCAGCAACGCCAGGATGGGGAAAAAATGCTCGAAGCGATCGTCGTTCGAGGGGGCGATCACCCAGGAGAACGAGACCTGGCGGCCAAATAGCTGATCCACATTCTGGTGCGCGCCGCGAGCGGAAGTAACACTCCTTCCGTCAACGCCGCGCGAAAATATCAGGCGGGCGGGATCCGGTCGCGGCCCGTCATAGAGGGACAAGCCGAAACCTTCCATCTGGGCTCCGAGGGTCGCATTGAGAAAGTCTTTCACATCGACGACCACGGTGAGCCAGTATGCGAGCGGGGCCGCGCTCGGCCCTTCAGATAAAGCACCTGCCCGCTTTTGGAATACGGGGAAAAATAACTCATATGCCGGCCGGCCTCGGTTGAGCAGCGTGCCGCCCCGGTTCCAATAAATTTGAGGCTTACCTGAATCACGGGCATTTCTCAGCAAGGCCCGCCGTTCAGGATCAGTCCCGAGATCAATCCCCACCATGCCGGCTCCCGCTTGGTCGGGGTCGAAATTCGAAATCACGTAGTGCTCGTCCACCGCGAGGTCCGGCGCCCCCGCCGGCGCTCCCGCAAACGAACGCAACGTAGCGGTCGGAGGTCCGCCACGGCTAAGTTCCGAGAGAAATTGGGCCCTCGCGTCCGCTTTGACCGATTGAATGATCCCGACTCCTCTCAATCCCGGCAGCCGTCCATCTTGCATCAGAGCAGTCACTCCGTTGCGGAACCGCTCAGGTTCGACCGGCGCATCCGAGCCCAGTAAGAAAATGCCCTGCCGAACCGCTGCAATGCCGCCATCCGTCCGCTCGCGAATATCGCGTATCGCCAGTTCGAATAGCCGCTCATCACGGTCCGAGCCCCGGCTGTTGATGGTATACTCAACCCAATAGGCGAGTCGGCCTGCCGTCAGGCAGGCGGCGACAAAGACCGCAAAAGGGACGAAGCGCTTAAGCCCGCGGGGGTCATCGATCGATACATTAAGCCCGACCAAACTGAAAACGGCCAGGAAGGCGGCGAGAATGAGCCGGTTCTC
>CAIJFT010000438.1 GCA_903820035.1 uncultured Opitutia bacterium
CGGCGCCCAGCACGGTGTCCCGATGGTCGAGAATCGTCCGCTCGCCCGCATGCTGTTCGCGCTCGGCAAAGTCGGGGAGGCGATCCCCGCTGAACTCTATCAGGCGACGGCCGAGATCCTCGCGGTCGTTTACCGGACCCATCGGTATTATTTCCACCGGCTGAAAACCCGCCGCCTCGAGGTGGCTTCCTAAGCGATGAGTGCGAAAGCCGAAAGTCCCACCGCGCTGTTCCTGCGGCGCGCCGACCTGGTGTTCACCGCCGGGCTGTTCCTCACGATCCTGCTCCTGATTCTGCCGGTTCCGGTGGTGCTTCTCGACGGCCTGCTGGCGCTCAACATGGGCCTGTCGCTGTTCGTGCTGCTGGCGATCATCTACGTGAAGGATCCGCCGGAGTTCTCCGCTTTTCCGACCCTGCTCCTGGTCCTGACGCTCTTCCGGCTCGCGCTGAATATCAGCTCGACGCGGCTGATTCTCGTCAGCGGCTACGGCGGTCGGGTGATCGAGGCGTTCGGGCATTTCGTCATTCAGGGCAACTACATCGTCGGCGCGGTGGTGTTCGTGATTCTGGTGGTCATCAATTTTGTCGTCATCACCAAGGGCGCGGGCCGCATCGCCGAGGTGAGCGCGCGTTTCACCCTCGATGCGCTGCCCGGCAAACAGATGGCGATCGATGCCGAACTGAACGCGGGCATCATCGATGAGGCCGCGGCCACCGCCCGCCGCATCAAGGTTCAGAAGGAAGCCGATTTTTACGGCGCAATGGACGGCGCCTCCAAGTTTGTGCGCGGCGATGCAATCGCGGGCATCATCATTACGCTCGTCAACATCCTCGGCGGTTTCGCCATAGGGGTGCTGCAAATGGGTCTCTCCCTCACCGAGGCGCTGCAGAAATTTACGCTGCTTTCGATCGGTGACGGCCTGGTCTCCCAGATTCCAGCCCTCGTCATTTCGGTCGGCGCCGGTATCCTCGTCACCCGCGCCAACGAGAGTGCGAACCTCGGCACGCAGGTGGTCCGTCAACTTTTCCGCTACCCGCGCGCGCTCGGGATCACCGCGGGATTCCTCGCCATCTTCGGGCTGCTCCCGGGCATGCCGATCATTCCTTTCTTTGCACTCGCCGGCATGACCGGATTCCTGGCCCGGCTGCTGCTCAGCGAGGAGGCGAAGAACGGCCATGCGTTTGGCGCCGAACCCGCGTCGGTCTCCGCGACCGGCGCCGCCGCCAAGGGCGGGAGCCCGGGGAAACCGGGAGAAGCGGCGCCGGCGTCCACGTCCCCGGGCGGCGCGGAAGATGTCCGCAAGCTCGTCGACACCGACGTCTTCGCGATTGAGATCGGTTACGGGTTGCTCGGTTTAGCCGACACGAAGACCGGTGGAGAACTCCTCGCGCGGGTCACGGGTGTGCGCAAGGCGCTCGCCCGCGAAAAAGGTCTCGTCGTGCCGCCCGTGTCGGTCCGCGACAACCTCGAGCTCGAGGCCAACGACTACCGGTTCCTGCTCCGCGGCAAGTGCATCGCGCGCGGCCAGTTGATGCCGAAGCGCCTGCTCGCGATGAACGTGTCGTCGAGCAAGATCCAGCTCCACGGTGTCCCGACCCGGGAGCCGGTGTTCAACCTCGAGGCCACCTGGATCGATGAGCCGGAAAAGAAGACCGCCGAGCTCCATGGTTTCACCGTGGTCGATCCGGCGTCGGTGCTCATCACGCACCTGTCGGAGACGCTGAAGGTCAACGCCCACCACCTGCTGGGTCGCCAAGAGGTGCAGCTGTTGGTCGATCACCTGAAGCAGACCCAGCCCGCCCTCATCGCGGAACTGTTGCCCGACCTCGTGACCCTCGGGATCATCCAGCGGGTCCTGCAGAATTTGCTCCGGGAGAGCATCCCGATCCTGAACCAGCCGCTGATCCTTGAGGGCATCGCCGATTTCGCGGCGCTCTCGAAGAATCCCGACGACCTGTCCGAATTGGTGCGCCGCCGGCTGGGCCTGTATTTTGTTCCCGACTACGAAGCGCGCCCGGGCGTCGTGCGCGCCGTGACGCTGGATCCGCGGCTGGAACAGTGGCTCGGCCCCAAGGTGCAGCGCTCCGCGACCGAGGTGACTTTGGCCCTCGATCCCGCGAGCGCCCGTCACCTGCTCGACGAAATCAACCGCCGGACCGGCGAACTGGCCGCCACGGGGTTGGCGGCCGTGGTGGTGGTCTCGTCCGAGATCCGGCTGCCGCTCAAGCGCTTCCTGGAAGCCTCCTGCCCGCGGCTCGTGGTGCTCGCTTTTCAGGAGTTGCCCGCGGCCGTCGAGATTGAAAACGCCGGGATTGTCACCGCCCCCGCCCAGCTTGCCCGCCCCGAATCCCACCTCAAGGCCGCCGCCTAACCGCCCATGTCCCTCGATCCCTTTCCGACCCAGCCCGGCGCGTGCTACAAATTTACGGTCAACTCGGCCGAGGAGGCGGTTGCCCTGATCCGGGAAAAGCTGGGGCCACAGGCCCGCGTCTTGTCGGTCCGCCCCGTGCCCGCGTCCGGCTTGCGCCGGATGTTCCGTGGGGCGCAGTTGGAGGTCGTCGCCCAGATCGACCCGGTGCCGACCGCTCCGACCTTGGTCGGGCTATCCGCCGAGCCCGCGTTACCGCCCGATCGGTCGGTTCCGGTTGCCGATCGCCTGCGCGAGGCGCCACCGCCGCCGTCTCAAGTCGGATTGGCCGCTTTGCTCCGCCGTTCCGGTCTGACCGAGTCGGCCCTGGGCCGGCTGCAAACCCTGGCGGGCTGGGGGGAGTGGACGGCCATGCCGCTCCATCGCGCGCTGGTCGAGACGGCGCGAACCCTCCGCGAACAGGCGGATCGGCGCCCGGTCCGTGCCCCGCTGGCCCGTGCGGCTTTTCTGGGTACGCCCGGAGTCGGTCGGACGACTGCTCTGTGCAAATGGCTCGCGGTCGAAGTCTTCCGCCGCGCGCGTCGCGGCCACGTGGTTACGGTCGAGTTCGACCGCCCGAATCCGACCGGTCCGCTCCCCGTTTTCAGCGAAGCGCTCGGCTTGCCCCTGGCGCATTTCCCTTGTGAAACCCGGCCCGCCGTGCCCGGCGGCTTCGTTTACTTTGATCTGCCGGGTTTGTCCCTGCGCCGTCCGGGCGACAACGCGAACATCCTCAATTGGCTCGAACAGGAGCAGATCACGGAGCGCGTCCTGGTGCTCAATGCCGCCTACAACCGCGCGGTCCTCCGCGATTCGTATGCGGTGGGGCGGGAACTCGGTGCGACGCACCTGGTTTTCACTCATGTCGATGAGGTGCCGCAGTGGGGCAAGCTCTGGGACTACCTCTTCGACGAGGCGGTCGAGCCGCTTTTTATCTCCACCGGTCCTTCGCTTACGGGCGACTGCGAGGAAGATGTCCCTGGCGCGATTGTGCGCCGCACCCTGCCGGGTCCCGGCGCCTGATTTCCCATGAAATTCGTCTTTCTCACCGGCGGTTTCGCCGGATTTCTCCTCGCTGGCGGCGGCAGTTACTGGGCCGGGCACCAGCCTGACCGCATCCTGTTCGATGGTGCGGCCGGTAGCCTCGCCGGTGGCCTGCTCTTCCGTTGGTTCTGGACCATTTTAGTCGGCGGTATCCGGGAAACCATACTCCGTCGCCCGCTCCCGGCTCCGGCCGGCACGAATCCACCTGCTCCGTCCCCGGCCCCCTCGGCCAAAGCCTCGTAACCCTGATCCTATGCTCCCATGAGTAACTTTGTTGCAACCAACCCCGGCACGGATGCCACTCCCGCCAACGCCTGGCGCGCCTATCAGGGCGTCACTCCATCCGCCGTCGATGAAAAGGAACTGCTCGAGCGCTACCTCCCGCTCGTCCGCAATGTCGTCAACCGCGTTAAGCTGAACCTCCCGGCCCACA
The DNA here is from genome assembly GCA_903820035.1 of uncultured Opitutia bacterium. Classification (GTDB taxonomy): domain Bacteria; phylum Verrucomicrobiota; class Verrucomicrobiia; order Opitutales; family Opitutaceae; genus ER46. The sequence continues at coordinate 3,885 of CAIJFT010000438.1, forward strand.
TTGACGC
>CAIJFT010000439.1 GCA_903820035.1 uncultured Opitutia bacterium
CTGGCCTCACCCCGCCGTTGTCCCACCCCCCGTGGTACGCTGGGGGAAATGACGGCTCTGGGCTATTTCCGCGCGGTCGAAGTCGGGGGCGAACGGGCGGAGCGCACCCCCTCGGCGCGGTTGACGCGGTGCGACTGCGGCCCGGCGGAGCGGCTTGCCGCATGAGCTTCCGCCTTCATCTCGCCGCGCAAAGCGACGAATTGCTGGCGGCCCTCCGGCCGGCGTTGAGTCAGGCTCGCGCGGATACGCTACGGCTCGGGTCGGGCGTGCCCCGGCCGGTTCCGGTGCTCGTGCCGTCGGCCCAGCTGGGGGACTGGCTGCAGGTGCGGCTCGCGCGGGAGCTCGGGTTGAGCATGGGCTTCGAGTTTCTCCAGCCGGCGGCCTATTTGGGGCGGCACCTCGGTGGCGGCGCCGTCGCGGAGGAGTTGGTGCGGGGCCGCGCGTATTGGGCGCCGGATCACTTGCGCTGGCAGCTGCTGCCGTGGATCGAGACCTACGCCGGACACCTCGGCCAGGAAGCGGCGCGAGCCCTTTCGCCCCGGGATCGCTTCGCCTTCGCCGAGTTGTTGGCGCGGCAGTTTGACCGCTATGCGCGCTACCGGCCGGATTGGCCGGAACGTTGGGCGCGCGGGCAGTCCGCGTGGTCGCCGGTCGAAGGGCCTTTTTCCCCCGCTGCGCTCGAAGACGAGGGCTGGCAACGCGAGCTCTGGCGCCGGCTGGCCGATGCGCCGGACGCGCCGCGTCATCCGGCGCACGTTCTGGCGGAAATCGGCGAGGGGGCGATGACGACCGCCCTGCCGCCGGTCTTCGTGGTGGGCACTGATTTGCTCGATCCGCTGCTGCTGCGCAGCCTGACCACGTTGGTCCGGCAGGGGCAGACCGTTTCGCTTTACCTCCTCCTGCCTTCGCTTGGTTACCTGGGGGATATTGCGCGGCGCAGCGGCGCGCGACCGGTCCTGGGGGAGGGGGGCGGCCACCCGCTGCTGGCTTCGCTGGGGCAGCAGGCCGTCGGTTCTTTTTTGCTGCTCGATTCCGTTTCCCCCGACTACGCGGCGTGGCCGGAGAACTCGGAACCTGATGAGGCGGACCTGGTGGGACTGACCTTGTTACAGCGGCTTCAGGCGGACGTCCGCCGGCAAAATCCCCCGCCGGGCGCCCCGCGGACGCCGGAGGCAACGGACGTGCGCCCGGTCTTGGCGGCCGACGACGCGAGCCTGCGGGTGCATTGCTGCCACAGCCCGCGGCGGGAGTTGGAGGTGGTGCGTGATGAATTGCTCAGGGCGTTTGCCGAGTGGCCCGATCTGCGGCCGGAGGACGTGATGGTCGCGGTGACCGACTTCGACACCTATGCGCCGTTGGCCGAGGGCATCCTCCGTTCCGGGTCGCAGCCGCTCCCGGTTCGGCTCACGGCGATTCCGGCGCGCGAGGCGAATCCGGTCGCGGTGGCCTTGCTGGCATTGCTCCGGCTCGCCCTCGGTCGAGGGGCGGCGAGCGAGGTCGTCGAGTTGCTCAACCTGACGGCGATCCAGCAGCATCTCGGCGTGGCGGGTGATACCGAGCTCCTCGCGGGTCTGGCGGATGCGGTGCGGCGCTCCGGTTTGACGCACGGCCTCGATGCCGCCGGCGCGGAGGCGGTGGGCACCTGGCGGGCGGCCGTCGATCGCCATTTGGTGGGCGCGTGGCTCGGCCCGGTCGCCGCGGCCCGCGATGGCGCGGGTGTGCTCGTGCATCCGGTGGCGGCGGACCTGCATTTTCACGACGCGGTGATCGCGCGCTTTGCGGCCTGGCTCACGTGTTTGGCCCTGCAGCTCGAGGAATGGCGCGAACCTGCTCCCGCCGCCCGCTGGGCGGAACGGCTCGGCCGCTGCGTCGACACGTTGCTGTATTCGGAAGAACACGACGATCATGCCGCGGCGGTGCGGCGGCTGACCGCGGAACTGGCGGCCGTCACTGCCGACCCCGTCCTCGACGCGGGGAGCATGCTCGACTGGCTGGAGCCGCAGTTGGAGAACGCGACCAGCCTGCGCACCAGCATGGGCGGGGAGATCTTGTTCGGCCGGCTCGACCAGTTGCACGGCCTGCCGAACCGCGTGCTCGCGGTCCTCGGTTTGCAAGACGGGGTGTTTCCACGGGCCGGGCGCCGGCCGGCGTGGGATTTGACGGGGCACCGACCCGCGCGGTGGGACGGCGATCCCCGGGCGCAGGACCGCCAGTGGCTGCTCGACGGCCTGCTGACACCGGCCAACCGGCTCATCCTGACCGCGGCCAACCGCAGCCTCCGGACGGCGCACGACGGGCCGTTGTCCGCGTGCGTTGAGGACGTCCTGCGTGCGGTCGCCGATACCGTCCAACCCGGCCCGGGTTGGGCTTCGGTGCAGGCGCAGATTGTGGTCAAGCACCGGATCCAGCCGTTTGCATCCGACTATTTCAGTACAGGGGCGGCGGTGCCTCGTTCCTTCGATGCCGCCGCCGCGCGGATTGCGGGGGATTTGGCCGGCGGGGCGACCGCGGTGCATCCGTTTGGAGCGGTGCCGGGGCCGGCGGGCGAAGCCGCGGCCGAGGTGACCCTGGCGCAATTGGTCGCGTTCTGGCGGGACCCGGCGCGGGCGTGGCTCCGCGCGCTGCAATTGGAAACCGCGGAGGAAACGTTCGACGATACGGCGCTGGACGATGCGCCGCTGACGCTGGACGCGCTGCAGGCCTACGGTGCGCGGGCGGCCGCGTTGGCGGGGCGTCTTACGCCCGGCGGAATGGATGCGGCGGTCACGGGGTCCTGCCTGTCGGCTGACCGGGCGCTGCCGCCCGGGGTCATCGGCGAACTGCACTGGAAATTTCAGGACGACCAGGTTCGTCCCCTCGCGGAGGGGGTGGCGCGCGTATTGCCGGGTGCGGTGCGGCGCAGCCTGGAGGTGACGCTGCCGGACGGCGGTGGTCGTATCGTTGGCGAGGTGACGCTCGTGCCGGATGCGGACGGCGGGCGCCGCGTGTTGGTGTACCGGGGAGGCGATTACGACAAGCGGCCGAAATACCAACTGGAGCCCTTTGTACACACGTTGGCGGCCACCGTCGCCGCGGCGGCCAACGGGGCGCAGGTGTTCGGCCTCGACTTGCCGGAGGGCAAGCGCCTGGTGGGATTTGCGGCGGATGAAGCCAGGCAAATACTGGCGGCGCTGGTCGCGGGCTATCGTGCCGGTCAGCATGGTCCGCTCGCGTTTGCGCCGCAAACGAGTGAGGCGATTGCGCAGGCGCTGGCGGAGGCCGCCGATGCCGGGCTCGCGCTGGAGAAGGCGCAGGAGTCGTGGGGCCGGACCGCCTTCAAAGATCAACCGGCGGGCGAGGGGCTGGCGCCGGCGGCGCTGCTGGCGTGGCGGGACGCGGCGCCGTTTGGGGAGCCGTATGCCGAAGAGTGGGTGCGGTGGGCGCAGCGCATTGCGCAGCCGCTGCGATCCTGGTGGGGCGCCGGGGAACCGGAGGCGGGAGCCAGGAAAAAAAGTCCGGCGCGCCGTTCCGTATGAGCCCACTCCACCCCCATTTTTCCGAGCTCGACCTCCTCGGTTCGCCGCTCGAGCCGGGGCTGACCGTGATCGAGGCGAGCGCCGGGACGGGCAAGACCTACTCGATCAGTCACCTGGTGCCGCGCCTGCTGCTGGAGGGAGCGTTGCCGGACCTTTCGCAGTTGCTGCTCGTGACGTTTACGAAGGATGCGGCGCGCGAGCTGGCGGAGCGGGTGCGGCGGGTCCTCGGACTGCTGGCGGCGCCCGCCGGACCGGATGAGGCGCGCGCGCTGCCCCATGTGGCCGCGCTGCGCGGCTTGCTGGTGGATCCGGCGGCGCAGGCGAGGCTGGACCGGGCGCTGGTTGATCTCGATCTGCTCTCGGTGTCGACCATCCACGCGTTTTGCCAGCGGACGCTGCAGCAGGAGGGAAGTCTGTGCGGTCTGCCGGTGCTGCCCGCGGTGACGACCGACGATTCGGTGCAGCTCGAGCCGATCGTCAGGGATCGTTGGATTGCCGCGTTGTCGGCGGATCCCGACCTTGCGACGCTGGCCACGGCCCAAGGATGGAAATTGGATTCTGTGCTGCGGCTGATCCGCGAGCTCCGTCGGTGCGTGCGGCCGCAGGCGGAGCCGGCTGTGGCGCCGTTGGCCGAGTTGCGCGGGCGATGGACTGCATTCGGGGTCACGTTAGCGTCGCCGACTTTGATCGCCGGTATTTGCGCTTTGATCGGACGGGTGACGGCGTGGAACCAAGGTTATCGGGATGCGGCGCACGTTCTCGAAAAACTTCAACCGCTCCTCATCGGCGAAACCGGGACGCTCGCGTTTTGGCAAACCGTAGCGGTTGCCGGAAAATTACCGGAGCTGATCCAGGTGCGCACCGCCGAGGGGAAAGACCTGCGGAAACAGGTTGAAGCGCATCCGTGGTGGTTGGCGGTGAGCGGTCTGGTCGCACTGACCGAGACCCTCGAGTGGGCCTGGCAGCACGAGCTCGCCGCGCATGCGTTGCCCCAGTTGGAAGCGGCCATGGCGCGACACCGGTTGATTACGCAGGACGGCTTGATCGGGGCGTTGTATCGCGGTTTGCACCGCTCCGGCGAGGTCGGGGAGGCGCAGTCCGACCGGCTCGCGGCACGGTTGGCGGAGCGTTATCAGGTCGCGATCATCGATGAGTCACAGGACACGGATCCGCGCCAGTTCGCGATTTTCCAGCGCGTCTTTCTCGACCCGCGGCACCGGCGCCGGCTGATCCTCGTGGGGGATCCGAAGCAAGCCATCTACGGCTTCCGCGGGGCCAACGTGGCGACCTACCTTGCGGCGCGCGCCGGGGCCGATGCCGGCTACACGCTGACCCGGACGCATCGGGCGCCGGCGCCCCTCGTGGAAACCGTCAACCGGCTCTTCCGGCGCGCCGGGGCCTTTCATCATCCCGAGATGCGCTTCGACCCGGCGGTTTCGGCGCTCGATTACGACCGCCGGCTCTGGCGCGACGGAGTGCCGTGCTCCCGGCTCGAGACCTGGATTGTCCCGGATGAGGACGGCGGCACCTACCGTGCGGCCGGACGGCGGATCCCGGCGTTGTCCGCGCGCGTGGCGGGAACGATCGTGGATTTATTGCAGCACGGCGAATTCCGGACCTGTTTTCATGACGGGCGCCCGGAGCAGGTTGCGCGGGTCACGCCGCGTGATTTTGCCGTGTTGGTGGCGACGAACGCGCAGGCGAATACCATGGCGGAGGCCCTGCAGCTGCGCGCCGTGCCGGTGGTGGTCAATTCCGGTTCGGATGTCTTTTCCTCCGATGAAGCGCGCGAGTTGCACACGCTCCTGCAGGCTTTGTTGGAGCCGCGCCGCACCCGCCGCCTGCGCACCGCGTTGGCGACCCGGTTAATCGGTTTGGATGCCGCGGCGTTGACCGCCCTCGATCAACCGACGCCCGACGGGGAGACGCGCGCGTCGGTCTGGCTCGCGCGGTTTTCGCGTTGGAACCAACTATGGTTGACCCGTGGGCTTGCCGCGCTGCTGGCCGATTGGGAGCACAGCGACGTCGCCGTGACCCACCGCCTCGCGCTGGTGCCGCTGACCGGCGAACGTCGGGCGACGAATTTCCGGCACCTGACGGACCTGCTGCTCGAGGCGGCGCGCGACCTCGCTCCGCGGCCGGCGGAGACGGTGCGCTGGCTGGGGCAGCAGATCGCGCGGGCCGAGGAACGTTCGCAGGTGGATGAGCGCCAGCTGCAACTCGCGAGCGATCGCGAGGCGGTGCAGATCGTGACGATGCACAAGGCCAAGGGCCTCGAGTATCCGCTGGTTTTTTGCCCTTACTTGGCGGATACGCTCAAGGACGCCGGCTCCCTGGCGCAGATTGCCGCGCCGCCGGGCCGGGTGGCCGAGCCGCGGCACGACGTGCTGGTGAACCTCGACCTGCTGGAAACGGAAGCGAAGGGGGAGCGCGGCCGCGAGGTGATCGCGGCTAACCTGGAGGAGCGCCTGCGCCTCGCTTACGTCGCTTTGACCCGGGCGCAGGTGCGCGTCTGGCTTTGCAGCTATTCCGGGGCGCCGCGGTCTGACTTCGGCAGTCCGCTCGACTGGCTCCTGCGGACGGACGATGAGGTGAACACGTATCCGCATTACTCACCCGAGTGGGTCAAGGGCGCAAAAGCCGGCCGGGGGGCGCGCCACGCGGCCGTGCTCCAGACTTTGGAGGGCGTCGTCATTGCGCCCGAGGCTGAAGCGACGCTGATTACGATCAGCGCGCCGCCCGAGGTGGCCGCCGCTCGCTTTATCCCCGATTCGGCGTTGACCGATGTCGGCCGGATGGAAGGTGCGTTGGCGGTGCCGTTCGTGCCGGCGAGTTGGCGGGTGACCTCGTTTTCCACGCTGACCCGCGAGAAGCACGCGCATGGCGCGATGCCCGCGCCGGTCGTCCGGACGCCGGCGCAGACGCCGCCGGACGCGCCCGTTGCGCCCGTTGCGCCGCTGTTCCTCGACGCCCCCGGCGGAGCGGTGGTGGGGACGGCGGTTCATGATTGGATCGAGGGCTGGGACTTTGGGGTGATCGACGCGGAGGCGTTGCAACGTCATCTGGCCGGCGCGCGCCTCCCGGCGCCGGCGGAAGGGCGACCGGATTGGGCGCAGGTTCTCACCGGCCTCTTTACCGACCTGCGCGAGATCCGGTTGCCCGGGACCGGTGGGCGTCCGCTGCGCGAGCTTTGTCCCGAGCCCTACGGCTCGGAATGGCATTTCCATCTCCCGTTGAACGACGGCCTTTCCGTTGGCGATCTCGCCCGGTGCTTTGCCGAACACGCGGCGCCTGAGCATCGGTCGTATGCGAGACTGCTCGAGACCTTGTCCGAGGAGCGCTTCAGTGGTTTGCTGCAAGGGTTCATCGACCGTCTCGTGCGGGACGGCCCGGTGTGGGGGGTGGTGGACTGGAAGACCAATCGGCTTGGGCCGGCCTTGGCTGATTACGACCACGAGGCGCTGCTCCGCTGCGCGCGGGAGGATCATTATCTGCTGCAGACGCATCTTTATCTGGTGGCGCTGCGCCGTTACCTGCGGGCGCTCGGCGTGGCTGAGGCGACCGTGGCCGGAGCGTGGCTGGTTTTTCTCCGCGCCATCCGGCCGGGGGACAGCCGCGGCGTGCTGCACATTGATCCGCCGACGGAAATGCTCGATGCCTTGGAGCGTTTCTTTGCCGCTGGAGAAGGCGCATCCTCATGAGCCCTTGGACTTCCCCTGAGATCCTCCCGCCCGAGGTCGAGTTGCTGGTCCGTCGCTGGCGGTTGCCGGCGACCCGGGTGACCGAGGTCAAGCGTTTGCTCGCCGCACAGGCGGATGGAGGGACGGCCGTCGAGATGCCGCCGACGACGCCCGGCACGGCGGAGGCGTGGGGCGAGGCGTGTGCGATTGCGCCGCCGGACGGGCCCCGGCCGCTGGTCCTGCGGCGTTTTCGCGACCGGATTTTTCTGCAGGCGTGGCGATTTTTCACGGCGGAGCAGGCGATCGCGCGGGCGTTGCTGACTCGGGCGGTGCAGCCGGCCCCGGCGACCGGCCGGGCGCCGGACGCCTTGCTCGCGGACCTCGGCCCGGGGCAGGTCAACGCGCAACAGGCGCGCGCGGTGGGTGCGGCCCTCACGCATGCGCTGACGCTGATCACCGGCGGACCGGGTACGGGGAAAACGCATACGTTGGCCCGTTTGCTGGCGCTGCTCATCGCGGCGGATCCGGAGCGGCCGCCGGTCATTCATCTGACGGCGCCCACGGGCAAGGCGGCGGACCGGATGAAGGAAGCGGTCGAGGCGGCGGCCGACCGCCTGCCGGAAACGCTGCCGGGTGCGACGCGGGAGCGGCTCAAGTCGGCGGCGGCCGGGGCGGTGACGCTCCACCGTTTGCTGGGCTTTAACCCCGGCACCGGCCGGTGCCGTTATCATGCCGGCGAAACCCTGCGCAGCGATGTCGTCATCGTGGACGAGTGTTCGATGGTCGACACGCTGCTGTGGCAGGCGTTGCTCGCGGCGCTCCCGCCGACGACGCGGCTCGTGCTGCTGGGGGATCCCAATCAGCTCGAAAGTGTGGCCGCGGGCGATGTACTGGGTTCTTTGGTACGCTTTGCCGCGCGGGAATCCGGCGGCGCTTTACGCGCGGTTTGGATTGAACTCACGGAGAGTCAGCGCTTCCGGCATCGGCCGGGCATCGGCCGGCTGGCGAACGCCGTGGTGCACAGTGCGCCGGATGAAGCCGTCGGCCTGCTCCGGGAAAATGCGGTGACGAATCAGGCGGCGGTCGCCGCGAGCGGCCTCGCGTGGTTGGGCGACCACGGCGCGCGGGCGACGTGGGAGCGTTTGCCCGCGGCCGTGCAATCCGCGCTGGTCGCGGTCGCCGATGCGCGCGAGCCGGACGACGCGCTCGCCGCCCTCGGCCGGGTCCGGTTGTTGAGCGCGCATCGCGAGCATGCGATGGGAGTCGCGGGTTTGAACGCGGCGATCCAGCACCACCTGTCGCTCCGGAGCGGCGCCAGCCGGGCGCCGAACCTGCCGGTCATCATCAACCACAATGATCCCGAGACCGGTCTGAAGAACGGGTCGGTCGGGGTCATCATGCAGGTGGCCGGAGTGCGGGCGGCGTTCTTCCCGGCGCCGGCGTGGGGCGGAGCCCCGGTGCGGGTGCCGCTCAGCCGGCTGCCGGCGTATAGCTCGGCGTGGGCGCTGACAATCCACCGCTCGCAGGGCAGTGAATTCGATTTGGTCGTCGTCGTGCTGCCGGCGGAGGAGAGTCCCTTGGCGACTCGCGAGTTGATTTACACCGCGATCACCCGCGCGCGGGAGCAAGTTTACGTTTGGGGTGCCGAGGCCACCGTGCGTGCCGCCTTGGGTGAACGCGCCCTGCGCTGCACCCTGCTGGAAGCCAGCTTGGAAGCGGTGGTCTAAGCCGGAACAATTCAGTTCAGGGATGAGCGTTGACGTTTGAGAGACCAATTCCCGGAGGGCGAGTAGCCTGGCCGACATTGGCATGGCTAACCCACGGTTTGGTTTTTCTCTCAACGCTCAGGAACCAACGCTCGACTCCATGCGTTCGGCTGAGCCGGAAGAGCCCAGGCCGGAGCGGAGGGGTGGGTTGCCTGGGCGGTGGCGCCAAGCCCGCCGGCGGAGGGCGAAACTCACTGAGCGCTCACGCGGAGCCTTCGGCCAACGCCTTGAGCGGTATTCCTCAGCCAACTCCGGTTTTCGCGCGGGTCGGCCGCGGTCACGAAACCGCGCCGATGTAGTCCTTGGGATATTTCACGGCATCGGAACGCTGACGCAGATCGATGGGAGTGGTCGGCGCATCGAGGAGCGAGGAGGTGCCTTCGAGCCGGCGGCCGACCGACACGCTGATTTTTTCCACAGTGGCGGTATTAAGACGCAGGGATTTCAGCAGTGCGGCCGGCAGCGGGGTCATCGGCTGGCGCTCGCACACGGACGAGCGGATCCACTTCGCGATGGCCAAAAGGCTGGCCATTTTCTCGTGGCCTTGGGCCGAGGTTGGCTCGTATTGCCAGCGGACGGGTTCCTCGATGATGGAAGGGAAGTCCCACTCGCGCAGGAGGGCCGAGCCGACTTCCGCCTGGGTGAAGCCCAGGTTCGCCCGCTCGCTGGCGGACGCGTCGACCGGATAGCCCAGGGTCTGCAAGCGCATCGGCGACTTGCGCCGCAAAGCCCATTCGTCGATGGCCACCATGCCGACGCTGTGCACGAGGCCGACGGTGTACGCGACGTCGCGTTCGATTTCGCCGTAGATCGCGAGTTCCTCGGCGGCGAAGGCGCAGGCCACGGAGAGCCGCCAGACTTCGTCGTTCGCCATCCCGTAGACGGCCAGGGGCCGGACCAGCACCTGGGAGGCGACGGCAAAGGAAACCAGATCGAAGATCTGGTCGTAGCCGACGCGGCCCACGGCCTCTTCGACGGTGTCGCAGCTGATGCCGCCGCGGCTGAAATAGGCGCTGTTGCTCACTTGGATCACTCGCGTGGCGATGCCGGGATCGAGCCGGATCAACGCCACGATATCGTAGATCGACGAGTTGGTGTTCGCCAAGAGTCGCTTCAGGCGGGGCAGGACCTTGGGCGTCGAGGGGAGGTGGCGGACATCCTGCACGATATCCCGAGGGGTCAGGGTCGGGGTGACAGAAGCGCCGGTGGCTTGAGGGGGGAGCGGGATGAGTTCGGTCTGATTGAGCTGAACGGCGGCGGAGCCGAGGGTAGCAGGCTGCATGGTTTGGCTACCTATAGCACACCGTGGGCCGCGCGGAATAAGACTGCTCCGTGATGCTCCAGGAGAATAGCTTGCGAAATTATGGGCGCCGCGGGAATCCCGGTCGTTTTACGCCGAAGCCTTCGGGGGCAAGAGTTGCCGCCCTCGTCCCGGCGGGACGCCAAGCGATTTGCCGGGTCCAACTACGCCTGACGAGCCCCGTGCAACTCGGCCCGTTCAACTTGCCGGAATTTCGCCGTCCGAGCCCGGGGGAAGGCCAGCGCCGATCAGTTGCTCGATGGCGGTGAGCTTGCGCTCCAAAAGACAGGTTTGCACCTGCCCGAGCCCCTTGCAGTCCACCGTGCCGCGTTCGGTGTAGTGGAACTTTCCGCCCAGCAATACGGCGGTGTGGGCGGATAGGTGTACGCGGTTTGCCAGGCCGGACGACTGGATGCGCGCCGCCAGATTGACGGTGGCGCCCCAGAGGTCGTAGGAAAATTTCTTGCGACCGATGACGCCGGCGATGACCGGACCCGAGTTGATCCCAATGCGGAGGGCGAGGTGCAGGCCCCGCTCCCGGTTGAGGTCGGCGACGGCGGCGAGCATTTCCAGTCCCATCTCAGCTGCGGATTCGGCGTGGTTCGCGCGCGGGATCGGCAAGCCACCTACGACGAGGTAGCAGTCGCCGATGGTCTTGATTTTTTCCATCCCGTGGACCTCGGCGATGCGGTCGAAGCGCGAAAACAGATCGTTCAACAGTGACAGAAGTTCCTCGGGCGAGATGCGGTTCGTGAGATTCACGAAGCCCACGAGGTCCGCGAAGAGCACGCTCACTGCCTCGTAGCGCTCCGCGATCAGATGCTCGCCGCGCTTGAGGCGGGGGGCGATGGAGGCGGGAAGGATATTCAACAGCAGGCGCTCGGACTTCTCGCGCTCGATCTCCAGGAGCTGTTTCTCGCGGTTGAGTTCGATCAGGCGGCGGCGGTCGAGGTCGCGCAGTTGCTTGCGCTCCAGCGACGCCGTGATGCGGGCGCCGAGCAGCACGGGGTTGACCGGCTTCGGGAGAAAGTCCTCGGCGCCGAGCTGGATGCACCGCACGACGGAGTCGAGGTTGCTGTCGGCCGAGGCCACGAGCACCGGCATGGTGCGGTGCGCCTCGTCCGCCTGCAGGGCCTCGAGGACCTGAAAACCGTTCACGCGCGGCATTTCGATGTCGAGGATGAGCAGGTCGAACTCCTGTTGCCGGAGCATGTCGAGGGCCTCCTGACCGTCGCAGGCCTCCGTGACATTGAAGAAGCCCAAGGCTTGTAAGTGAAGAACAAGTACGGTGCGCAGCGGGGCGGAATCCTCCACCACCAGAATGGCGTCGCGCTTGCCCTCCGGCGCGGCCCGGGCGATTTCCCGGCGGGCCAGCTCTTCGATGGCCAGTCGGCTCGCTTCCGCCTCTTGAAAGATGCGGACGGATCCATGGTCGTCAGGTTGACCCGGCGGGCTCACGGCCCGGAGGCTAGCGCGAAGCGAGGCGTGGGAAAAGGATTGGTTTCCCGGAGGAGAATAAAAGTCGTCCCAGCGCAGCCAGAACCGTGATCGCGCTTCAGCCGCGGGATTTCGGGCCGATCATTAAGGCCCTTCGTTCCGCGCGGCCGGCTTTCCCGCCGAGGGCGGGTGGGCGCGGGGGATTTTCGCGGTGCGCGGGCGGACGAAACGTGCTTAGAACGGACCGTGTTGCCTCAACCCGCCCAGCCTGCCCGAGTTGCCGCCGTTCGCCCCAACCTGATGTGCCGGCGCGAATTCTTGTGGACAGCTTCCGCGACGGCGACCGCGGCACTGGCGACCCGGGTCGGGGCGGCGGCGACCGGGCCTGAGTTCCGCCTGAGGTACGTGCTCTCGACGAACCAATTCGGCACGATGCCGGTTGCGGATATTATTCCCGAGGTGAAGGTCACCGGTTGCGAGGGGTTGGATATTTGGGCCGGGCGTTGGGGTAATCAGCGCGAGCAGATCGACGCACTTGGCCTTGAGGCTTTCGCCGCTTTGCTGGCGCAGCACGAGGTCAAGGTGGCGACGTACACCTGTATGGATGTCGGTTTCGCCAAGGCCGAGCCGCAGATGCGGGCGCTCAAGCGGTTGGGGGGCACTATGCTGGTCGCCGGGTTTCCCGGAGGCGGAGCGGGAGCCAATGCCCTGAGGGGCGAAGCGCTCAAGCGGGCGATCCGGGGCGCCGTGGTGAAACTGCAGCCTGCCATCGCCCGCGCGGGCGAGCTCGGCGTGAAGCTGGCGATTGAGAATCACCTTAACGGTCTGCTCGAGACGCCGGATGGCGTTCGGATGCTGGCGGATGAGCTCCGTGACCCGCACGTCGGCATCGCGCTGGCGCCCTTCCATCTGCCGCAGGATCCCGCGCTCCTCGGTCGGCTGGTCGGGGATCTTGGTGAGCGGATTTTCTATTTCTACGCGTGGCAGTTCGGTGACGGCAGCGGCGACCTGCCGCCGCCGGTGCAGAAACGACAGCTGCCCGGGGTGGGGTCGCTCGATTTCGCGCCGATGCTCGCCGCACTTAAGCGGCATCACTTCAACGGCTGGACCTCGATTTTCATGCACCCGACCCCGCGCGGCTCGCCGCTGCACCCGCAGGCGGGGGCGGTCAGCGCGGAGCTCAATCAAGCCAAGGCGTATTTGGAGCGGACGCTGGCGCGACTTTGAGGCGGTGAATTATTCGAGCGGCCGGAGCGTGGTGCCCGCGGATCTTCCACCGCCCGCGCTTATCCGAGTCAGCCGCGCGCTTCGTTCGTGAGCTCCAGCCCCTCCCACGGGGTGAGGGTGGCCGGCGACGCGGGAGGATTCGCAACGCATCCGTAGTGCCGCGCGGGGCTGAGCGATGCCGTGGGCGTTTTTTTCGAGGGTATCTGCACGCTTGAAATTCGCGCCGGGTTCGGTGAGACCCCAATCGCCCCCGCGCGATCACTTGCTTACCCCGCTATGAATTGTATCGACGTTGCCCCCCGTTTTTCCCGCCGAGCTTTTATCCAGACGAGCGCCGCCGGGGCGGTTGCCTGTCTTAGTCCGCATGTGTTTGGTGCGTCCGGTGTGGCGTCGGGACGGAAATTGCGCCTGGGGATTGTAGGCGGTCGCTTCGGTTTGACGTTTCAGTTTCACGAGCACCCCGAGTGTGCGGTCGTGGCGGTGAGCGATTTGCGTCCGGAGCGCCGGGCGGCGTTACAGAAAACGTACCGCTGCGACCAAGCCTATGATTCCCTCGAGGTCCTGCTCAAGGATCCCAAGGTGGAGGCGGTGTTTTTGGCCACGCCGATGCCGGACCATCCGCGGCACGTGCTGCAGTGCCTCGCGGCCGGCAAGCATGTGCTCTGCGCCGTGCCGGCGGCGATGACGCTCGACGAGTGCCAGCAGCTGATTGCGGCGGTGAAGAAAACCGGGCTCACCTACATGATGGCGGAGACCAGCCATTGGCAGCAGCTCACGATCTCGGCGCGGAAGTTCTATCGCGAGGGAGCGTTTGGGAAACTCTATTACACCGAGTCCGAGTACCATCATCCCGGGTTGGAGGAGCTCTATTTTGAAAACGGCCGGCGCACGTGGCGTCACGGGATGGCGCCGATGCAGTATCCGACGCACTGCACCTCACACTTGATCAGTGTTACCGGGGAGCGGCTCACGGAGGTCACGTGCCACGGTTGGGGCGACGATCACCCGATCGTGCGGGACAATGTGTACCGGAACCCATTTTGGAACGAGACCGCGCTCTTCAAGACGGATCGGGGCAACGCGATGCGCGTGGTGGTCTGGTGGCGCGGCGCGCAGCAGGGCGGGGAACGGGCGCGCTTCTTCGGCGAAAAAATGAGCTTTTATTTCAATGGTCCCAACGGCGCCGAGCCCTGCCTCGTGCGCTCGCAGCCCAAGGCGTTAACCGAAAAAGACACCGGGGGATTCGAGCGGACGGCTCAACGGATCGAGCCCTTCACGGAAGTGAAGTGGTGGAAAACGGACTTGTTGCCCGAACCTTTGCGGCACAATAGCGGCCACGAGGGCTCGCACTGTTTTATTACCCACGAGTTTATCGACGCTATCCTGCGCCAGCGTAAACCAGCCGTGGATATCTACGAGGCCGTGGCCTATACGGCGCCGGGCATCGTTGCCCATCAGTCCGCCCTGAAAGGCGGAGAGACCCTTAAAGTGCCCCGCTTCGACGCGTAGGCGGCGGCGATTTTTGTCGCTGCGCCTGAGCCGGGAGGGGGCAGCGACGTGGACTCGTTCGCGCCATGTTGGTGCTGAGGCCAGGCGTTGCCTGAAACCCTCTAGGCTGTCGCTCTAACCCGCGGTCGAAGTCATTCGGCCGGCGGCGGAGTCGGCGCGCGGCGGAATCGGTGCACCGCAAGAGGGGCAGGGGGGTAAAGTCGACGCTCGGGCCCGCAAGTCCGCGATCTCGATTATCAGGGCCTGGCGCTCGTCGACATCGCATTTGATCTTCGAGATGGTGACGGCATTGATCACAAACGCGAGGAAGTGAACGGTCAGATTCCACGAGAAGAAGAAACGGCTGGAGTCGCTGACGCCGTTCATCTTGTCCGCCAGCCACCAGGTGACGGATGCGGCGAGGGCGATCAGGATCGCCGGCCAGCGGCCGGCGTACCAAGCCGCGAGTCCGACGGGAGCGGAGTAGAAGACGAAGAACCCCAGTTCATAGCCGGTCAGAAAGTCCACCCAGCCGAGTCCCGCGAGCAGAAGGGAACATCCGACCAGTGTGAGCCAGCGCGGAAAAGGTGCGGCGATGGGGGAGAGCGGGAGGTGTTGCGTCGACATGCAAGGGTCCTGGCAGGCGAGTAAGATCAGACAGACGGTGGCGGTGGTCGAAAGTTAGCCGACGACGGAAATATTTGCCCCTGCCGATGCCCGAAAGTGAACTTCAAGCCCTTGTTCTGATATATCGCCGACGGTCCGCTTGCCATCCACGCGGAATCACTGAACTGTCCTGCCTTCGCACGTGCTCGAATCGCTCCTCGCATACTTCCAAGCCTCACCTGCGGCCCTGCTTGGGCTCACCTTGATCTTGCTGCTTTGCGGAGTGGGGCTGCCGTTGCCGGAGGATGTCGTACTGATTTCCGCCGGATTATTGGCTGGCAGCTCCGGTCATTCCTGGGTGGTGGCGAGCGTAGTGATGTACATGGGTGTGCTGGCGGGCGACTCGTTGGCGTTTTCGGTCGGCCACCACTTTGGTCTGCGCATTCTGGCGTTGCCGTGGGCTAAGCGCTGGCTGCCGGACACCAAACGCCATCTGATCGAGAAACTTTTCGCGCGTTACGGTTCATTTGTGTTTTTTGTCGCCCGCTTCCTGCCCGGAGTGCGAGCCGGGATCTTTTGCATCGCCGGTGCGATGCGCGCCAGTTACGCCCGCTTTATCTTTTTCGACGGGCTCGCCGCCGTAATCAGTGTGCCGCTTTGGGTCTGGTTTGGGCATTTCCTATGGGGCAAGTTCGGCAACGACTTGGAGAACCTGTCGCGGGCGGTGTCCCGCACCCGGTCGTACGCTACTTGGGCCACAATGGGCCTCGTGGTCGTGATCGCGGTGGTCGTCTATCTCGTCTGGCGCCGCAAACGAAAGCCGGCGTAAGCCCGGCTTCGGCTTGATTTCACCTCTGGGCCCCCAGCCGCCCCGCGAGGTTACGGCCAGTGTTCAGACCCTCGGTCCGGTCCCCAACGAAGGTTGGACTTAACCTTCCTCGTCGCTGGGACGGGTCAGTTCGTCGCGGCACTCCGCGATGACTCGCAGCCAGATTTCCCGCAGGTCGAAGAAACGGGCGAAGGCTTCTTCGCGCCACGCGCGCACGCTCGGCAGATGATTAATCGACTCGTCGTTGAGCAGTGCGAGGGTGGCGTTAAGCGCCGCCATGGCGCGCTTCAAAAGGCTTACCGCCATCGCGTAATCACCGAAGTCGAGGGCGTGGAGGGCCTGAACCGATTGCTCTTCGCAGCGATGGAGCGAGGCCAGAAAAGAGACCGCGAGCGGTTGCGGCACGCGGGTGGAGTCGGCGGCCAACTCCTCCCAACTGCGGCCGAGGCAAAGGCAGATGGCCTTGGAGGCGATAAAGATCGGGTTTTTCTGGAGCGTGTAGACATCCTCGGGCGAGTCATCGTCGTCCTCGTCGTCGTCGTCGTCCGCATCGGAACCCGACTCATCCGTCCACTCCTGTTGGCCCCAATTCATTTTTTCCGCGACCTTGTCGATCCGGTCGTGAGCACTGCGGCTGGCCTCGTAGAATTTGGCGTACCGCTGGACCGCTTCGTCCTGCTCGCGCAGGTAGCGTTCCCAATCGAATTCATTCCACGCCAGCTCGCCCCGATCTTCCCACTGGTTCTCCGCGCCGCCGTCCGCGTTAAAATTGCTCATCGATGGGTCGAAACTGAGGTCGCGATGGTTGAAAACGCAAATAAAAATACACCCTGGCGCACCCACGAATTCCAGGGCGTTTTGCGGGTTGAATGGCGCCGGTGGGGACCCTAAGCCTTTGCGCTCCATGGCAGACGTACACCACGAGTCGGTCTTTTTTTCCGGTCACGTGCAGGGGGTCGGATTCCGCTACGCGGTCCTGCAGGTGGCCAAGGAGTTCGAGGTTGCGGGCTATGTGCGCAACCTCGCCGACGGGCGGGTGCAACTTGAGGCCGAGGGCGTGGAACGCGAAATTACGGCCTTCATCGACGCCGTGCACGAGCGGATGCACGGGCATGTGCGTAAGGTGGAGCGGCAGGCCCAGCAGCGCCCGGCGCAGTTTGCCGGGTTTTCCATCCAATAGTCCGATGTCCGCCGCCCCCGTCGCGTCCGTGCCCGCGCTTGAATTGCGCGGTCTGGTGAAGGACTTCGCCATCGGCCTGCGCGGGCTCAAGCTGCGCGCGGTCGACCATCTCGATTTAAAGGTGGAAGCGGGCCAAGTCTACGGACTGCTCGGACCCAACGGCTCGGGCAAGAGTACCACGATCAAGGTCCTGCTCGGTCTGCTGGAGCCCACCGCCGGCGAAGCCCGCGTGTTCGGAGTTGCCAGCACGCGGGTCGAGGCTCGGCGCGACGTGGGCTATTTGCCCGAGGCCCCGTATTTCTACCGTCACCTTTCCGGCCGGGAACTGGTCCGGTTCTACGGACGGATGTGTGGCCTGGGCGGGAGCGAGCTCGAGGGGCGTTTGGCGGATGTTTTGACCCTCGTAGACATGAGCACGGCGGCCGACCGGCGCGTCGGCACCTACTCCAAGGGCATGTTGCAACGCATCGGTTTGGCTCAGGCGCTGGTGCACGACCCGCGCCTGCTCATCCTCGACGAGCCGACGGCCGGCGTGGACCCGGTGGGTTCCGCGGCGATCTCTGCGCTCATTTTGAATCTGAAGAGCCGGGGGAAAACCGTCCTTATCACCTCGCATCTGCTCGGTCAGATTGAGGACATCTGTGACCGCGTCGCGATTTTGGACCGGGGAAAGTTAATCCTTGAAGGGGCGGTGCCGGAGTTGGTGGGCCAGGCCGACCGACAGGCGCTGGTGGTCGATGCGTTGCCGGCGGCGGAGTTAGCCGAATTGCGGTCCTGGTTGGCGGCGCGCGGGCGAACGCTGGAGTCGGTGGAAATGCCCCGCGCGCGTCTCGATCGCATTTTTCTGGACCGCGTCGCGCGGAAGCAGCCATGAGCGCGGTGCCATTTTCGCTTCGCCGGGTGGGATTGATCGCGGATAACACGCTCCGCGAGGCGGCGAGGCAGCGGCTTTTCCATTTCTTCCTGTTGCTGGCGCTGGCCTTGGTACTCGGTGCCCGGTGGCTGCGTGATTTCAACTTCGGGGCCCCGGAGTTAAAATTCCTGATCGATTGCGGTCTCGGGGCTATGGGTTTTTTCGGGGCGGCGCTGACGGTCACGGCCACCGCGCAGTTGTTCTTTAGTGAGATTGAAAACCGTACCGCGCTCACCCTGCTCGCCAAGCCGGTGTGGCGGGCGGAGTTCCTACTCGGAAAGTTCGCGGGGATCGCCGTGCTGATTGCGGTGTTTTGCGGCCTGCTTACGGCGCTGCTGATGGCCGCAGTGTGGTCGAGGGAGCGTGAGTTGATGGCGGCCGCTCCGGAGGCGTTCGCGCGGGGCTCTGTCGTCAGCTACACCGCGATCGCGCTGGCCGGCCTGTTGCAATGGTTGAAATTTGCCGTGCTGGCGGCGTTTGGCCTGCTGATTGCGAGCTTCGCCCAGACGCAGTTGTTCACTATGGTGATGGGGTTTCTTTTTCTGGTGATCTGCCACCTGCAATACCTCGCGCAGGATGCCTACGGCCGCGCCGGGACGATCCTCGGCCGCGTGACCGCCGCATTGCTCGCGGCGGTCTTCCCTAATTTCCAGCTGTTCGCGCTCGGCGACGTGCTGACCGGTACGGACGTCCCCCCCGCCGCGCACACGCTCCGCATCGCGTTGTACGCCGCGGGCTACTGTGCGGTGGCGTGCGGTCTGGCGATTTTCAGTTTTCGCAAACGCGAGATCTGAGGCGGCGCCACGCAGTTGAAAGGCCTCTCTTGAAAGTGGAAAGACCGAGACCCCAAGCGCCGGAACGTGACTCGACGCCCGAAGGCGTGACGAGCGCTTCAGCGCCAACCTGCGGCGTCGCAGGCGCGGTCGCCCCGGCGGAGAAGGGGGCTTTGAACCGGCAACGTGGATTGTTTCAGTGGCTTAATCCGGCCCGGGTGCGGTGGTTTGCGGTGGTCGTCCTGACGTTGGCGTCCGGCGGTTGGCTGCTAAACCGGATGGTCGATCCCGTGTGGCGGGAAGCGCGCGCCCGGCAGCCCGCATTACAACTCGACTCATCGATGGTCGCGGCGGGGCAGGGCGTAACCCTCGCCTTGCTCGGGGGCTTTCGGGCGCTCGTCGCCGACGCGACGTGGATCCGGATGTATGACGTTTGGGAGCGGCGGGATCTGCCGGCCGTTCAGACCCTGCTCCACCTCACGACCGCCCTCGACCCCCGGCCGGTTTATTTCTGGCTTAATGGGGCGCGGATCACGGCGCATGATTTTTCCGCTTGGCGCATCCAGACTGAGGGTGGTTACGACACGGTGGCGCTCGCGCGGCAGCAGCAGATCGACGCCGAGCAAGGCCGGCAGGCGCTGCGGGTGCTTGATGCCGCCGCGACCTTTCACCCGGCCAGCGCCGACCTCTGGATCGAGCGGGCTGCGATTCAGCTGACGCGCCTCCGGGATGTGGCCGCCGCCGCCGAGAGTTACCGCCGGGCTTGGGAGCAGCCCAACGCGCCCTATTTCGCGGCGCGGTTGCACGCCGAGTTGCTGCGCAAGCTGAGCCGTAAACCTGAGGCGTTGGCGTGGCTCGCCCGGTTGCACCCGCAACTGCCTCCCGGCGAGGAAGCGGCGGCGAGCGAAGTTGTGCTCGGCCGGATTCGTGATTTGGAAAGGGAGTTGAGCGTGCCGCTCGCCCAGCGCTACCAACCCGCCGCCCCGACAAAATGATGCGTTCGCTTGCCTGGTTCGAAATGCCGCCAGCGAGCGGAGGAATGCCCCCGTGTCAGCCTCCGCCGCGATGAGACCGACCCCCGCGGAAATCTGGTGGGGCGCAACGCGACCCCGGACCTTGCCGGCGGCAATCGCGCCGGTGCTCGTCGGCAGCGCCTTGGCGTGGCACGGAGGCCGGTTGATTCCGGCGGCCGCCGCGCTCTGCCTCGGCTTCGCGCTGCTGGTGCAGATCGGCACGAACTTCGCCAACGACTATTATGATTTCGTGCGCGGCGCCGATACGACGGACCGCGTTGGTCCGCGCCGGGCGGTGGCCGCCGGCTTGGTCGCCCCGGCCACGATGCGGGCGGCGATGTACGGGGTTTTTGCGGCGGCTTTTCTCACCGGACTTGGTCTGGTGGCGTGGGGCGGCCCTTGGCTCGTCGCCGTCGGGCTCGCCAGTATTCTGTGCGGCATCGCCTACACCGGCGGGCCCTTCCCCTTGGCGTATCACGGATTGGGTGACGTGTTTGTCTTCATTTTCTTTGGCCTCGTCGCCGTCGGCGGCACGTACTTTGTGCAGGTCGGGGCGCTTTCGACCGACGCGCTGCTGGCGGGAGCGGCGGTGGGCCTGCTGGCGGCGAATATTCTCGTCGTGAATAACTATCGCGATGCCGAGACCGACGCCGTGGCGCACAAGCGGACGCTGGTGGTGCGCCTCGGCCGGCCGGCGGCCCGCTTGCAGTTTATCGCGTCAATCACCGGCGCGCTGGCAATGCCGTTGGTCTTTCTCGTCCGCGGATATCGGCCGGCGGTGCTGCTTCCGCTCCTGCTCGTGCCGCTTGCCTGGACGCACGTCCGCCGGCTCCAAAAAGAAGAATCGCCCAAGGCGCTGATAGCGCTCTTGGGCGATACGGGAAAACTCCTGGCTTGGTATGCCGGGTTGTTCGGGCTCGGCCTGTTCTTCGCGCGCTGAGGCGCGGGGCCGTTTAGGCGAGGTGAGCGGCCAGCTTGGCCTTGATGGTGGCCTTCGGCATCATGCCGACAAGCGTCTCTGCGGCCTTGCCATCCTTGAACAGGATCATCGTCGGGATCGCGCGGACGCTGTAGTCCCCGGCGATCGAGTCGTTCTCGTCGATATTCACCTTGGTGACCTGCAGCTTTCCTTCGAATTCAGTAGCGAGTTCCTCGAGGATCGGGGCGATGGCCTTGCAGGGGCCGCACCACGGGGCCCAGAAATCCACGAGGACGGGCGTCGCCGCGGACGCGATGAAGGTTTTGAAGGTGGCGGTGGTGAGGTTGGTGATTTTTTCGGACATGAGATTTAGCGGTTGAGAAATAGGAGAAGGGAAAACAGGAGAGACGCAACTGCGGCCACGCCACCAAGGCCGACGACCCACGAGGGCAGGGCGGTGGACGGAGCGTCGGAGTCGGGATTCATCGGGGTTGCGACTTGGAGATGATTTCGCCGAGTTCCGTCGGTTCCACCGTTTCCAGGTGCTTGTGGCGCCGCTTCAGTTCCTCGAAGGTCTTCAGCATCGTTTCGGTCATCCGTTCGTGCGTGTCGTGCGAGCCGCCGACGAGCATGAATTTCTCC